>JAUIFV010000071.1 GCA_030430155.1 Gammaproteobacteria bacterium
CTGGCGCTTGGGGTTGCTGCGGCTACTCCGGCGCATGCATGGACGGCTTTTTTGCTCAGCCCCGAAGGCGACGGCAACGTGCTGCGGATGCCGGTAGCGCAAACGCAGGGGCAGGCCGCTTTCGACAATCAGGGCAACTATCGACTGGCACTTGCCGATGACGACGGCAGTGAAGCCCGGACCTTGCTGCTCTATGGGTTCGACTCCTCCGGGGTGATCAGCCACGTGCCGATGACCGTGGCTACCGACCTGTTCGGCACCACGGCGCTGCGTTCGGAGCTGCGTACGGCCGGCGACCTGGTATCGGTGCGTGCCAACGAAAGCAACGATCGCAAGGTGGCGATCTACGACGATCTCGGCAGCCTGCAGACCCTGATCAGCCAGCCCAACTATGGATCGGTGATCAAGGCAGCTGCGCCCCTTGCCTCCGGTGGCGCCGTCGTTCTGCGCGCGGTACCGCTGCATTTGCCGATACGGCAGAACACGCAGCTGCAGCGCTACTCGGCCTCCGGTGTACTGCTTTGGACCAAGACGCTCTCACGTAGTCCGGTTTCAACCTTTCAGCGTTCTCAGCTCGATGTGGATGCTGCAGGTAACGCCACCGTCAGCTTCGTGACCGAGTACCCGAGCGGCATGTCCATGCCTCAGGGGGTCCGAGACTTTCAGATCGTCAGCTTCACCTACAGTGCCGCCGGGACGCTGACCAACACGCGGCAGGTCGATATCACCGACGGTACGGATGTGACCATGGCCGGAACGGGCTCGGCTGCGGATGGCACTCAGTATCTGGCAGTGAACGTCGACGGCAATCCCGCTGGTGATGTCTGCGAACTGGCGCGAGTGCCGGCCGGCGCAGCTGTGGGCAGTGTCATCTATGGCGGCGTGTCTCCGGTCATCTGCAATGCTCCGGCGCGACTGGGAATCAGTAACGACGGCGTTGCCGGCGTCTTCGGATTTCCGTCCTTGAGCTACAACGAAATGGTCCGACTGAACGCTTCGGGAGGCCTCGTTTATGCCGTTTCCACGGCCAATCCTGCTCACGAGGCGCAACTCGCCGATACCGCCATATTGAATGACGGCCGCGTGGTATCGGTTTATCCCAGCGTTTCCAGCGTCCAGGAGCTGAACGTGGTCGCCTACAACGCCCAGGGTGTAGCCACTGCTCAACCGGATCTGCCCTACTGGGACAACGCACAGCCCTTCAGCATCCCTCAGTTCGATCTGGTCGCGGCTCCCGATGGCGGCTACGTGGTCGCTCACGACGCCTTCGATCCGCTGCAGCCGCCGCAAAGCGCCTTCGGCGTTCGCATTGTTCAGCGCGCTGCGCCCTAGTCCGAGCGCTTCAACCGACAGCCTGGCAACCCCCAAGGGTTGCCAGGCTGTTGCTCATCACGGGCGGATGCGCGGTGCCTAAAGGACACCGTTGGGCAAGTGGGTTGCACTAACCGCGTGGGCAATCCCGACCACCCGAGCCTGCTTGAAGCCGGCATTGAGCAGTGAGCCCGCGAAGTTGGCCGAATTCATCACCAGCGTGGCGATGAAACCGCCGGGCAGACTGCGCACCTCGGCGCGCGTGCCGCCCCACTGACCGTTGTGCGAGTAGCTGGTACCCATGGTCCAGTCGCTGCGCCACCAGCCCAGACTGTCACTGCTGCCGGCCTCCATCAGCGCATAGTCCTCCGGACTCAATACGTTGCTGGTGTGTTTGAGCTGATACAGCAGCGAACTCATCTCCGTGCTGGACAGGATCCACGCGCCTGAGGCACAGGTGTGATTTTGATCCGGAGGCAGCGTGCCGCTGGTATCACTGGCGTTGTCATACCAGCGAATGTAGTTGCCGGTCGGGTTGGCGGCGACCAGTTCGGCCATATTGCACGACCCGGTGATGCCGATCGGCGCGAACAGCTGCGAGTTGACCAGCCCTCGATAGCTGTTGTTGGTGACCATCTGCAGGTAGGCGTCGTAGTCGGCAGTGTTGTAGCCGGCCGCGTTGAGCTCGAAGGTTTGCATCAGCTGCGGTGAGTACATGTAGGCCATCAGGATCTGAAAGATGCCGAGCATGTTGGAGTAGCTGCGAGTGCCCACTGCGGGCGGATCGCCGCTGGTGCAGGCCGCGCTGTCGCCGTCGATCAGTCGCGTCTTGATATCGCGACCGCCGCAGGAGGAATGCCGGAATCCGCCTCGATGCTGCAGCATCATGCGCAGGGTCACCGGTCCGGAACCGTCCTCACCGACGGCAAAGCGCGGATGCACGTGCGAACGCCAGCGATAGGGCAGGAAGTTGACGATGGAGCTGTCCAGGTCTGCGCCAAAGCTGCTGGCGACCTTGATCGCGGCGGCCGTGGTGATCAGCTTGCTGACGCTGCCCCAGGGGGTTTCGGTGCTGGCGGTGAAATTGCGCTGCCCGCCTGGATCGCAGCTGGTGCGGGCCAGGCCCTGGGTAATCCTGGCCACAGTGTCGCCTTCCCGGTTGGTCAAAGTGAGCACATAACCTTTGACGTTGGAGAAGGCCATGTTGGTGGCCATGTAGTCGATGAAGGCGGGCGTGTAGATTCCCGGGCTGGCTTTCTCGACGAACTGGGTGTTCAGCGGCGAGATGTTGCATGGGCCGGCAACCGATGCAGTGGCTGCCACCGCCAAGCTCAGACCGAGCAAACACCGTGCGGCGCGGACTGGTCGATGCCTGGGCGGCGCTGCGGCCGCCCTTCTTGGAATGCTGTTCATAGTCTTGCTCCGTAGGGTTTGGGCTACTTCAAACGGATCCAGCGCAGCTGCTGGATGCCGCCCAAACAGAAGGCTTCACCGGAGACCGCGACCTTGGCGCCAGCACTCTGCGCCAGCATCGCCATCGAGAAGGCTTGCTTGCCGGCATCGGTGGTGCCGTCGAAGCGCAGCGACCAGGTGCCATCGCTGGAACAGGCCGGCTTGCTCATCGTCGAATGGCTGCTGAGCTGGATCACCACATCGCCGTTGTAGGCGCCACCGGCGGCAATCTGGGTGATGGTCTGGTTGTCGTAGATGGTGGCTGCGTTGGCCGCGGAGGCGGTCAGGGCGGCGCCGATGAGCAGGGTTTTGGGCAGAGCGATAGTGCGAATGTTCATGTCATTTCCTCGTCGTAGTTGAGTAGAGAGCACCGCTGCATGCGGTGTCATCGGTCAGTACGAGGCGCTGATCTGGAAACGACGTGCGCGAGCCCTTGGGCGGCAACGTGGTGCCTGAAGGGTGAACTGGTTGGCAGTTCAGGCGGCTACAGGTCCACGCAACGCCCCGAACCGGTGTGGGGCGCTGCGCGTGATGGAGGCTCTGGGTGGACAGCGTGCAGCTAGATGAGCCCGATGCTGCTCAAGAAAATCAGTCCGATCAGCAGCGGCGCCACGTAGCGCACCAGGGTCAGCCAGACCGTGTAGGTGGCGGCGCTGAGCCCGCCGAGCTGCTCGTGGCGCAGCTTCTCGCTCAGGATCCAGCCGGCGAACACGGCTATACCCAGTCCGCCCAGAGGCAGCAGCACGTTGCTGGCGACGAAATCGATGTTGTCCATCAGATTGCGGCCGAACAGCGACACGTCCTTGAGGTGGGTGAAGCTCAGCGCACTGAGGATGCCCAGCGTTCCGGCGCCGCCACCCAGCGCGACAGCCGCGACCGGGCGGCTCAGGCCCTGTTCGACCAGATAGGCCGTGCCACCCTCGACCAGCGAGATGGTCGAGCTCCAGGCGGCAAAGGCAAGCAGAGTGAAAAAGGCCAGCCCGTACAGATCGCCCCAGCCCATTTGCGCGAACGCGGTGGGCAGGGCGACAAACACCAGTCCGGGGCCGGCAGTGTGCGGATCCAGGGCGAAGGCGAAGACGATGGGGAAGATGGCCAATCCCGCCAGCAGCGCCACTGCCGTGTCGGCGGTGCAGATCAGCGCGCACAGTCTGGGCAGCGAGGCCTTGTCCGGCACGTAGGCACCGTAGGCCATCAGCCCGGCCATGCCCAGGCTGAGCGAGAAAAAGGCCTGGCCCAGGGCGGCAATCAGAGTCTGCCCGGTGACCTTGGAGAAATCCGGCTGGAATAGATAGTTCAGCGTCTGCATGAAATGGCCGCTGGTCATGCCGTAGATGACCAGCGCGATCAGGATCAGGAACAGCGACGGGATCATCAATCGGACTGCCGACTCGATACCTTTCTCTACCCCGCGCGCAACCACGAAGACAGTGAGGGCTACAAACAGGAAGTGCCAGAACAACAGCTGGCCGGTGCTGGAGGTGAGCGCGCCGAAATGGGCGCCGGCATCGCTGACCGCCGGTCCGTCGGTAAACAAGCCGAGCAGATAGGTGGTGCCGTAGCTCAGGGTCCAACCGGCGATGACGCAATAGAAGGACAGGATCAACATGCCGCAGATCAGTCCCGACCAGCCGATCCAGGCCCAGCCGGTGGAGGCCTTGGATTCGCGTGCCAGGGTGGCGACGGTGTGAATCGGGCTTTGACGACCGGCACGACCGAGCATCACCTCGGCAATCATCACCGGCAGCCCGACGATGACGATGGCGGCCAGGTAGATCAGCACGAAAGCGCCGCCGCCATTCTCGGCGGTGACGTAGGAGAAACGCCAGATATTGCCCAGGCCGACCGCCGAGCCCACCGCGGCGAGCAAAAAGCCCAGTTTCGACGACCACATTCCGTGCTGCGACACGCTCATGGATCAACCTCCCCAGATCGATGAAGGGGGAAGTATGCCTTGTTGGGAGGGCAGAGGGCTGAGGGCCTAGGGCTGAGGTAAAGCATGAGCAAGGGCAACGGCGGCATGTGGCCTCGGTTAGCCCCCGAGCTCCCACGCCGAGCGCACTCCGTTCAGCGGTCGGGTCCAGAAAGTCAGGCGGTGCTTGATCGAATCGCCGGCGCTAGTAGGGTCGCCTTCATCGATCTCCGGCCATTCCAGCTCGGCATGCAGATGGCCAGCGCGCTGATAGCCGCGCTTGCGCCAGAACGGGCCCAGTTCACGGGCCTCTGGTGGCCTGCGCGGATCGTCGCTTTCGCGATCGACGGCGCAGAAAACGGAGTGGGTGACGCCGCTACAGGCGCGCGCCTGCGCCTCGCGGTGGTCGAAGAACTGGTGGCCGATACCCAGACCGCGATAGGCGGGGAGCAGCACCGACTCGGCGAAGTAGTAGATCGTTGCCGGATTGACGCCCAGATCGACAAAGGGGCGTTTGAAGCTGTCGGCCTCATCGTTGAGCGGCATGCCGGTGGCACAACCCACCACCTGGTCGCTGTCGGCATCACGTGCAATCACGAACACGCTGCCCGCTGACTGCCCGTAGACACTCAGGTATTCCTGCTCGTAGGCCAGATCGCCGGCGTACAGATAGGGCCACTCGCGGAACACCGCGATGCGCAGTTCGGCCAGTTCGGACAGCAGAGACTTCACTTCGGCGCCGCTATGGGCGCTGACCTTGGCGCTTGGCTTGGCTGACATCAACTCACTTGCTGAGGCAAAAAGCGGATTGTTACACGAGGAGCGCCGGCATCCTGCCGGCATGCAGTTGGCTGTTGGTTGGAGATCAGGGGCGATGCTGGCGAGACGCCGACGCTCCGTTCGGTTCCCGCTGGCTGGATGGACAGCCACTGTTGCGGGCGCCGCGGTGATCTTGCCGAATCTGCTTGCGCCGAGCGGTCAGCCCATAGTTGCTGCTAGACTGAAGGGCTACCAATCACTGTAAGGAAAGATACATGGGCAAGGGTGATCGTCGCACCAAGCGCGGCAAGACCTATCGCGGTACCCACGGCAACACGCGTCCGGCGAATCTCAAGCGCGCCATTGCGCAGAAGCTGGCTCAAGCCGGCAAGCAGCAGCCAGCCTAATCAGATTTAAGGCTAGGGGCTTCCTGGCAGCCGCTCCCCGCGCATCCACAGGCCGCGAACGGGAGCGCCGCCCAGCCAATAGGACAGTTCCACTGGGTGCTCGAGCGCCCACCAGCTCAGGTCGGCGGATTTGCCGACCTCGAGCGACCCGCTGCGCTGTTCCAGCCCTAGCGCGCGCGCTGCGATTCGCGTGGCGCCCAGAAAAGCCTCTGTCGGAGTCATGCCGAACTCGGCACAGGCCAAGTGCATAGCTGCGCGCACCGAAAGCAGCGGTGAGGAGCCGGGATTGAGATCGGTGGCCACCGCCATCGGTACGCCGGCCTCACGCAGTGCCGCAATCGGCGGCGGCGTATCCTGGCCTAGCACCACGTAGGCGCCCGGCAATATCATCGCCACGCAACCGGTTTGAGCCATCGCGGCGATGCCTGCGGCACCGGTGTACTCCAGGTGGTCGGCGGACAGTCCACCAAACTCGGCGGCTAGAGCAGCTCCGCCGCAATCGCTGAGCTGATCGGCATGCAGTTTGACCGGGATGCCCAGGTCTGCCGCGGCGCTGAACAGCGGCCGCAGCTGCTCTGCGGAGAAGGCCAGATGCTCGCAGTAGGCATCAATGGCGTCGATCAGCCCTTCAGCGGCCAGCTGGGGCAGCACTTCGACGCGGAGTAGCTCCAGATAGGCATCGGGCTGGCCCTGATACTCCGGCGGCAGCGCGTGCGCGCCCAAAAACGTGGTGCGTACCCGCTGGCCGGTGTGTTTGCCTATCGCACGGGCGCACTGCAGCTGCTTGCGCTCGGACTCCAGATTGAGTCCATAGCCGCTTTTGATTTCCAAAGTGCCGACGCCGTCGGCGGCCAGTGCCTGCGCGCGAGGCAGGCTGACGGCGAGCAGTTCCTCGGCGCTGGCTGCACGGGTGGCGGCAACGCTGGCTCGGATGCCGCCGCCGCTGGCGGCTATCTGCGCGTAGCTTTCGCCGGCCAGCCGACGTTCGAACTCATCTGCTCGGCGCCCGGCGAATACGAGGTGGGTGTGGGCGTCGATCAGCGCCGGCGTCAGTAGCCCGTCGCTCATCTCCAATACAGAGGTGGACAGCTGCTGCGGAGTGCCAGGCAGGTCGGCGCGCGCTCCAGCAAAACAGATCACGCCGTCCTTGATACCTACCGCGGCATCGTCGATCAGGCCATAGTCGTCATCAGCGGCGGTGGCCATGCGCGACGCCAATATCAGCTGGTCCCAATCGCTCATCGTTGCTCTCTCTTGGTGGATGTGCTCGCGGCAATCAGCAGCGCCAGGGTGAAGGGTGCGAGCCGCTCCAGCCAATCGCCCGGGGTGTTCGGCAACAGGCTCAGCGCGATGGTGCCCAGACTGCCGACCAACAGCACGGCAGTCACCGAGCCGGCGGGGATGCGGCGGCCGGCCAGCCGCACCAGCACCAGCGGCGCAAAGGCCGAGCCCACCGCGTGCCAGGCGAACAGCACCCGATCGAAGACGCTTTGCGGAGCGTACAGGGCCAGCAGCAGCGACAGCGCGCTCAAGCCCAGTACGGTCAGCCGCGCCCAGCGCAGCGCGTGTGGGCCGCCGGGGCGTTTGGGCAGGTCGTGGGTGACGCAGGATGCTGCGACCAGCAGCTGCGAGTCGGCCGTCGACATGATTGCCGAAAGTATGGCGGCAACCAGGATGCCCGCCGACACCGGCGGCAGCAGCTGTTGGGCGACCCCAAACAGTGCGCCTTCGCCGACCGCGTCGGAACTGAGCAGCATCCGCGCGCTCCAGCCGACAATCAGCATGCCGGCCAGCACCAGGGCGGTCCAGCTGATGCCTATCAGCTGGGCGCGGCGCATGTGCGCGGGATCGCCCAGCGCCATGAAGCGGTTGAGCACGTGCGGCTGGCCGGAATGGCCGGTGCCGATGGCGATGCAGCCGACCACCAATCCGAGCCCGGCCAGACCCAGGTGGCTGCCGGTGATCGCGCCGATGGCCGGGTCGGGGTCGCCGCGTAGTCCCTGCCAAAGTTCGGCCGGACCACCGATGGCCAGTAGTGCGATTACCGGCAGCACCACCGCGGCGGCGGCCATCAGCAGCCCCTGCAGCAGATCGGTGCTGGACACCGCCCAGAACCCGCCCAGCAGCGTGTAGAGCACGATGATCGCCACGCCGATCAGCAGCGCCAGTCGGGCGTCAATTTGCAGCGATTGTTCGAAGGCCAGCCCGGCGGCGGAGAACTGCGCCGACACATAGAAGGCGAAGCTGACCAGGACGATGATCGCGGCGATGCGCCGATTGCGAATCCCGCCGGGCTGGGCGCGCGGACCGGACAAAAAATCAATCAGGGTCAAATCGGTGCCTTCGGCCTGGGCACGCAGTCGCGGAGCCACATAGAACCAGGCCAGCAGCATGCCGGCCAGTACGCCCACCAGCAGCCAGATCGCCGACAGTCCCCAGGCGTAGGCGGCGCCGCTGACTCCGACCAGGGTCCACGCCGACGAGGAGCTGGCGTTGGCGCTGATCGCGGTCACCCACGGGCCCAGACTGCGCCCGCCCAGATAGAAGTCGTCCTCGCTGCGAGTGCGGCGCGATGCCCAAAAGCCTATGGCCAGCAGCACCACCTGGTAGACGATCAAGGTCAGTGCGACCGCGTAAACGGGATCCATGGGGACTCGTTTGTGAGATCAGGTTGGCAAAGATAGCAGGCCATCGCACCGATCCGGTCCCGAGCTCGGCTATGGTGCCGTGGCTATAGCTGGATGGCTGAAATGGAGACCGAGGCGATGTTGGGGCGCAGGAGAAAGCTGAGTTGGCAGTTTGCTATCGCAGTACTGGTCTGGTTGAGCCTGGGCGGCAGCTTGGCCAGCGCGCAGACTTTCTATGTGGCCACCAACGGCGTCGACAGCGCGGCCAACGACGGCAGCATCAACCAGCCCTGGCGAACCATCACCTATGCGTTGGATCAGGTCTCCGACGGCGCGTTGATACTGGTTCGTCCCGGGCTCTACCTGGGGCGGATCAGGATCCGCGGCCAGTTTGCCAACGGGGTGACGGTCCGTTCGGAGATTCCCTATCAGGCGCAGCTACGTCACGACTCCACCGTACTGACCATTTTCAACGATTCGGCGAATATCGAAGGGATCAGCATCGAGGGCTTCGATATCGCCCATAGCGGATCGGGGGCGGGGCCCTTGGTCGTGCAGATCCAGGATGGATTCAACCGCGAAACCCGGCGCATCACGCTGCGCGACAACATCCTCCACGACAGCTACAACAACGACATCCTGAAGATCAACAACGGCGCCAGCGAGATCTCGGTGGTTGGCAATCTGTTCTACAACCAGACCGGTTCCGATGAACACATCGATGCCAACTCAGTCGCCGACGTGCTGATCGAAGGCAACGTCTTCTTCAACGATTTCGCCGCTGCCGGTCGGCCGGTGCTCAACAACACGTCCAGCTATATCGTGATCAAGGACTCCAACGGCGGCGACGACGAGTATCTGGGCAGTCAGGACGTCGTTGTGCGGCGCAATCTGTTCTTCCACTGGGAAGGCAACACCGGCACCAACTTCCTGCTCCTGGGCGAAGACGGCACCGCTAACTTCGAGGCCGACGGCGTCACCGTCGAAAACAACCTGATGCTCGGCGACAGCGGCAATGCGATGCGCGCCGCTTTCGGCTGCAAGGGCGTGACCAACGTGCTGTTCCGCGCCAACACGATTAGCGGCAATCTGCCCTCGGCCGCGTTTGCGATGCGCTTGAACACCGAAGGCGCCAATCCTGCCAATGCCAACATCCGCTTCTACAACAACATCTGGTCCGATCCGACCACCACCATGGAGGATTTCTCCGACACGCCGCCTGGTCAAACCGCCAGCTTCGAGATCGACAACAACCTGTATTGGAACGGCGGTCAGAGCATTCCCGATGATCCCGGAGAGTTGGTCAATCCCAGTGACGACGCGCAGGCGCGCATCGCCGATCCGCAGCTGGCTTCGCCTGCCGGATTGACCCGTCCCGTCTATACCCCTGGCACTGGGCAGTTCGCCGGCAACTACGCGCGTATTGCCGATGTATTTGTGGCCTTCGCCACGCTCTATGGCGAAATCGGCGCGACCAGCGGTGCGGTCGATCAGGCCAGGGCCGATCAGATGCCGGCAGACGACATACTCGGCCGCGCTCGCACCGGCTTGTTCGACATCGGCGCCTGGGAGCGGCTTGAGAACGGGTTCATCTTCGCCAACGGCTTTGAGTAGCGCCGACTACCTGTGCACGGTTTGCGAGGTGTACAGGAAGGCCAGGATTTCCTTGGCCCGCGGGTGGCCGATCAGGCGTTCGCGGAGCTTCGCCATCTCGTCATAATCGTCGCCCAGCTGCTCGCGATAGCGCTGTTCTGCGCGCTGTGCAACCTCAGCCTGGCGCAGGTCCTTCTGCCAGCGCTCGGAGAACACCCGACTGAGCTGACCGGACAGAGCCAGATCCTCCACCTGCGACCACTCTCCGCGATCGAACCAGACCTCATCGCAGTGGGCGCATAGATCGAGCACATTGCTGGCGTCTGCGCGCAGCCGATACTTGGTCATGAAGCCGCGGCATTTGGGACAAAGCAGAGCGTTCTTGGTGTCTTCAATCGCGGCAGGTTCGGCGCCTTCGCCGCGAGTGGTCGCGGGTAGTTCGGCCGGATGCCGTTCTCGCCAATCGCTGTACAGGATCAGCGACAGCAGCACGCCGCCGCAGCTCATGCAGCCCATTGCGGGCAGGTCGTAGCTGAGCTTGACCGGATTCAGATCGGCTTTGCGGCAAACCGGGCAGGCAGCTGACATGGATGCGCTCCGAGGGTTGCGGGCCAGTTCTGAGTTTATCCGGGTGCGTGAGCGTTGTGCTGATTGCGCGCGAAGATTGCAATCGGAAGTGCGTAACGTATTATGTAAGTACTTACATATATTGAGACGGTCATGCAATACGTTCAAGAACTAGGACTGGTTGCCCTCGGTAGTCGGTTCAAGGCGCTCAGCGATCGCCTCTATGCGCTTGCCGATGCCAGCTACCGGAAACAGGCGCTCGCCGTCCAGGGGCGATGGTTTCCACTGCTGCGAATCCTTCACGATCGCGGGCCGTTGACTATCGGTGAGGTGGCGGCCCAGGTAGGGCAGAGCCATTCGGCGATCAGCCAGTTGGCTACACGTCTGGAACGAGAGGGATTGTTGGCAGTGCAAGCCGATCCGGTCGATCGCCGCTGCAGGCGTTTACGATTGTCTGAGTTCGGACGCGGACAGATTCGTCAAGCCAAGCCGATATGGCGTGCCATTACTCACGCGCTGCAAGAGCAGACTGACGCGGCAGGCATCGACCTGTTGAGCACTCTGGGCAGCTTCGAGCAGATCCTCGACGACGGCTTGAGCGAGCGCATCGACGCCCTGTGCCAGCAATCGACCGCAGCGGAGCTATGCATCGTTCCCTTCTCCGCGGAGCTGCGCGAGCACTTCTACCGACTCAATGCGGACTGGCTGGAGAAGTATTTCTACATCGAGGAGATCGATCATCGGGTGCTGTCCAACCCGGAGCAGTGGATACTCGAACCCGGTGGGGAGATCTACTTTGCCAAGCTCGGCGATGTCGTGGTCGGCACCTGCGCGCTGCTGGTGGAATCCCCGGGCGTGCTGGAGTTGAGCAAGATGGGTGTGGACGAGGACTATCAAGGGCTGGGCATCGGCCGAGCGCTGATTGATGCGGCGATCAGGGAGTTTCAGCAGCGCGGCGGCAAACGCTTGTTCTTGGAAACCAATCGCAAGTTGCGGCCGGCTATCGCTTTGTACGAGAGTGTGGGCTTTGTGCCGCAGCCCAACAACAAGCCCGACTCCCACTACGCGCGCAGCGATCTGTACATGATCTGGGAACCGGCGACGAATCTGGAGCAGGCGGCCTCAGGATGATCTGAGGGACGGATGGCTGGCTGGCGTTTTGCAATCGATCGCGGTGGCACCTTCACCGACCTGCTGGCCATCGATCCCGAGGGTGGCCGGCATGCGCTGAAGCTGCTCAGTCAGGCGCCCGGACAGTACCAGGACGCGGTGCTGGAGGGCATCGCCAGGCTGATGGATTGGCCGTGCGAGCGTCCCTTGCGCAAGGCGCCGATCAGATCGGTCCGGCTGGGCACGACGGTGGCGACCAACGCGCTGCTGGAACGGGCTGGAGCGAAGGTCGGTCTGCTGCTCAGCGAAGGCTTCGTCGATCTGCTGGAGATTGACGATCAGAGCCGCCCCGAGCTGTTCAAGCTCGACAAACGCAAGCCCAAACCGCTGTACGCAGCCGTTGCCAGCGTCCCTGGGCGACTGGACGCGCAAGGCAGGCAGCTGGCGGCGCTGGACCTGGAGATGCTGCGCGAGCGCATGCTGCATTGGCAGTCTGCGGGCATCGAGGCGGTCGCGATCAGCTTCATGCATGCCTGGCGCCATCCCGATCATGAGCTGCAGGCGCGTGCCCTGGCTCGGCAGATTGGCTTTGATTGGGTGATCTGCGGTCACCGAGCCAGCCCCTTGACCCGCTATTTGGATCGCTGCCACACCGCGCTTATCGATGCCTATCTGACCCCGGTGGTGCGGCGCTATGTCGACGGACTGGAAGAGGCGCTGGGCCCAGACCGGCTGCTGATGATGCAAAGCGACGGCGCGCTGGTGTCGGCGAACGAGTTCCGCGGTGCTACGGCGGTCTTGTCCGGTCCGGCGGGTGGGGCCAGCGCCTGTGCGAGCCTTTCCAAGGTGTTGCAGGTCCAGACGGGGCAGGGCAACGGTACAGGGTTGATTGGTTTTGACATGGGCGGCACCAGCACTGACGTTTGCCTGGCGACCGCAGGGCGGGTGGCGCGCAGCTGGCGCAGCGTTGCCGGCGTGCGGCTGGGGCTACCGATGCTGGAAGTGCACACGGTGGCGGCGGGCGGCGGCTCGATCATCGACTTTGTCGACGGTCAGTTGACAGTGGGTCCGGCCTCAGCAGGCGCCGATCCGGGTCCGGCGTGTTATGGACGTGGCGGCCCGGCCACCATCACCGATGCCAATCTGGTGCTGGGGCGACTGCACGGGCCGGATCTGCCGGCTGTATTCGGCGCCGACGGCAAGCAGCCGGTGGACCGGGAACTGGCACTGGCGAGCCTGAACGAGCTCGCAGCGCGCATTCGGTCTGCCGGCGGACCCGACTACAGCACTGCTGCACTGGCGGCCGGCGCCGTGGCGCTGGCCGATGAATCCATGGCACAGGCGGTGCACGGTTTGACCAGCGCTCGCGGTATCGATCCGGCGGAGCTGGTGCTCAACGGTTTCGGTGGCGCGGCCGGGCAACATCTGTGCGGCGTAGCCGATCAGCTGGGCGTTTCCCGGCTCTGTCTGCATCCCTACGCCGGCGTACTCAGCGCCTGGGGTATCGGCAGCAGCGCCCAGGGACGTTACGCCGAGCTGGCGTTGGAGCTGCCGCTGGACGCGGCTGCCTTGAGTCTGGCGCAGCGGCTGTTGAACGAGCATCAGCAGCGCCGACCGGCACGGTTGGCAGAGCTGGCCATGACCTCGCGTTGCCGTCTGCGCACGCGCTTGGAAGGCGGCGGCGAGTTGGCCTTCAGCTTGCTGCTGCAGGACGGCTGGGAGCGGGTCGGAGGCGAGCAGCTGAGCGTGCTGCGGTCCACTTTGCAGCGCGCCTTTGCCGAGCAGTTCAAGTCCCATTTTGGATATGCCCCGCCGACCGCCGACTGTGTGGCCGTGGCCTTGATAGTCGAAGAACAAGCACCGGCGCCGGACTGGCCCGGCATCGAGCTCGCCGCGAATGGCGCGGAGCCAGGGCTGTTGAGTGCACACGATGGAACCCGCACGTTCAGCTTACGCCATCTCCGTCATGACCAGCTGCCGCAGGGTGTGACGCTGGCGGGGCCGGCGCTGGTCAGCCATCCGTTGTCGACGCTGTATCTGGCATCGGGATGGTCGTTGACGGTGGATGAGGACCTGAGTTGGCAGATCTCGCGAGCGGACAAGCACGCACGGACCGCTGCAGCGCAGGAGCAACAGGCGCCGCGGCAATCTGATCCGCTGCAGCTGGCGCTCTACCACCATCGCTTCATGCACATCGCCGAGCAGATGGGTGAGGTGCTGCGTGCCAGCGCGCGTTCGGTCAACATCCGCGAACGCCTGGACTATTCCTGCGCCCTGTTCGATGCCTGCGGCCAGCTGATTGCCAACGCGCCGCACATGCCGGTGCATCTGGGGTCGATGGGCGAGAGCGTGCGTGCGGTGCTGACCGCCTACGCCGCGGAGATCAGGGCGGGCGATGCCTTTGTGCTCAATGATCCCTATCAGGGCGGCACGCATTTGCCCGACATCACCGTGGTCACGCCGGCTTTCAATCAGGGCCAACTGATTGCGCTGTTCGCATCGCGCGCCCACCACGCCGACGTGGGCGGCATCAGCCCCGGCTCAATGCCGGCCAACAGCCGTCAGGTTAGCGAAGAGGGGGTGTTGATTGCTCCCACCCGTATCGTCATTGCCGGTGAATTGAACCGCGATCTGGTTACCAGGCTGTTTGCACAGCAGCCCTGGCCGTCGCGCGACCCGGCGCTGAACGTGGGTGAGGTGGAGGCCCAGCTGGCGGCAAATCAACGTGGCCTGGAGTTGTTCTATCAGCTGCTGGAAGGCCACGGCAGTGCGGCGGTTGCTGCCTACCTGGGCTTTGTGCTCGAGCACACCGAGGGCCTGCTGCGCGAGCGGATTCGAAGTTTGAGCGGAGGCAGCGCGACCCTGAATCTGGATCAGGGTTTGCGTATCGCCGTCGAGGTCTCGGTGGATTCGCAAGAGGGCTCGATCAAGGTCGACTTTGCCGGCACCTCGGCGCAGTCGGTGGACAACTACAACGCACCTTCGGCAGTGGTGCGCGCAGCCGTGCTCTACGTGCTGCGCTGCCTGCTCGATCATCCGGTGCCGCTCAACGAGGGCTTTGCCCGACCGTTGACTCTGCGGCTGCCCGAACGCTCGCTGGTATCGCCACAGTCTCCGGCTGCGGTGGTGGCCGGCAATGTGGAGACCTCGCAGGCGATCACCGACGCGTTGCTGCTGGCCCTGGGCGCGCAGGCCGGCAGTCAAGGAACGATGAATAATCTCTCCTTTGGCAACCCGAACTTCCAGTATTACGAGACCATCTGTGGTGGCGCCGGTGCTGGTCCGGGCTTCAACGGCGCCAGTGCCGTACATACCCACATGACCAACTCCAGGATTACCGACCCGGAAGTGATGGAGCGCCGCTTCCCGCTGCATCTGGAGCGATTCGAACGACGCGCCGGCAGCGGCGGCGGTGGTCGCTGGCGCGGCGGCGAGGGCGTGGTGCGGCGGATTCGATTCCTGGAGGCGGTGGAGATGTCCATACTGACCAGTCGCCGCCACTACCCGCCGCCGGGGCTGATGGGCGGTGAGCCGGGGGTGCCTGGAGAGACCGTGGTGATAACCGGCAACGGAGAATGCCGCAACCTGGCTCACGCTGAGAGCGTTTCGCTTGCGGCCGGGGATGCGGTGGAGGTGCGCAGCCCGGGAGGTGGCGGCTATGGCTTCCCGGATTGATGATTCTGCAATGGAGATGAATGCGTGAGCTTCCGCTTTGAACAGGCCTGGTGCGGACCTGGCGATATACGTGCTGAATTCCAGCTGCTTGGCTCCAGCGCGGCCGATTCAGGTCGTGCCGAACTGGTCTCAGGGCTGGGTATGCCTGGGATACCAAACTTGCACAGCCATGCCTTCCAACGGGTGATGGCCGGCCTGGCTGAGCGCCGCGCCGCCGGTCGCGACGACTTCTGGTCGTGGCGAGAGACCATGTATCGCTATGCACAGGCCATCGGGCCGGATCACCTGAAGGCGATCGCCGCACAGCTGTATGTGGAGATGCTGGAGCAGGGCTACACCCAGGTCTGCGAGTTCCACTATCTTCATCATCAGCGTGATGGGCGGCCCTATGCGGAGCCGGCGGCAATGTCGCTGGCACTGATCGAGGCGGCGCGAGAAGTGGGCATCGGCTTGACGCTGCTGCCGACGCTGTACATGACCGGTCACTTTGACGGCCGTCCCTTGAGTGAGCGCCAGCGCCGCTTTGGTCACGCCGATGTCGACAGCTACTTGCGGTTGCTGGAGAGCCTGCTGCCGTATGAAAACGAATGCTGCCGTGTGGGCGTGGCGCTACACAGTCTGCGGGCGGTGCCCCCGGACGCGCTGGCCGAACTGGTTGCCGGAATTGCCGATGAGCGCTTCCGAAGCCATAGCGGGCAGCGGCCGCTGCATATCCACATTGCCGAGCAGACGGCGGAGGTGGCCGATTGCATCGCCGTGCGCGGCGCGCCGCCGGTACGCTGGCTGCTGGACAATGTTGCGGTCGATGAGCGCTGGTGTCTGGTGCATGCGACGCATATGGTGGAATCGGAAGTCCGCGACCTGGCCGCCAGCGGGGCGACCGTGGCGATCTGCCCGACCACCGAGGCCAATCTCGGCGATGGACTGTTTCCGCTGGCCGACTACCTGGCTGCTGGCGGGCGGCTGGGCATCGGCTCAGATAGTCATGTGTCCACCTCGCCGGTGGAGGAGCTGCGCTGGTTGGAGTATGGGCAGCGGTTGCTGCAGCGCCAGCGCATCGTCGCTGCCGATGCGCAGGGTAGGGCGGCCGAAGCTCTGCTCAAACAGTGTGTGCGGGCCGGAGCGCGCGTGACCGGAGACGCTTCGGGCGGGCTTTGGGCCGATCAGGCAGATCGCTCCAGGCTCGATTTCATCACCGTCGATACCGACAGCGCGGAGTTGGCTAGCGCAGCGCCTGATCAATGGGTCGAGTGCTGGGTGTTTTGCGGCAACCGACCGCTGGTTAATCAGGTCGTTGTGGATGGTCGTTTGCGGGTCTCAGGAGGCGTGCATCAGTCACGCAATGAAGTGTCGGCACGCTACATCAAGGTCGCTGACGGCTTGCGTGATCGCGCCTAGGCCAGACCTTGTCCCTAGTCAATTTGGCTGCGGACTGGAAGCTATGAGCCGTAGGCACGAATTTTTCGCAGCACGCCCAGCAAACCTCGGCCACCCAAGGTCAAGCCGGTCGCCAGCACTGTCTGCGCTAGCGCACCCCACAGTTGGAACTGATACAGCAGTGACGGGGTTTGGGCACGGCTGCTATCGACAACCGCCAAGTACATGGCCGTGTATTGGACCAGGTCTCTCAGTCCAGTCACCAACAGCCAGATGCCGATCAGGTTGAAGCCGATGACTTGCCACTGCGTGGCATCGGTCAATGGCTTGCCTTCGCTCTGGTTCAGGCTGACACCGGCAAGCACCAGTTGCGGATACACCCACAGCAGAACGGCGAGAGCAACCGGCACTCCCACCGTCGTCATCCAGACTGTGGCCACCAGCAATCCTGTTCCGCCCCAATCGGAGGCCGTCATCAGCATGAGGCCTGCCTGAGCGGCACCAATGACCAGAAACAGCGCAAAAACGCGCACACCGGCAATGACCGGAATCATGGTTACTACCTAAGATGATGGTCGGGCAACGCTAGCACCTAGCTGAACGCCACGCTATGCACTTTCCCGCGGGGAATGCATCGCCCAGCGGGAAAGGGGATCGGTTGCTGCAGCGCACTCAGCCCGACTGCACTTCCGGCGGCTGCCATAGCTCGACGCGGTTGCCGTCCGGGTCCATCACCCAGCCGAATTTGCCAAACTCGGACTCTTCGACCTTGTCGTCCACATCGCAGCCCTCTTCGCGCAACTGCTGGAGCAGCGCGTGCAGATCATCAACTCGATAGTTGACCATGAACGGTGCCGAACTGGGGTCGAAATAAGGCGAACTTGCCGGGAAAACAGACCAAACTGTACACCCTTCAGGCTGCGGGCGCTCGGCAGTTTGCCACTGGAAGCTCATCCCGCCCCAGTCTTCGATGGCCATCCCCAGGTGCTTGCGATACCAGGCCTTGAGCCGGTCCGGGTCGTCGGACTTGATGAACACGCCGCCTATGCCAGTGACTCGCTGCATGCCTATCTCTCCTCGAGTTCCAGTGCCTCATAGGCCTGCAGCAGCGGCTGCGGCTCGGCAATAAAAAAGCCCTGGGCGTAGTCGAAGCCGATCTCACGCACCAAATCCAGTGTGGCCTGGTCCTCGACGTGCTCGGCGACGGTGAGCTTGCCCAGCAGATGGGCGATCTCGTTGATCGACTTGGCCAGAGCCAGGTCTTCAGGTGAGGTGGCGATGTCGCGTATGAAGGCGCCATCGACCTTGACCATGTCCACAGGTAGGTGCTTCAGATAGCGGTAGGAAGAAAAGCCCGAACCAAAATCATCCAGGACCGTGGCGATGCCGGCCTTGCTCAGTAGCTTGATACCGCGTTGGGCTTCGGCGAGTTGGGCGATGGCGGCGGTTTCCGTCAGCTCCACGCTGATACGCTGCAGCGGAAAATCCTGTCCGGCGAGTTGCCGGGTGAGCCAGCTGACGAACTCTTCGTCGATGATGTTGCGCGAAGAAAGGTTGAAAGCGACGTTGGCGCGGCGCAGATCGGTGCTGCCAAGCAGATCGATGAGTTGGCGAACTACAAAACGGTCCACCGCGGCAATCTGACCGTAGCGCTCGGCAGCGATGATGAACTGCTCAGGCGTGTGCACGCCCTCGGCGCCCCGCATGCGCAGCAATACTTCCAAATAGTCCGGCTGACTGCGCGCGGCGTCGCTAAGCGATTCTGCACGCTGCGCATAGAGCAGCAAGTCATTCTCGCGCAGGGCGGTTTCCACTCGCTCCACCCAGGTTGCGGTTTCACGCATCTGCTGCAGGCGTAGATCATCCTTCTGATGCAAATAAACCCGACCACGCCCCATTTCCTTGGCCGCTCGGCAAGCACTTTCGGCATCGGCCAGCATTTGTCCAGGATCGACACAGTCGCTGGCCGGAATCACGATGCCGACGCTGACTGAGGGCTGCATACGCCGACCATTGAACTCCAGTTCCTGCGCGGCGATGTTCTCGACCAGCGCCTTACCCAGCGCCAGCGCGCGCGTTTCGTCGAGTTCTTCTACCACCAGCATGAATTCGTCGCCGGCGATACGGGTCGCGGCAGCTTCCAAGGCCTTGGACTTTTCTTCTATCGCTTTGGCGACGGTAAGCAGAATCTGGTCGCCAGCGGCCATGCCCAAAGACTGGTTGGTCAACCTGAGCCGGTCCACGCCCAGCCAGAACAGGGCCAGAGGACGCCGGTCGCGCTGATGCAGCCAGGCTTCCAGACGGCGATCCAACTCCTTGCGATTGAGCAAGCCGGTAAGGCCATCGTGCGTCGCGCGCTGGGCCAGTTCGTCGTGCATGCCTTCCAACATGCGCCGCCAGGCCCGCTCGATGATGCTGGCACTGCCCTCGTCGAGGATGCGCGCGCGTGCTGATCGAATCAGGCTGATCAGATCGCTGCGAGTCAAGTCTTCGGCCTTGCGGCCGAGTTGATTGACGAATACGAAACGATTGCCGTGGGAGGAGCGCCAAGCCAGTTTGAGCAGCTTTGGCTCCTCCTCGGCGCTGCCAAAAGCCACCCAATCGCCGGAGCGCAACAGATCGAGCTTATCGGAGACCGACTTGGCCTGCGGGTCATCCAGAGACTGCAGGATCTGTCTGACCTTGCTGGCGTCGGTTTCGGGACGATACACCACGCTGGCCAGAGGCGACCCGGCGAACGCGTCGGCCAGGTCCGCAATCAGCTTCTGTTGTCTGGGCAGATCGCTGGGAACAGCGGACAGCCGGGCAGTGAGCCGATCCGCCAGGCGATCGGCATCATCGACCGGCAGGCCCCTTTCGGCGTCGTGCAGCGCGCTGTCAATGTCCTCCAAGAGCGCCATGTCGGCTCGCCACTCCTTGCCGCCTTCGCCACCACGCAGCAACGACAGCACCATCGCGGCCTGCAGGTTTTCGTCAAGCAAATGGGCCAGCGCCTCGGGAATGGTTCGACCTCCGAACAGCGCGCCCAATTCCTTGGCCACCTGATGGCGTGCTTCGTCGAGGCGCTGCTGGCCTTGGCAGGCTTCCACCACCCGCTCTTCCACGGCCGCACCGGCGCTGCGCTGACGCTGCAGCAGCTGTTCCAGGCTCTGGCAGGCCTGCTCGATGTCGGTGGTCGTCAAACGGTCGTGCTGGGCAAGCGCTTTGACTACAGCAGTGATTTGTTCACCAATAGCCTGCGTTTTGCTGTCCTGTCGTGCTTCGCACAGGACACTGCCAAACTCCAACAGGCTGAACAAGCGTCTGACCAGATCGCCCTGAGCGCCCAGATCTTCGCCCCCGAGTTGGGTGCCCAGCAAGGCAGGGAAAAGCTGTCGGCTCCAGCCGCGGAATGCGCCCGGCAGCAATGGATCCAGGTGCAAAGCCTCGTCCAGTCGCCCCAGCAAGTCCACAGCTTCCGCCTGGCGCGGCTCCATGCGTACGCCTTGCGCACCCAGGCGAGCAGCTTGCGCGCGAATCGATGCGGCGAAGTTCTCCAATGCTTCGCTGGCGCTGCGTTCGTTGGCAAATCCCGCGGCGGCTTTGATCAGGTCCGCATCGCTCGCCACTGGCCGAGAGTCGGACCGCATGTCGATCTTGGGCTGAGCGAGCTGCCACAGGCGATGGGTGGCGGCAACCGCCTGTGCTGGGGCCGGCTGTGCGGGAGCAGGCCGCCGGGCCGGCGTAGCGCTGCCCGCAGGCGCGGCAGACGCTGGTTGCGGCGAGGCCACTCCGGTGTGGGCCTGCCCGCCGATGCCAGGCTTAGCGTCGGCTGGTGCGGCAAGACTTTGGGCTGGTGCTTCGACTCGTGCACCCAGCCCCAGACGGCCAAGGGCGTTGAGCACTCGGCGATAGAACTTGCCCAGTTCCAAAAGCTCCGGGTGGCCACACAGGCGCATGATGAAATCGCGCAGCCCGTAGTCCAGATCGACGAGCTTGAAAGTGCGAATCAGAGCGTTGAGTACGTGCTCTGGCTCCAGCGCGCTGGCGCTGATAGTGGGTACCTGCTCACCCAGTATCTGCAGGCGCTGAGCGAGATCGGTGAGTGCACCACGCACCTCGCTTTCCAAACGGCTGGCAGATTCGGAGCGAATCAGCCAAAGGTGCAGTTCGTTGTCATCCACCAGGCGCAGTTGTGGCGCTCGAGGCGATTCTGTCGATGAGCTCAACGCCTTGCCTTCGAAGGGCTTGACCAGGTCATCGACAAAGGCTCTCAGCAGCGGTTGGCGCTGTTGCGAGAGGATAGTGCGCGCTTCCCTGGCGTACAGGCCGTCGCTGAGATTGCTGCCATCGTTTTCGCCGCGCTTGGCCAGGGCCTGGTCTGCGGCATCAAGCACCTCATCAAGCTGATGCTCAAAATGGGTGCGTATCAGACCGGTGATTGCCTTGCACAGCTCGTCGGCATTGAGCTCTGAAACGCTTGGATCGGGCCGCGCTGGGGTGGCAACCGATCGCCTCGCCGCCTTGCTTCTGTCCAGCAGCGAGATCAGTTCCGGGTTGGCTTGCGCCAGCGAGATGCGGATGCCCGAGGGGCCGACATCATCGATTCGAGCACTGCAGCGCAAGACGCAGCGGGAGCTTTGGTCGATCCACTCCAACTGCACCGGTCCCGGGTTTGGAGCCGCTGTCGCTGTGCTGCTGCGACTGAGAAACAGCCCGGTTTGCGCATAGTTGTCAACGCGCCAAAGCTCATCGCCGTCGTCGCCGACCAGACTCACCCGCAATACTTGCCGACCAGCAACCGCAGGCTGTCCGGAAGACGCTGAACCGGTGGGATTGGAGCTGTTCATTCGCGCTGTGGGGATCCTGCTCGGTTCCTTGCGGGCCGGTGAGAGTAATACAGCTGCGGGCTGGTTGCTCGGCACTTACTGCGGACCGGCAACTGAGCATACATCCTGGACCCTTGGTCCTGATTCACACAAGAGTGAAGGGCAATGTTTTACCCACAAAAAAGCCGGTCTGAGACCGGCTCTTGTCGTGCGCTGGGATGAACCCCCGCGGGTCTAGCGCTGACGTGCTTTAAAGCGTGGATTGCTCTTGCAAATCACGAACACTTTGCCACGACGACGAACCACGCGACAGTCGCGGTGACGCGACTTGGCGGACTTGAGCGAGGAAAGTACCTTCATGGCACAGGCTCCGGTAGAAAGCTCACCATTATATTGATAATTTTCTTGTTGGGCAAGGGCTTGGCGGGACTAGCTGGCGCTCTTAAGCCGATTCATCCGAAGCAGGGTTTTTGGTCCCGAATCTCGCGGTGACATTTAGCCGCCCCTGTGCATCAATGGCCGCTACTGCCAGCAGTTGACGTTTCGGGTCGAACACGGCCGCGCTGGGCAATGGCGTTTGATCCAGGAACATGGCCTGACCATGACGCAAGCGCTCAGCCTGTTTGGCATTCAAGTGGATCTGCGGCAGATTGCGCAGCCCGGCTTCGGTGGGCAGCAAACATTGCTGCAACTCACCCTCACTCATGCTCTGCAGGGCACCCAGATCATGCATCGGCAGATCGGCAAAGCCCTCTACCCAATCTCGATGCAGGGCGCCTACATAGGCACCGCAGCCCAGCGCGCCACCGATATCTTCCACCAGCGTGCGGATGTAGGTGCCCTTGCTGCAGCGCACCCGCAGGCGCATTGAGCGCTGATCACGCTCCAGCAGCTGCAGTTCATGGATCTGTACCTCGCGTGCCTTGCGCTCTACCGCCTTGCCTTGACGCGCCAGCTTGTACAGCGGTTGGCCCTGATGCTTTAGCGCAGAGTACATCGGCGGCACTTGCGAGATCTGGCCGCGAAACCGGGTCAGGACCGATTCGATCTGGTCTGCCGTCATTGGTGCAACCGGGCGTTCGTCGCTGAGCTCGCCTTCGCAGTCGCCGGTGCTGCTGCGCGCGCCCAGAATCGCGGTTGTCGTGTAGGCCTTGTCTGCATTGAGCAGTAGACCGGCCAGGCGAGTGCTCTCCCCGAAACAGATCGGCAGCATGCCGCTGGCCAGCGGGTCGAGGGCGCCGGTGTGACCGGCCTTCTTGGCACGGTACAGCCGGCGCACGTTCTGTAGCGCCTGGTTCGAGCTGATACCGGTGGGCTTGTCCAACAGGACGATGCCGTTCAGGGGTCGGTAGGGGACCCGGACTTGCTGCTCCTGCATATCGCTAAAGACCGCTCGTCTACTGACGCTGATCTATTCCGCGCAGTAGCGCGTCGATGCGTTCACCGCGGTCTACGGAATCGTCATAGTGAAAGCGCAGCTCCGGTACCTGACGCAGGTGCAGCAGCTTGGACAAGGCCTGTCGATAGCCCTTGGCGGCCTCATTGAGCAGGGCCACCGTCGGCGGACCTTCCTCGGCGCGCAGCGCGGTCACATAGACTTTGGCTACGCCCAGATCGCGACTGACCTCAACGTCCGACACACTGACCTCAGCGACATAGCCGTCACGTACGT
>JAUIFV010000072.1 GCA_030430155.1 Gammaproteobacteria bacterium
AGAACGGTCTCTATGTTGGCGGAAACTTTGTTGAAGCCGGCGGCGTGGCAGCGAATCGTATTGCCCACTGGAATGGCAGCAGTTGGTCTGCGTTGGGCTCGGGCTCGGATAATGGTGTCAGCGGCAATATTCCCGTGGTTTCCGCCCTGGTCGCCGTTGGCTCTGATCTCTATGTTGGTGGAACCTTTACCCAGGCTGGCGGGTTGCCGGCCAATGGTCTGGCCCGCTGGGACGGCAGTGTCTGGGAAGGGCTGGCGACCGACCAGCCGCCACAGCGCGTCTTCGCACTGCAGAGCGACGGCGCTTCGATATTTGTCGGCGGAACCGGCTTGACCCAAACCCCCCTGGCCGAACTGCAGACTCGGTCGCTTGATGGTCTTACTGCCAACAGCGCCAGCAGCCGGCCCGGCACCTCCAGTAGCGGCGACCACATCGTATTCAGCTCGCGCGCCTCCGACCTGACCGTCGACGGCGACAGCTTCAGCGACATCTACCTGCGCAATACGCAGACTGGCGAGATCGCCAGGCTGAGCGCGGCAGCACCCAACGCCAAGGGCGGTCGCGAAGAGTTCTTTGAACCGGCGATCTCGCCCAGCGGCGGCACGGTCGCATTCGCGGGCAGTTCCGGCCAGGTCTTTGCCGATCTCGGTGGCCTGGGCCGCACCGCCAGCAGCAGCCGCGACGGCACGCCGGGCAACGGCGAGTCGGCGCGGCCTATGACCCCGGGCAGTGGCTCGATGGTGCTGTTCGACAGCGACGCCACCAATCTCCTCGACACCCCCGACGGCAACGGCACGGTGCGCGACATCGTCAGCAAGGATTTGAACACCGGCGCGGTCAGCCTGATCACGGTCGGCCCCAACGGCGAGGCCGCCAACGGCGACAGCTTCGGTCCGTGGGCCAGTGCGGACGGGCAAACGGTGGCCTTCTGGTCGCTGGCGACCAATCTCAGCGACGAAAGCGTCAAGGCCGTCGATGCTTCGAAGCTGGGAACGGTGCTACAGGCGCTGGTCGGTGCGCCGGGTGGTATCGGTCGCAGTGCCACATACGTCAGTCGCAACCTAAGCTCCAATCAACTCGGCAACGGCGACAGCATCAACGTACGGCTGACGCCTGACGCGCGCTTCGGGGTCTTCGAATCGGTGGCCAACAATCTGGTCGATGGCGACAACAACGGGGTGAGTGACATCTTCCGCTTTGAGCTGGAAACCGTCGGCGGGCGAGTGCGGCTGCTCAATCTCGAGCGGGTATCGGTGTCGCGCCTTGGCATCGAGGGCAACGGACCCAGCTACAACGCCTCCATCTCCGACGACGGCTCGTTCGTGACCTTCCAGACCGACGCCAGCAACCTGGTCGAGCTGGATCGCAACGACGCCACCGACGTGCTGGTCAAGTGGATGGTGACCAAGGAAGTGGTGCGACTGTCGCGCACCGTCGATGGCGAGCAGCCCAACGGCGACAGCATCGATCCGATGATTTCCGGCGATGGCTCGGTGATCGTGTTCGGATCGGGCGCGACCAATCTGACCGAGAACGACGGCAACAACGCTGACGACGTGTTCGCGGTGCGGCTGCGCGAGTCCAGCGGTCCGGCGCTGATAGGCGGCAGCCTCAACTACAGCTACACCTACTGGAACCCGAACGAGCCGGGCTGGGGTTACAACCTGCAGCACCAGGGCGATCTGCTCTACGGCACCTGGTACACCTACGCCGACGACGGCCAGGTGATGTTCCTGACCGTCGAGGCAAACGCACAGTCGGAAAGCAGCTTCGCCGGGCCGGTCTATAGAGTGGCCGGCACGCCCTTCGATCAGATCAACGGCAGCCAGGCTTTCACCTCCATCACCGAGGTCGGCAGCGCGCAGATGAGCTTCGCCCCTGACGGCGGACTCACTTTGACCTACACCGTCAATGGCGTCACCCAGGTCAAGGCGCTAGAGCGCTTCACCTTCAGCGAGCGTGCGCCCAGCTGCGTTGGCACCACCGATACGCGCGCCCAGGCGGCCAACTATTCCGACCTGTGGTGGAACGCCAGCGAACCCGGCTGGGGCCTGACCTTGGCCCACCAGGGCGATGTGATCTTCCTGCTCTGGTACACCTACGGCGTCGGCGGCCGCGACCAGTGGGTCAGCGCCTCCAGCCTGCTGCGCCAGCCCGACGGCAGCTTCAGCGGCGAACTGCAGCGCCCGGCCAGCGGCACCCCGCTGGCGCAGATCGCCGGCCCGGCGACCAGCTTCCCGGTGCCGGCCGTAGGGACCGCCACGCTGCGCTTTACTGATGGCGAGTCGGGGAGCTTCGAGTACACCCTGGATGGGGTGACCCAGAGCAAAGCGATACAGCGCTTTGTGGTGGTGGGGGTCGATCAAGCCAAGCCGCTGTGCGCGGAGTAGCGCACAGCGGCTGTGCTCGATTAGTCTGATCAGGCGACGGTCAGGTTCCACTCCCCGTGCCAGTCAGGCTGACGGTGTGGCGAAGGCCGTGTTGCCTGACCCAGGTGCGTAGACAGCCTCCGTCGGCGCGGCAACGCGAGTAGGCCCGGCCGTTCGCGGCGCGGCCGGGCTGCAAACTTCCGATCAGTCCTCGAATTGGTCGAACCAAATCACGTCACTGCCGACGGGCAGCAGGTTGATGTAAAGCGGCGGCTGACCAGAACTGCTGGGATCGCTCGCAACTGCCGCTGCTCCGGAAAGTGAACACAATCCAAAATAGGCAGGGCCGTTTGGGCAGGGCAGGTTGTCATAGACCTCGTCGACCAATCCCAAGCTGTTTGAAGTCGACATCAACATGCCAGGAGTGGGGAAACCACCCCGGACACGGACCAAACCGCGCGTATCGGTGACAAAGGCGTCGACCCACTGCCCTTCCGGTGTCCACGAATCGACCACGACGCCGCTCAGCGCAGCCCCCGTATCGCCTCGGCGGACTTTGACGATTCGACCTGTTGCCCCCTCTAGCGTGAAATCGATGCCCGATCGGTCTTCCCCGACGCCCAAGTGAATCGTGCTCCCCGACGCTGGACAATCGGTGAACGGCTGGCTGGTGGCGGGTCTGGCGCAGACCACACCGTCGTAGATCACTGGGAACACGCCACGCCCGATGTCGTAGATGCCGAGGCGATGTGTGCCCGGGATCAGATCGTAAAGCGTGAAGTTGCCTTGCCCATCGAAGTTGGAATAGTAGTCTTGAATGATCTGATTGTTCTCGTCCAGCAGGGCCAGCCAAACGACGTAGCTGCCCACCGGTAAACCATCGAGAGTGACGAATCCGGACAGGGAGCCGCTCTTTTGTAATTCGAATGTCAACGGTGGGGGTGTTTGCAGGTCGATCTCGAGCACCAGTCCACCTTCGCAGGCATCGCTCGGGAAGGCCGGTTGGCAGGGAATATCGTCGTAGAGCTCGTCGACATAGTTGTCCGAGCGAACGCTGACGAAGTAGTCCCCGGGGTAGACTTTCGCCACGGTGAATTCGCCGTTTTGGGCGACCGCCGCGTAGGTGTTCGATGGATTGTCGACTTCAGTTACTCGAACAGTTGCTCCGAAAACCGCCGCGCCGGTGGCTTCATCCACGACTGTACCGACCACACTCGGGCGCCTGTTAACCGTCATGTTGAGCTGCAGCTGCCCCTGATCGGGGACGCTGATTACTTCACCTGCAAGCCGCTCGTCCACACAGCTGGGCGTCGTACATTGGAGGTTTGGATAGACCTTGGAGACGATCGAACTGCCACCGACGTACAGTCGGGCAAGGCCGGGGGGTCGGAGCAACTCGGTTCTGGCGATACCGTTCGAATCAGCAACTGCGCCGGTATAGGTGGGGTTGCCGCCTAGCTCGTCGGTGATCGTGACGCCGAGGTATTCTCCCGGCACTCCACCGCTAGCAACGATGAGCAAATTTATGTCTTTGGTCAGACTGAAATTGACCAGTTGGCTACCGGCATTGCTGATAGTGATGGGCGTGCCCTGATCCACGGCGCAAGGCAGCATGTCGCACTCTATACCCGAGTGCAGTTGCCCGACGTATCGGTCCGACCCGACCTGTAAGAAATAATTGCCAGCTGGCAAGCCGGACAACCGATAACGCCCTTCGCTACTAATACCGCTTTGCGCAAAAACGCCGATGCCCTGATAGGTTATGTGCACTTGGCCACTTGTCAGTGGAACCAACGTATTCGCGTCGATCACGCTGCCAAAGATCTCTCCGCCCGTTTGCAACGTGAAATCGATGCCGCTCAACGACCCACCGCTCAGATCCAACAGTTCGATCTGGGCAAGGTCCCCGCACGATCCCAAGGATTCAGAGTTGCGGACGAAGCATGGTCGATCCGGATAGGCTTCCATGACCAGTGGGTCGATCGGTTGCCCGGTGTAGGGATTTGAAAGACGCAATCGAACATTGCTTTGAGAAACGTACATGAGATAGCTGCCGTCGGTGTCGCTGGCGAAGCCTACGCTGACGCGATTACCAGCAGAATTTAACGCGACGACCCGTAAGCTGCGAGTTGGCACTGGAGTGACAGTTCCAGAAATCTGGGTGCCCCCCTCCACCACGGATACCCGCAAATCGGGTTGCAGGACGTCAACGCTGATCCTTGCGTAGAACCGCTGAAATGGACGATTGGCAAACATCGGCACCACGGACTGCAGGCCCGAGTAATCGTCGTTTTTCGCCAACAGTTCGCCCGGCCGTTGACCGCAGCTCTGCCAAAGCTCGATTCGCGTGTCGGCCGCCGAGCCCAATGTGCTGAGGGTATAGGTCTCGGCTTGGGCCGCCGTGAAGACGACCCACACGTCCTTCACCGCACGATCGGCGCTTAGCTCTATTTGGACCGATTGCCCAAAGTCGATGGGCATGGCTTGTTCGCAATGAATAGCCGCTTGTGCACCGATGCGCACATGCCGATCAGCTGCTGCAGGCTCAAAGTCGTGACGCCAACCGGGTCCGTTGGCATGCACGCTGCGCAGGTGCTGCGTCTTATGCCACAGCGTCTCGTCGGAAGTCTCTAGTGCTAGCTGCTCCAGCTGCGTGAGTCGACGTTCGTAGTCTCCCGGTGGCAGTCGTCCAAAAGCGGCGGGGTTTTCGCCGTGCAGGTCTGCGCTCAAACTGGAGAGTGTTTGACCAGCATCGAGGACTTGCGCAAGCAGTTGGGCAGGCGCAATTAGGGCTAGAAGGATCGTTAAGGCGCGCATCGAAGTACCGTGAGTGGGTAGCGCGCGCGAGCCTATCTGCCGCTTATAGATCACGCAAGCTAAAGCGGAGTACCCAATTCGTCGGCAGCACAACTTGTCAATTTCGCTCTGAGTACAGGCGCGATTAGCGGCGCATGGTTAGAACTTTGGCCGCGATGAATAACGACCTGTGGGCGCAACGGAAGAGGGGTGTGCGCCTATCTGTGCTCAGCAACTTGCGGCCGCGGCCCAGACTTTGGCCAACTCCGCTCCCGGTCAGAGGTCTTCAACTATCCCCAGCGTCGCCTTGGCCCGGTTCAAGGTGTAGAAATGCAGCCCCGGCGCGCCGCCGGCGACCAGGCGCTGGCACAGATCGGTCACCACCTCTTGCCCGTAGGCGCGAATGCTCGCCACGTCATCGGCATAGGCGATCAAGCGGCGCTCCAGCCAGCGCGGGATCTCGGCGCCGCACATCTCCGAGAAGCGGCGCAGCTGGGAGTAGTTGGTGATCGGCATGATGCCGGGGACGATGGGGATGTCGATACCCAAGCGCCGGGTATCGTCGACGAAGCGGAAATAGCTGTCGGCGTTGAAGAAGTACTGGGTGATGGCCGCGTTGGCGCCGGCGGCGACCTTGGCGGCGAAGTGCTTGAGGTCGGTCTGGGCGTCGCGGCACTGCGGGTGGAACTCGGGGTAGCAGGCCACCTCGATCTGGAACTGATCGCCGAATTCGCTGCGGATGAAGGCGACCAGATCGCAGGCGTAGCGGAACTCGCCGGGGCTGGCCATGCCGCTGGGCATATCGCCGCGCAGGGCGACGATGCGGCGCATGCCCTGGTCGGCGTAGCGCTGGACCAGCTCGCGAATCTCCGCGGCGGTGCCGCCCAGGCAGGACAGGTGCGGAGCGACCTCGTAGCCGTACTGATCCTTGAGCTCGACCACGGTGTCGAAGGTGTAGCTCAAGGTCGAACCGCCGGCGCCGAAGGTGACCGACACATAGTCGGGATTGAGCGACTTGAAGGCCCGCGCGCTGGCGCGCATGGTGGCCTTCTGTTCGTCGGTCTTGGGCGGGAAGAACTCAAAGCTGACGGGAATCATGCGGGCTCCATGCTCGTTGCTTGTGATAGTGGGAGTCAGCCGGCGCTGCGCACCGCGCTGACGAATAGCTGCAGGCGCTCGGCGTCCAGCCGGCCGTTCACGCGCACCCCGCTGCACAGATCGACGCCAAAGGGGCGCACCGCGGCGATTGCCGCGGCGACGTTGTCCGGGCGCAGGCCGCCGGCCAGATAGACGGGTTTGCCGCTATCGGCAACGATCTGTCGACTCAGCGACCAGTCGTGGACCCGGCCGGTGCCGCCCAGCTCCTTGATGGCCGCGTGCGGGTTGCCCGAATCCAGCAGCAGGGCGTCGACCTGCGGCGCCAGCGCCAGCGCCTCGTCGACGCTGCGCTGATCGATGACGTGGATCACCTGGACGATGCCGATGCCGGGCAGCGCATCGCGCAGCCGGGCGTAGGTGTCCGGCTGCACCGCGTCGACCAACTGCAGGGTGTTGGTGCGGCAGGTGCGATGCTGCTCGATGATCCCGGCCGCATCGCTGCGGCAGGTGAGCAGAAAGGTGGCAATGCCCGGCGCGATACCGCGGGCGATGGTGGCGATCTGCGCATCGGCGATCGGTCCCGGCCCGCTGGGCATCGCCGACACCAGTCCCAGCGCCGAGGCCCCGGCGGCGATCGCCATCTGCGCCTCGACCGGATCGGCGATGCAGCAGATCTTGATGCGCGGGGCAGGCAGGGTCATGGGCTGAGTTCAGCCGTGCTTTTCAATCAGCGCGTCCAGCCGCCCGGCCAGACCGACCACGTCGGCGCCGGCCTCCAGACTGACCGAAACGTGACCGCTGGGAGTGCTGCGCAGAAACTGGAAGAAGTGCCCGTAGCGCACCAACAGATAGCGCGCCCCACCGCAGTCAATGGCGCCGCGCTGCGTGGCCAGGGTGAGCAGCGCCGGATTGGTCAGCCGCTCGGCAAAGGACTCACTGGATTCCCCCGGCGGATGCTCAAAGCCGTCGCGTGCCCGCAGCGATACCTGGTCGCCATCAAGGACCGCGGCGTAGCGGACCTGGGGGGAGATCTGGAAGATTCGGTCGAGGAGGGCTTCGGGAAGCAACAGTAGACCTTTTGAGAGAAAGGGCCCAGGGCCCAGGGAAGAGGGCCCAGTTTGCGCGGCTCGCAGGCTCTCGCGCATATGCGCCATTGTCGACGACGAAGGATGGGTCCGAGCCCCGGAGATCCTCCGGGACCCGAACCTGGGCCCTAAGCCCTGGGCCCTCGCTCCTCGCCCTTAGTACCGATAATGCTCCGGCTTGTAAGGCCCTTCGACCTTGATCCCGAGGTAGGCCGACTGCGACTCGGTGAGGGTGGTCAGCTTGACGCCGAGCTTCTCCAGATGCAGGCGGGCGACTTCTTCGTCGAGTCGCTTGGGCAGCTGGTAGACGGTAGGCTCGTACTTGTCCTTGTTCTGCCACAGATCGATCTGCGCCAGCACCTGGTTGGCAAAGGAGTTGCTCATCACGAAGGCCGGGTGGCCGGTGGCGCAGCCGAGGTTGACCAAACGGCCTTCGGCGAGCAGGTAGATCTCGTTGCCGTTGGCGAAGCGGTACTTGTCGACCTGCGGCTTGATCTCTTCGCGGGCCACATCCTTGGCCTTGTTCAAACGCTCGACCTGGATCTCGTTGTCGAAGTGGCCGATGTTGCAGACGATGGCCTGATCCTTCATCGCCGCCATGTGCTCGAAGGTGATGATGTCCTTGTTGCCGGTGGTGGTGACGTAGATGTCAGCGCGACCCAAGGTGTCTTCGATGGTGGTCACCTCGAAGCCTTCCATCGCCGCCTGCAGGGCGCAGATGGGATCGATCTCGGTGACGATCACCCGCGCGCCGAAGCCACGCAGCGAACGCGCCGAGCCCTTGCCGACGTCGCCGTAGCCGCAGACCACCGCGACCTTGCCGGCCACCATCACGTCGGTGGCGCGCTTGATGCCGTCAGCCAGCGACTCGCGACAGCCGTAGAGGTTGTCGAACTTGCTCTTGGTCACCGAGTCGTTGACGTTGATGGCCGGGATCAGCAGCTTGCCCATTGCCTTCATCTGGTACAGGCGGTTGACGCCGGTGGTGGTCTCTTCGGAGACGCCGCGCCAGCCCTTGACCACCTTGTGCCAGAAGCCCGGGCGCTCGACGGCGACGCGCTTGAGCAGCGCCTTGATCACATCTTCCTCTTCGCTGTCGGACGGCGTGTCGACCCACTTGTCGCCCTGCTCCAGCTGATAGCCCTTGTGGATCAGCAGGGTGACGTCACCGCCGTCGTCGACCACCAGCTCCGGACCCTCGCCGTCGGCAAAGCTGAGCGCGTCCAGGGTGCAGTCCCAATACTCTTTGAGCGTCTCGCCCTTCCACGCAAACACCGGGGTGCCGGTGGCGGCGATGGCAGCGGCGGCTTCGTCCTGGGTGGAGAAGATGTTGCAGGAGGCCCAGCGCACGTTGGCGCCCAGATCGACCAGGGTCTCGATCAGCACCGCGGTCTCGGTGGTCATGTGCAACGAACCGGTGATGCGCACGTCCTTGAGCGGCTTGTCAGCGGCATGCTTGCGACGGATCGACATCAGACCCGGCATCTCGTGCTCGGCGACGGTGATCTTGCGCCGGCCCAGATCGGCCAGGGAAATATCGCGGACGTTGTAGTCGCTGAAAGTGGCGTCTACGGGTTTGGTTTGCGCGTGCATCGGCAACTCCTTGGAGGCATTTCAAAAGGCGGGATGATATCCGAGGGCGCGGAGTATATCTCTTTATGGGGATGAAAGGATGAATGGGTTGTAAAGTGGCAGGGCCCAGGGCAGAGGGCCCAGGGCCCAGAGGTGCAGCGTCGAAGCTCTCCTGGGCCCTGGGCCCTATGCCCTGGGCCCTTCAATCAAGGCTTCCATCCCGGCCCCCGCACCACCTGCCCCGGCATCGCCCCCGTGTGCTCGCCATCGCGCAACACCTGCACGCCGTTGACGAACACATCGCGCACCCCGGTGGCGTACTGCATGGGCTCAGCAAAGGTGGCGTGGTCGGTGATGGTGGCGGGGTCGAAGATGACCAGGTCGGCGTGGCAACCGACCGTCAGGCAGCCGCGGTCGGTGAGCTTCCAGTGTTGGGCGGGCAGACCGGTCAGGCGATGAATGGCTACTTCCAGCGGCATCAGCTGGCGCTCGCGCACGTAGTGGCCGAGGAAGCGGGCGACGTTGCCGTAAGCGCGCGGATGCGTGCTGGTGTTGAGAAAGCTGTCTTCGGGCGCGGTCGCGCCGGCGTCGGAGCCGAGGCTGACCCAGGGCTGGCGCAGGCCCAACTCGACGTTGTCCTCGCTCATCTGGAAGTAGGCGGTGGTGACCCTTGAATCGTCTTCGACGATCAGATCGATGATGGTGTCTTCGGGCGAAGTGCCGCGCATCGCCGCCACTTCGGCCAGAGTCCTGCCGGTGAGCGGGCGCAGCGCCTCGCTGCGGAAGCCGATGAACAGGATCCGCGAGTCGTCGCCGGCCAGCTGGCGCTTGTTCTCCCAGGACTCGTCGCTTTCGTTCATTTCGCGCTTGACCCGTTCGCGTATCGCGGGGTCGGAGAGACGCTGGATCATCGCCCGATGGCCGCCTTCCTGCACCCAAGGCGGCAGGGTTGCGGTGAGGCCGGTGGCGCCGGCGGTGTAGGCGTACATGTTGGCGGCGATGTTGACGCCATCGGCTCTAGCCTGCTCGATACGCGCGATGGCCTCGGCCATCTTCGGCCAGTGCTCCTGCCCGGCAACCTTGAGGTGATAGACCTCCACGTGCGCCCCGGTAGCGGCGCCGATGGCGACGGTCTCCTCCAGAGCAGGCAGGATGCGCGCCGACTCGCTGCGGATGTGCGCCATGTAGCCGCCGCCGGATTCGGCCGCGGCTCCGGCCAGGGCGATCAGCTCCGGAGTCTCGGCGAACCAGGCCGGCGGGTAGATCAACGAGGCGCCTACGCCCAGCGCCCCTTCGCTCATCGCCTCACGCACCAGATCCTGCATCTGCGCCAGCTGCGCCGGCGTCGGGTCCACATCGTCCTCGCCGAGCACGTGGATGCGTACCGTGGTCGCCCCCACCAGCGAAGCCACGTTCGGGCTCACCCCGCGATCAACCAGAAAGTCCAGGTACCCGCCCAGCGTGGTCCAGTCGATGGGGTAGCGCATCTCTCCCTGACGGGACAGCGCGGTGGCGCGCATCGATTCGTTGATCGGACCCATCGACCAGCCTTCGCCGAAGATCTGCAGGGTCACACCCTGCTTGGTGTCGCTCATCCCGCGACCGTCGACGATCAACGACTGGTTGGCCCAGCTGAGCATGTTGATGAAGCCCGGAGCCACCGCCAATCCATCGGCGTCGATCTCGCGTAGGGTGCCGGCCAGCGCGCCGCGCGCCAGCAGCGCCGCGACGCGACCATCCTTGATCGCCACATCCTGCGCCCGCCCCGGCGCACCGCTGCCGTCGTAGACGACCCCGTTGCGCACCACCAGATCAAAGTCCGGCTCAGCCGGCGGCGCCGCCTCCTCGCAGCCGGCCAGAGCAACCGCCAACGCCAACAGCCTCAATACTCGAAACACTCGCATACTCCTTCTTTCCTGGGCCCTGAGCCCTGGGCCCTCTCTCACCGCGGCTTAGCCCGCGCCGTCGCCGTCGCCGACCACGGATCATCCGGCCAGGGATGCTTCGGATAGCGCCCCTTGAGCTCCTTCTTCACTTCCGGGTAGGTGCGGTCCCAGAAGCCGCGCAAATCGCTGGTCACCTGCACCGGCCGGCGCGCCGGCGAGAGCAGGTGCAGCAGCACCGGGACGCGGCCGCGAGCAATGCGCGGCGTTTCCGCCAAACCGAACAGCTCCTGCAGCTTCACCGCCAGCACCGGCGGCTGCTCCTCGCTGTAGCGTAGCGCGCGGCGGTGGCCGCTGGGCACCGCCAGATGGGTCGGCGCCTCGCTGGCCAGCAGCTGGCTCTGCGCATGCGACAGGCGCGCCGCCAGCGCCTGCTTCCAGCTGGCCAAGGGCAGATCGGAGAGCCGCCGCAGCCCATCCAGCCAGGGGCCCAGCCACTGCTGCAGCTCGGTGATCAGGGCCTGGTCGGAGAAATCCGGCAGTCCCTCGTCGGGCAGCCACTGGCCCAGGCAGCGCAGCCGCAGCAGCCACTGCCGAAGTTCGGGATCGTCGGGCCAGACCGGTTCGCCTAGTGCAATCAGTCCGTTGAGCAAGGTCTCGCCAACCGGGTCGTCGGCACGCGTGGCGACCACCTTACTCTCCAGCACGAAGGTGCCCAAACGGCGTTCGACGACCGCCTGCACGGCGCGCTCGGCCGGATCAAAACGCAGACAGCGCTGGGTCTGCACGCGCTCGGAGAGCAGCTGATCGACCCAGCCCGGATCCACCGCGGCGGCCTGGCGTATGCGCACCTGGCCGGCCTCGCCGGCCAGATCCACGGCAACCAACCAGGGCGTGCCGATCAGGGTCGCGCTCTCGCTCAGCGTGGCCTGCGCGCCCTGCAGTAGCCGGTAGCGCTCGGCGCCGCCCAAGGTGCCGAGGCGGTCGGCGTAGCCGGCGGCCAGCAGCGGCCCGATCTCGCCTGAGTCGGCGCCCGCGGCCGCTCCCTTGAGTCCGCGCCGGCGCCGCCAGCGTGAGGCGGTCTGGTCGATGCTGGCCAGGGCGCCGCGATCAGCGTCGTTGCCGCGTTGGCCGCTGCGGTGATTGTGCAGGGCCTGCAAACGCGGCTGCAGATCGGGTTCGAAGCGGGCCTGGCCAAGCAGCGGATCGCGCGCCTCCAGCAGCGCGACCAGATCGCAGGCCAGACTGATCTGGTCGTCGCCCTGAGCCGCCTCCAGGATCGCCGCCAGGCGTGGATGGGTGCCGCTGCGCGCCAGCCGTCGGCCCAGCGCAGTGATCCGGCCCTGCCCATCCAGCGCGCCGAGCGCGCCTAGCAGCTCCCGCGCCTGCGCCAGTGCGCCGGGTGGCGGCGCATCCAGCAGGCGCACCTCGCCGCCCCAGGCCGCCAGCTGCAGAGCCAGCCCGGCCAGGTCGGCGCTGGCGATCTCGGCGCGCACGTTGGCCTCCAGGCGCTCGCTGGCCGACCACAGCCGTATCGCCAAGCCCGGGCCGAGACGACCGGCACGCCCGGCGCGCTGGGTCGCGTTGGCCTCGCTTATCCGGGTCAGCTGCAGCCGCGACATGCCGCGGCGCGGATCGAAACGCGGCTCGCGGGCCAGGCCGCTGTCCACCACCGCGCGCACGCCCGGCACGGTAAGGCTGGACTCGGCCACGTTGGTGGCCAGCACGACGCGGCGGCGGTCATCGCCGCGCTCCAGCACCCGAGCCTGCTCGGTCAGCGGCAGGTCGCCGTGCAGCGGCAGCAAGGTCAGATCGGAACGCGATTGACCGAGGCGCAGGGCGCGATTGATCTCCGCCTTGCCGGGTAGAAAGGCCAGCACATCGCCCTCGCTGCCGCTGAGTGCAGCGTCAATGCCGCGCCAAAGCAGCGCCTCCAGGGGTTCATTGGGGCGCGCCAGCAGATGCTCGATGGCCACAGGAAACGAGCGCCCCGCGCTGCGCACCCGCGGCGCCGGCAGCCACTGCGCCAGGCGCTCGCCGTCCAGGGTCGCGCTCATCACCAGGATGCGCAGATCCGGGCGCAGCGCAGCCTGGGATTCCAGCGCCAAGCCCAAGGCCAGATCGGCCTGCAGATTGCGCTCGTGGTACTCGTCGAAAATCAGCGCGGCGACGCCGGGCATTTCGGGATCGGACTGGATCATCCGGCTGAGCAGGCCCTCGGTGAGCACCTCAACTTGAGTGTTCGGACCGCAGCGCACGTCGAAGCGGATCCGGTAGCCGATCCGTTCGCCTACTGCTTCGCCGAGCTGACTGGCCATGTAGCTGGCCGCCGCCCGCGCCGCCAATCGACGCGGCTCCAGCATCAGGATCCGGCCTTGGCCTACCCAGTCCTGGTCAAGCAGGGCCAGCGGTACGCGGGTGGTCTTGCCGGCTCCGGGCGGCGCCTCCAGGACCACACGGGTGTGCTCGCTCAAGGTCGCCAGCAGCTCGCCCATGACCGCATCTATAGGCAGCTCGGTCCGGTTCATCGCGTCTGCTCGTGTATGAAGCCGGCGGCGTGGCGCATCCAGTCGATCAGATTGTCGGCGCGGCGCAAACCGTGGGCTTCGTTGTCGTACCAGCGGATAAAGGCCGGGCGGCCGGCCCTGGCCAAGACCAACCCCAAGCGCCGGCTATGTTCCGGATCGACCCGCTGATCGCGCTCGCCGTGGCCGAGCAGCACCGGTGCGAGTAGCTCGGCGTAGCGGTACAGCGGCGAGCGCGCCATCTGCGCTAGCGTGGCCTGCTGCGGATCGCCGTAGAGGCGGCGCTGAAAGGCCGACTGCAGCGGATCGTCGTTCCAGTCCGAGCTGGAGAAGCGCAGCGGCAGATCGGTGATCGGCGCCAAGGCGACTACGCAGCGATAGAGCTGCGGATGGCGGATCGCCAACATCAACGACGAGTAGCCGCCGTAGCTGGATCCCATCGCGCAGACCCGCCGGCGATCGAAGCGTGGCTCTTCCAGCACTTTCTCCACCGCGCGCTGGATATCGTCCTCGATGGCGCCGCCGGCCTCGCCGTAGGCGGCCAATCGAAAGCGCCGCCCGTAGCCCGCCGAGCCACGGAAGTTGACCTGCAGTACGGCCAATCCGGTGCTGGCCAGATATTGCGCCTGCGGGTCGAACAGCCGCGAATCGCGCACCGCTATCGGTCCGCCGTGTGGCATTACCACCAGCGGCATTGGCTCGGTACGATCGACCGGCTCCACCAGTACCGCCTCCAGCGGCCAACCTTCGGCCGTATGCAGGCGGATACTGCGGGTAGTACTGCGCGCATCAGCGCTCAACCAGGGCCGATTGGCCGCCACCAGCCACGGCTCGGCCGCCGCTTCATCCTGCACCCACCACTGGCCGCCGCCTGCCCGCGTGTCGGTGAAGTACAGCCAGCGCGGCAGCTCGGCGCCCACCTGCATCAGCGCAAAGGAGCCATCGCCGTAGCGTGACTGCAGCGCGGCCAGCCGCGGTGCCAGCGCCGGCTCCAGAGCGCGACTTTGCAGGCGATTGTCGATGAACTCGCGAATCGCCAGCGGCCGCCGCTGCGGGTCGGCGACCAGACCGACCGGCTCGTGATCCGGATGGGCGTCGACGGTCTGATGCGTGCCGTTTTGCAGGTCGGTGCGGACCAGCGCGCGGACGTCGTGGTCCAGCTCGCTGAGCGCCAGCAGCGCGCCGTCGCGGTCGGCGGCGATGGGGTCGTAGATCCGCTCCGGCGTGCTCTCCACGACCGTTTGCCAATCGGCGCGCGCGTCACGGCGCTGTATCAGATAGCGCTGCTGGTCGCGGCGCAGCGCGGCGATGGGCTCACCGGCGGCATCGCTGATCCAGGCCAGATCGTCGCTCAGCTGCGTGTCCAGCTGGCGCCGCTTGGCGAACTGGCCGGCGTCGATGCGGCCGCGTCTGTAGTCCAGGCGAAAGGGTCGCAGCGGATCGGCCGGGTCGTCAGTGGCGGCGAACAGCAGTCGGTGCGGCTCGGCAACCAGCGGGTCCAGGACATAGCCGCTGACCGGCACATCGATACGCTCGGCCTGCCAGTCGCTGCCCTGGCTCAGGCGCAGGATGCGCACCTTGGGCGTGGCGCCGCCGCTGGAGATTGCCAGACAGCGCGCCGCACACCAGCGCAGGCGGGCGTCACTGCGCAGGGTCTGGCCCAGATCGCTGCGCCGTCGGGTCTGCAGATCCACCAGCCGCAGCCGCAGCGGACCATCGTCAGCCTCGGTCAGGGCCAGCAGGCGGCCGTCCGGTGAGAGGCTGACATCGCCGATGCCACGCGCGCGCAGAAAGTCGCGCGCCGTCGGTCCCTGACCCTGCTCCGGGTCCGGCCAGGCGGGCGGCGGCTGCGGGAGGGCGCTTTGCCGCGGGATCTGGCGCCAGAAGCCGGGGAAGGGATCGGGGCTGGCGCCCACGTAGGCCAGATCCAATTGCGCCAGCAGGTCCGGATAGCGCAGCGCCAGGCGCTCCCACACTCGCGCGCCGCGATTGCTCAGCCGAGTCTGCAGCTGATTGCCGGTGGGCGTCTGGCTGAGCAGGATGTCGCCGGGATAGCTCAGCGTGGCGGCGCGCAGCTCGAAGGGCTCGGCGAAGCCGTTGCCCAGCGCGACCCAGCCGTCGCCGTCGGCCGGCAAGAGCGCGCTGAAGCGGTAGCGGCCGGGCGGCAGCGCGACCAGCTGCAGATGGATGCCGTCGCTGAACGGACCGAGTCGCGTTCTTTCACGGCCGCTTTCGCTCTCCACACGCAGCCCGGCCAGCGCGACGTCGGTTTGCAGCGACAACACCAGCAGCGCGTCGTCGTCAGCGCCTACGCCGCCCTCAGCGGCGGCGACGGTGCAGGGGCACAAGACGAGCAGCAGCAGTAAGGCGATTCGAATCATTCCCGGCAGTTTAGCCCGCACATTTGGTGATTGAGCTACCGTGGTAGCGCGGGGCTATGCGCAACAACGGAGTAGCGCTTCACCTCGACGGCGCACTCTGCCACCCTTGTCGGCCCGATACTGTCGCGAGGCAACTGTGAGCTCACTCGATCCCGCTTTCGAGCGCTTTTTGTGCGGCCTGCCCAAAGCCGAACTGCACATCCATATCGAAGGCTCGCTGGAGCCGGAACTGATTTTCGCCCTGGCCGAACGCAACGGCGTCGCGCTGGACTACCCCAGCGTCGAAGCGCTGCGCCAGGCCTACGCCTTTACCAATCTGCAGAGCTTCCTGGACATTTACTACGCCGGCGCCAGCGTGCTGCTCAAGGCGGCCGATTTCCACGACATGGCCTACGCCTATTTCCAGCGCGCCCAGGCCGACAACGTGCGCCATGCCGAGCTGTTCTTCGACCCGCAAACCCATACCGATCGCGGCGTGCCCTTCGCTGCAGTGATGGAGGGACTGAAGAGCGCCCAGGCCAAGGCCCAGGCCGAGCTGGGGGTGAGCAGCGAGCTGATCATGTGCTTTTTGCGTCATCTCGATGAAGACGCCGCCTTCGCGACTCTGGAGCAGGCCAAACCCTATCTGGACGACATCATCGGCGTGGGTCTGGATTCCAGCGAGGTCGGTAATCCGCCGGAGAAGTTCGCCCGCGTGTTCAGCGCTGCCCGCGAGCTGGGCCTGCGTGCGGTGGCCCACGCCGGCGAAGAAGGTCCGCCCAGTTACATCCACGGCGCGCTGGATGCCCTCAGCGCCGAACGCATCGATCACGGCGTGCAATCACTGGCCGACCCGGCGCTGGTGGAGCGGCTGGTGCGCGAGCAGATCCCGCTCACTGTGTGCCCCTTCTCCAACATCAAGCTGTGCGTATTTGAGCGTCTGCAGGGCCACAACCTCGGTCAGCTGCTTGAGGCCGGCCTGGTCGCGACCATCAATTCCGATGACCCGGCCTATTTCGGTGGCTACATGAACCAGAACTTCGTCGACACTTTCGCCGCGCTGGGATTGGGCCGGGATGCGGCCAGGACGCTGGCGGAGAACAGCTTCAAGGCCAGCTTTATCAGCGCCGAACGCAAGGCGGGCTATCTGCAGGAGGTGGCGGAATACTGCGCATAGGCCGCATCAGATGCCACGCCGATTGAGGACCACCCGCCTGGCCGACATGGCGTAGTCGACTGTGGTGCAAACCGCTTTCCTGCTCACATGCCGAATTTGGGCGATTCGCCGAGGGCTCGACTACCGACGATGGTCATCCCGGCCTTGAGCCGGGATCCAGTGCCCAGGCGCGACGTCGCAGCACGATGGCGCTGGACCCCCGCTTTCGCGGGGGTGACGGGAAACTGACTGCGCGGCGTGCTGGCGAATGGTGCGCCGGCAATCTGCCGGCATGCTCCTGATCCGCCGTTCGTCGCGCCTATGCCAGGGCTGGCGAAAGCGTGCCCTGCTCGAAAGCTAAGCGTCGTCGCCCAGCTCCGGAATCCGCAACACCTGTCCCGGGTAGATCTTGTTCGGGTCCGATAGCATCGGCTTGTTGGCCTCGAAGATGACCATGTACTTGTTGGCGCTGCCGTAGACCTCTTTGGCGATCTTGGACAGCGTGTCTCCACTCTTGACGATATGGGTGCGCGAGGTCCAGACGTCCTTGTCCGCCTCTTCGGCAGTCGGCAGCTGTTCAATCGGCATCTCGGCCCAGATTGAATCGGTTTCGGGAGTTGCTGACTCGGCGGCCGGCTCAGGCGCGGGCTCGGCGGGCTTGGGCTGGTACTGAGGCGGCGCGCCAACCACCAGGCGATCTTCAACCTTGCCTACGCCTTCGACGTTGCCGACGGCGATGATTACCTTTTCCTTGATCTCCTTGGAGTCCACCCACCCGGCAACGGCAATGGTCTCGCCCTCAAGGAAGTAGTGGATGTGCTTCTTTGGCAGGCCCAGGCTGCCGACGTGATCGCGGATCAGCATTGACAGGTTGGGGATCTCCGAGGGCTTCTTGCCGCCGAAGATCTTGCTGCCGGCCGAAGTGATGAAATCGAACAGACCCATGTGCTTGCTCCTTGGCTAGTCTGGCTCGAAGCCTACCTGTGCAGTTGGCGATCGGGCCAGTGTTGGGGATGAAGGAATGTCATTTTTGAGGGCCCAGGGCCCAGGGCTCAGGGCTCAGGGCTCAGGGCCCAGGGCCCAAGAGCGAGCACAGGGCATGGAGCGTATGTCCGTGCTCAGTACAGATTGCTACGCAGCTCCGCATACAGCGGCAGCAGTTGGCTCAGCGTGGTGCCGTCGAGGTAGAGGGCGGCGCTGGCGAAGCTGATCAGCAGGGCGATGACCATGCGGTTGCCGGTCAGCGGCGAGAACTGGAGTTCGGCGCCGCTGGCGCTGTCCCAACTCGTCGTCCCGCTATTGATGTAGCTGACCAGGGCCCAGCCTTGGCTGAGCAGGGTCAGCGGTGGGAGTCCCAGCAGCAGGCCGCGCAGCAGCACGCCGACGCTACGATGCAGGGCGCTGAACGGGCCCAGATTGCCGCCGCGGCTGCTGGCAACCCGGACTCCCCAAAGGGCCTTGCCCGGTGTGGTGCCGAACAGACTCAGCAGCAGCGCCTCGAAGGGCACCCAGAGCACCAGGCACGCGGCGAGGAATGCCACCGGCTCGGCTATCCACACATGCAGTGGAATCTGCACGGACAGATCCATGGCATGCAGCAGCAGCATGACGATCAGCACCGCCAGCGGCGCGCTCACCCCCAGATCAAACAGCCGTGCCACCCAGCGCCTGGCGGCCCAGCCGACCCGCTTGGTTGCTGCAGCATCGCTCTCCTTGGGGGCAGGCGCGGGCTCGCTATCGGTGCGCGGCGAGGTGCCTGGAAAGAAGGCGGTCGGAGCGCTGGAGGTCGTCTTGGAATTGGCCTTGGACTTGGCTTTGGACTGGGCAGCACGAAGCTCACGACTGCGCGCCACCGCCGCGCGGCGTTCGGCCTTGCTGGCCGCCGCCGGGCTTGATCGGACGGACTTGGGGATCGGGGGAGCAGGCGGTGCAGCGGTTGGGAGCGGAGCCGTTCCTTCCTCCTCGTTGAGCAACAGCACTGCCGCCGGGGTCTTGTGAAAGGGGCGCCAGTCGTAGGTCTGGTTGTCCCAAACCAGCGTGTACTTGGATACCGTTTGTTCGCGGCGCAACTGCAGCAGCTGCCGTCGGCTCAACGGTCCGACCGCACTACCGTCGCTGCGCGCGTAGTACCAGATCTCTTTGCTCACCGCCGGCTACACACCTATGGCCCAAGGTCCATTATTCCTCAATTGGGTGGGCGCGGGGCACAGGGCGTAGGGCCGGCCGCGCTGTGCTGGGCCCTGTGCCCTGGGCCCTTGATTGGGGACCCCGACTCAGGCGGCTCGGTCAGCGTGCGCAGTAGACGTCGACTGCGCCCGAAAGACCTGCACCTGCTCTCCAAACCAATGATGCTGCGCGGCGTACTGACTGACGTCGCCGACGATCAGCAGCGCCGGTGACTGCACTTGCGCCTGGCGCAGCATCGCCGCGGTTAGTCCCAGCGTGCCCAGCAGCACCCGTTGCTGCGGCCGCGAGCCGTTCTCGACGCAGGCCACCGGAGTGGATTCGGGTAGGCCGTGGGCGATCAGGCGCGACTGAATCCGCGGTGCTTCTCTTACGCCCATGTAGAAGGCCAGGGTCTCGCCGCCGCCGGCCAGCGCCGACCAGTCCACGGCATCGATGGAGCCGCGGCAGTGCGCGGTGACCAGCCGTAGCGCCTGGGCGTGGCGGCGGTCGGTCAGCGGGATGCCGCTGTAGGCGGCGCAGGCCTGCACCGCCGAGATTCCCGGGACCACGCGGAAGGGCACGCCGGCGGCGTGCAGCGCGCTGAGTTCCTCGCCGCCGCGGGCGAAGATCAGCGGATCGCCGCCCTTCAGCCGCACCACTTGCCGACCGCTGCGGGCCAGATCAATCAGCAGCGATTCGATGTCCTGCTGGGCGACCGAATGGCCACCGGCACGCTTGCCTACCGCGATGCGCTCGGCGTCGCGGCGGGCCAGATCCAGAACTTCGGCGGAAACCAGCTGATCGTGAACGATCACATCGGCACCCTGCAGCTCACGCAGTGCGGCGATGGTCAGCAGGCCCGGATCGCCGGGGCCAGCGCCGACCAGCGCCACGCTGCCGACAGACGGCAGTGGCTCAGCGCGCAGCGTGGCCTGCAGCCGCTGTTCAGCCATTTCGCCTAGCCCGGCTTCGATCAGGCGCGGAATCTCGCCATCCAGTAGCTCGTCGTACCAGCGACGGCGCTGACCCAGGTCCGGGTATCGCTCGCGGATCTGGCCGCGGTGTTTGCTCAGCAGGGCAAGCAGATCGCCGGTCCGGGTCGGCAGCAGACTCTCGATACGGGCGCGCAGCCGTCGCGCCAGCACCGGCGCCTGGCCGCCGCTGCCGATGGCCACGGTGAGTTCGCCGCGGCTGACGATGGCCGGGACGATGGCATCGCCCAATGCCGGCTGGTCGACAGCATTGACGATGATCCCGCGCGCCTTGGCTGCTGCAGCCACTGCGGCGTTGACCTGATCGTCGTCGGTGGCGGCGATCACCAGCCTTGCCGGCTGCAGCAGTTCGGCGCGAAACTCGTCGGCCAGCCAGCGCAACTCGCCCCGTTCGACCAGCGCCTGCAATTCGCTGCACAACTCGGGTGCAATGACTCGAACCTGGGCACCACTGCGGCGCAGCAACGCCACCTTGCGCGCGGCGACGCTGCCGCCGCCGACCACCTCCACCGGCTGGTCGTGGAGGTCCAGAAAGAGCGGGAAATGGCGCATGGCGACAATCCAAAGGCAAGGCTAGGCCTCAGCTTGGCGGTGTAGCGATGGCTGCGGAAATGCCCATATGGCGCAGCTTATGGCGATCCGGCATATGGACGTCTGCACGTATAGACGTCTATTCTGTAAGGCCAGTGCATTGCGCAGAGCAGGCGATGACCCTACGCCAACTACAGTATTTCGTCGCGGTGGTGGACGCCGGTTTGAACATCACCCTGGCCGCCGAGAAGGTGCACAGTACGCAGCCGGGGATCTCCAAGCAGCTCAAGCAGCTGGAAGGCGCATTCGGCTTCGCCCTGTTTCACCGCCGCGGCAAGAGTCTGGATGCGCTCACCGAACCCGGCCGGCGGCTGCTGGAGCGCGCCCGCCAGGTGGTCGATGGCGCCCAGGCCTTGCGCAAGCTGGCCCGCAGCGCGGCCGGTGAGTCCGGCAACAGACTGACCATTGCCGCCTCGCCCAGCGCCGCGCGCTATCTGCTGCCACGGCCGCTGGCGGCGTTGGAGCAGCAGGTTCGCGACCTGGCCATCGAGCTGCAGATACTCGACACAACTGAGGCGGTGGAGGCGCTGCGCCGTGGCGGCATCGATCTGGCGATCAGCTCTACCACTGTGGATGCGCCGCCTGAAGCGCTGGCGCTGCCGTTGGAGCGCTGGCGCCGAGTAGCGCTGTTGCCGACCAGCCATCCGCTCAACGGCGACAACGGCGAGCGCCGCGATCGTCCGCTGAGTCTGGCCGAGCTGGCGCGTTATCCGATCGTCACCTATCGCTCCGCCCAGCAGCCCAGCTCTTCGTTCCAGCGTGCCTTCGCTGCGCACAATCTGCAGCCGCGGGTGGCGCTGGCCGCTGCCGACACCGAACTGATCAAGACCTATGTGCGTAACGGTCTGGGGGTGGGCATCCTGGCGCCCATCGCGGTGTCGACGGATCTGGAAGAGGACCTGCTGGTGCGCCCCATCGAGGCCGGTCTGCCGGCCTGCGTGACCTGGCTGCTGCTGCCGCCGGGCGGTCGACTCGGCCCGGAGGCGCAGCAGCTCACCGAACTGCTCGGCGTCAAGCAGGCGCAGCTGGAGGAGCTGATGCGGCTGGGGTAGTGGGAGGCTTTGGTGCAGCAGCTGTCCTTCAACTGGAGTTACCGTCGGGCATCTCCTCCGGCAATGGCGGCCGCACGTGCGGGAGATCCTGCTTGCGAGAAGCGCCAAACGCTAGGTAATTCGCGCGTCCTTGGCTCAAGCTCAGATCGTCGTTCGGACCACCGAAGACCTCGTCCGCGTCATCGTCGTCTTGGCCATCGTCCTCCCAGAAGCAAACCGGACAGATCTCATAGCCGCCACGTTCACCGAGGGTCCTGAACCCACAGTACGGGCAACGAAGTGGCAGCACGCTGGAGGTGACCACGCGCTCTAATCACCCCCGCAGTCGCCGCCACCGTCGCTGCCGCAATCCTCCCCGAAGGTGAACCCGGACGGTTCGCTGTCGTGGTTCTCGATTTCCCGTTGCCGCTTCTGCTTCAGCTGCTCGGCTTCCAGGTCGGCGCTTTCACGCAGCCGTTGCCGCCGCGCAGCCTTTTGTTGCTCGCTGGGCTTCAATGCGTCCGGCAGTTCGGCGCCGCAGTACATGCAGTGCTCAACGCCAGTGGTGAGCAGGGGGCGGGAGCATTGCGGACACTCGGCCATGGCGATTCCCTAGTGTGGTCCAGTCTGCGGCTCAGCGATTGGTTCCCGGACATCGGTCGTATCGGTCTGCACCGTACTCAAGAAAGCATCAATCACCGCATTGATCTGCGCCGGCGCCTCCAGCGCGCTCATATGGCCGATCTTGGGCAGCTTGATCAGTCGTGCATCGGCGATGCGCTCGGCAATACGCTCGGCGCTTTCCGGCGGCGTGGTCTGGTCTTCCTCGCCGACCAGCACCAGGGTGGGGCAGCGGATTTTGCTCAGCTCGGCCAGCACATTGCCGCGCTCGATGACACCGCGTATCGCGTGGCGGGCAAAGCGCGGTATCGCGCCGATGTGGGCGCGCCAGCGCGAAAGCTCCTCGGCGCGAGCGGGGTTGTGCAGATAGGTCTGGCCGAACATCTCCGGCAGGGCCTGGTTGATCAGCGGCTTGGGGCCGAGCACGGCGAGCAGACGCACCAGCCAACGCAAGCGCCGCAAACGCTTCGGCGGCTCGGGTTCGGCGCTGGTATCGAGCAGGATAAGGCTACGGAGCAGATCCGGGCGACGCGCGGCTACCCGCATGCCGACCATACCGCCCATGCTCAGTCCCACGAAGTGGCAGGGCGCGGCCCCGGTCTGCTCTATCAGTGCGATGGCGTCATCGGCAAGCTGATCCAGATCCAGCTTTTCTGGTCCGCCGCCGGAACCAGCCTGGCCGCGGTGGTCGTAGGCGATACAGCGAAAGCGTCGCTCGAAATGCGCCAGCTGGGCATTCCACATCTGCCAATCCCAGAGCAGCCCGTGCGCGAAGACGATGCTCTGTGCGCCTTCGCCGCGCTCGATCACATTCAGTGAAACGTCGTTGCAGCGCAGCTGTGCCATGCTCACCCCGTGCTTGCCAAAGTCAAGCCTGCATTATTCATGAACCTTCTGCTGCGGCTTCCGCTTAACGCACTGTGGCGCGGCTTGCTCCCTGCT
>JAUIFV010000073.1 GCA_030430155.1 Gammaproteobacteria bacterium
TCGTGGAAGCCGCGCAGGTCCACCAGGCGATTGGATTCGAACACCACCGTGCGCGAATAGTCCGCCGTGCTTTCCAAGACCAGATACACGACCACATCCGGGCGATGGGCCTGCGCCACCAGCAGCGCGTTCATCAGCGTATGGGCAAGGATCTCGGTGTGCGCCGCGGCCCCGACCCCTTCGAGCAGCTTGCGGCTATCCACCGGTGCAGCGCGGGCTCGCAGTACAAAAGCGCGCATGTTCGATTCCTGTCTGCGTCAGCCGTCGATTTGAGCAGACTAGACGGCGCAATCCCAGAGGGACGACAGCGCGTTGTCCCGGGCCCTAGACCCTGAGCCCTCTAGCGGCGGGCACGCTGCGCTTTGCCCACCCTACGCGCGCCAGTCCGCGCTCTGCTCTTGCCTTCCTGGGCCCTAGGCCCTGAGCCCTGGGCCCTGAATCCGAATCACCGGACCAGGCCCCTTCACCGCCGGACCCAATCAGTTGCCTCGCCCCCATGGTCAACCTATGCTCCCCTCGCGCCGCAGTCCGCAGCAAGGAGCACCCTTTGCACAAGCCCATCGCCGAAGTCATCAACCTGGTTCCCGAGCACTCACAGCAGCTGCGCGGAGCAAGCCTGGAACAGGCCCGCGCGCACATGCTGCACAGCGACAGCAGTGCCTTCGGCGAGGCGGTGGCCGGCTCCTACGCATTGATTGCCAGAGACGGCGAGCGCGTCGTGCTGGCGCGCAGTCTGGATCGACCGCTGCGCTATTTCCTGGCCAAGGCGGTCGATGGCCCGATGCTGCTGGTGGCCGAACGCATCGCGCAGATTCGTGACTGGCTGTTTGCCAACGGCATGCGCGCGCAGTTCCATCCCACCTACACGCGCATGGTGCCGGCCTTCCATCTGACCGAGATCGCCCTGGTCGGCTGCCCGGACCCGAATCCGATCTATCGGCGCTTCTACTCACCGCCGCGCGGCGGGCTGCCGGCTGACGTCGAGGTGCTCGGCCGTCACTACGTTGCTGCGCTACTCGACGAGATCAATGACTGGCTGGACAGCGTCGATGATCGTCAGCCGCTGGGCGTGCTGTTCTCCGGCGGCATCGACAGCGGCGCAGTATTGCTGGCGCTGCACCATCTGCTGCTGCAGCGCGGCCAGAGCCCGGCCCGACTAAAGGCCTTCACCCTGCGCGTGGGCGATGCAGCCGATGCTGATCAGGCGGCCGAGTTTCTGCGCAGAACCGGTCTGCAGATGCTGCTGGAGACCATTGAAGTCGATGCCGACAGCCTGGACCCGCTGCGCGCGGTGGAGCTGATTGAGGACTACAAGCCGCTGGACGTGGAATGCGCCACGGTGATGAACGCGCTGCTTACGGGAATCCGCGAGCGCTACCCGGACTGGCAATTGCTGATCGACGGCGATGGCGGCGATGAAAACCTGAAGGACTATCCACTGGAGGCCGATGGCGAGCTGACCATCCGCAGCGTGGTGAACAACTCGCTGCTCTATCAGGAAGGCTGGGGCGTGGACAAGATCAAGCACTCACTGACCTACAGCGGCGGCTACAGCCGCGGCTGCGTGCGCGGCTATGCGCCGCTGCAAGCTCACGGTTTCCGCGGCTACAGCCCGTTCACGGCGCCCAGAGTCATGTCCGCCGCCGAAGCGATTCCTTTCGATGCACTCACCAAAGGCTCAACCGAGCGGCTCTACGCGCTCAAGGGCGAACTGATTGCCAGCGGCATGCGGCAACTGCTGGGCGTCGAATTTCCGGTCTTCCAAAAACGCCGCTTTCAACACGGCGCCACTACCGAATCGGTCTATACCGCACGCTTTGACTTCGACGAGTTGGACTACAGGACGCAACTACAGCGTCATTTCGCCGCTTGATAGAGCCGGTCTCAGCACCGCGCTGGGTGATCGATCCTGAGCGCGAGGGTGACGGCACGCTGCGCGGGGCGCTGAGCGTGTTTCTGATCGGTGCACGCTGTCCGTTCTCGTGCGTCCACTGCGACTTGGGCGAGTCCATGCTGGACGGCTCGACGCCAGCAGGCGCCATCCCCCGCCAGATCGAGCTTGCGCTGGCCGCTGTCTCCGAGCCCGTAAGCACCATCAAGCTATACAACGCGGCGAATTTTTTTGATCGTCGCGCGGTACCTGAGGCCGATCTGCCGGCGATCGCGGCACTGCTCGACGACTTCGATCGGGTGGTGGTGGAGTGTCACCCGAGACTGCTCGACGCTCGTATCGAGCGCTTCGCCAGCCGGCTGCGTGGCTCACTGGAGGTGGCGATGGGACTGGAAACGGTTAACCCGCAAGCGCTGCCGCGACTGCGCAAGGCGATGACGCTGGCCGACTACGAACGCGCCGCGCAGTCATTGCGAGCCAGCGACTGCAGCCATCGCGCCTTCGTGCTGATCGGCACCCCCTTTGCCCTGCCGGAGCAAGCGGTGCAATGGGCCATCGAGAGCACGCGTTACGCCGCGCAGCGCGGCGCACGACTGATCTCGCTGATCCCGCTGCGTACCCGCGGCATCGCGTCGGTGCGGGCACCGACATTGGCCGAGGTGGAACAAGCCATGGCCGGCGCCCTACGCGTCGCGGATTCGGCAGTCGTGCAGATCGACCCGTGGGATCTAGACGCGCTAGCCGATTGTGAACGCTGTTTCGCCGCGCGGCGGGAGCGACTGATCGAGACCAACCTCAGCGGCGTACTACCACCGCCCATCCAGTGCGACTGCGGCCAGCCGGCATGAGCACGAAGTTCGATATCGGCATCGTCGGCAGCGGCTTCGCCGGCTCGCTATTGGCACGCCTGCTGGTCCGCGCCGGACGCTCGGTGGTGCTGATCGAAGCGGCGCAGCACCCCCGGTTTGCGCTTGGTGAATCGTCCACACCGCTGGCGGCGATGGCCCTGGAGCGGATGGCGCACCGCTACGGACTGCCCGAGCTCAGCGCCTTCGCCAGTCACGGCCGCTGGCAGCAGGTACAGCCGGATCTGGGTTGCGGACTCAAGCGCGGCTTCAGCTTTTACGGCCATAGCAGCGGGCAGCCGTACTCCAACGATGATTGCAACAGCCGTCGCCTGCTGGTCGCGGCCAGCCCCAGCAACGCGCTGGCCGACGTGCACTGGCTGCGCGCCGACGTCGATGCGCGCTTTGCGCAGCGTGCCGAGGAGGACGGTGTGACGCTGCTGCAGCGGCACAGACTGATCGCAGCGACGCAGGTCCAGCAAGGCTTAGCCCTGCAGATCGAGAGCGCGAAGGGACAACGCCAGATAGACGTGGACTTTGCCGTCGATGCCAGCGCCGGCGCGCTGGCTGATGCGCTGGGGATCGGCTCCACGCCCACCTGCGAGGCGCCCAGCACTTTGGTCTACGGCCACTTTCGCGGCGTCTCGCCATTCGCCCAGGGGTATCCCCAGTTCTCTGCCGCACCCTACCCCGAGTTCGCCGCAGCCAATCACCACCTCTATGCCGACGGCTGGACCTATCTGCTGCCCTTTGATTCCGGCGTGGTTTCCGCCGGCGCGGTGATCGAGTCCGCGGCCGTGGCCGACGATCCCAGCCTCGCCTGGCAGCAGGCGCTGGCGCGCACGCCCTCGCTCGCCGCCTGTTTTCATAGCGCCACCGCCCTACCCGAGGTTCCTGTCACCGTGCGCCGCTTCCAACGTCGACGCCGCGATCAGGCCGCCGGGCGGCGCTGGGCGATGCTGCCGCACGGCTATGCATTCTCCGACCCGATGTTTTCTACGGGTATTGCCTGGAGCCTGCTGGCGGTGGAGCGGCTCACCGAGACCCTCTCGCTGGCGTCGGTCGAGAATGATTCAATCCAGGAGCAGCTGCACCGCTACGCCGCGCTGCTGCGCACTGAAGCCGACCACATCAGCGCCCTGTGTGCCGGCGCCAGACGCTACTACGGCGACTTCGACCGGTTCGTCGAATGGGCCCGTTTGTACTTCGTCGCCGCCAGCTATTGCGAGGCACGGCAGCGCTTGCTCAACCCACCTCAGGCCTGCTGGGAGGGCTTCCTGGGCAGTACCGACGACCTGCTCGGCGGGCTGTACCACCGCGCTGCGGAAAGGTTTGGATTCGATCTGCAAACGATACGCCGCCGGCTGAGCGACGAGCTGCGCGACCGTGACTTCGGCGGATTCCTGGCTGCCGATCAGCGTCGGAGCATGGACGTGGACATCGAAGCGTTACTGCAGGCGGCACCCAAGTTGGGACTGAGCAGCGACTGGATCCGCCAGCGGCTACCGGCATTGCTATCCGGCAGTTGGCCGCTGTGAACAAAGTGCGCCGTAGGTGGCCATACTGGCCCATCGGCGTACACTGGGGAATGCGGGAATCTCCCCGCCGCGAATCGGGAGCAGCGATGATGCGCATCTTGTTCAGCACGATCATCCTCACCCTGTTTGCCGCCGCGGCAGCCAGCGCGCAGCCGTACGACATGCCGGGCAAGGACAAATCCCATCAAGACACTGATCAACGCGACTACGGCCGCGGACTGGGTCGTACCAGAGGTCAAGCCAACCGCGACAAGTCCGACAATGACAGCGAGGAAGACGAGGAAGTAGATGGCGACAACAGGCGTCGCACCGCGCGTTACGAGTAGGAGCTTAGGGCCCAGGGCTTGGGGCACAGGGCCCAGGAAGACATGAGCGCGGCACGGCCGGACCGACGCGCATAGCGTGGTCAAAGCGCAGCCTGCGCGCCTCTAGTTGCTCAGGGCCCAGGGCCCAGAAAGACGAGAGCACGGACCGGCACGCGTAGGGTGGGCAAAGCGCAGCGTGCCCGCCTGTGGCGGTGCCGGCCTGAAGGCTGCCAAGAATTCGGCGTACTTCTTGATACGGGAACAGCCACAACTGGGCCCTGGGCCCTGGGCCCTGGGCCCTCCAGCGCGAGCCAGTTGCATTGCCCCTCGCCCCCGGCCATAGTTGCGCGCCGCGCAGCGCCCTCACTCCATGTCCAGCAACGCCCCACTCGACCGCAGCGGCGTCACCGCCGCGCTGATCGCTTACGGACTGTGGGGCATCTTCCCGCTGTACTGGGTGCTGCTCGACCATGTGCCGGCGCTGCAGATCGTCGCTCATCGGGTGTTCTGGTGCGCGCTGTTCGTGGTCGCCTGGCTGGCCCTGCGCCAGGCCAGCTGGCTGCGCGGCATCATCAGCGAGCCAAGAACCGTGCGCCTGCTGCTGGCCAGCAGCGTGCTGATCAGCGTCAACTGGGGTCTGTACATCTGGGCGGTCACCCACAATCGCGTGGTCGAAGCCAGCCTGGGCTACTTCATCAATCCGCTGGTCAGCGTCAGCCTTGGCGTGCTGGTGCTCGGCGAGCGCCTCACGCCGGTGCAGTGGGGCGCGGTGGCTATCGCCGCCGCCGGCGTCCTTTGGCTGGCACTGAGCAACGGTCAGCCGCCCTGGATTGCCCTGTCGCTGGCCTTCAGCTTTGGATTCTACGGATTGATACGCAAACTGGTCGCCGTCGATGCGGTACCCGGTCTGGCCGTTGAGAGTCTGCTGCTGACCCCCTTCTGTCTGGCCTGGCTGGTTTGGTGCCATCTCCAGGGCAGCGCCGTTTTCGCCCAGGGCGAGTATCGACAAGATGCCCTGCTGATCTTCGGCGGCGCCCTCACCGCCCTGCCGCTGATCGGCTTCGCCTACGCCGCCAAGCGCATCCCCTACTCCCTGGTCGGCATCCTCCAATACATCGCCCCCTCGCTGCAGCTGGCCTGCGGCGTGCTGCTGCTGGGCGAACCCTTCGGCGGCAATCAGGCCATCGGCTTTGCCTGCATCTGGATCGCGTTGGCCCTGTACACCAGCGACAGCCTGCGCCGCGCCACCAGGCGCAAGCCGGCGCCGGCTGTGGCGGAGTCGGTTTGTGATACGGGAGGTGGCGGGCAAAAGCGGGCAGGCGTCGAATAATCAATGCCTTGCGGAAGCGATCCGCACCGCGGAACCGGATTTGCACACCTCCAGTAGGATGCGGTGAGGGACGAACCGCATCAATCGCGTCCAAGCCGACTGAATGCTGGGCCTTGCGGCGACTTGATGCGTCTGGAGACTCGGTTACCGCCAAACCAGAAGCAAGAAAACCATGATGATCAGGTAGACCACACCTACTCCCTGAGAAAACTCCTTGAAGGCGAGAATCTGTCGCGCGGTACCGCGTACCCTCTCATCGTCAGCGCTTTTCGCACTCACCCGAAGCATGGCGACGAACTCTTGCTGCTGACTCCACGAGAGCAGGCCAGGGTGGAACCCCGATCCGAACTTTGCCTCATAACCGGCATCCAAAGCGCTCAATCGTTCGGTCAGGACCTTGAACCGCCATTGGGACAGGACAAAGAACACCCCCATCAGGACAACGACAGCGATGAGGATCGACTCCAGGTACACGGTCACGATGAAGCTCCAATTCGAATCAAGCATCACTGCCTATCGAAATCGTTTCGTTGCCACGCCGACTGTGCTGAGATGCATCCAGCGAGCGATTCGCTGCAGAAACCGGAGTCATCCGCCGTGGCCTTTGTGCGCGCCTTCCGCTCATTGATTCGCGCACCATGGTACTCGGCTACCGTGATCGCCACCCTTGCACTCGGCATCTCAGCGCTTGCCGTGATGTTCACTGTGACCCACGGCCTGTTGATCTCGCCATTGCCCTACTTTGCATCAGATCGGCTGGTGAGCCTCGACCTGGCACTGATGGACGGTAGTCAAGTTCCACATTCGCCGGCAATCGACGATATCTATCGTCGGTATGCAGATGAGCTGGAAGAGGTCGCGCTGTACCGCACCGGGAGCGCAAATGTTTGGGCAGAAGCCACTGGAACTGGCGCCGAGTATCTGACCGCAACCTGGATCGGCGAACCGCTGATACGGATGCTGGGAGCGAGACCGCTGATTGGTCGTGGGTTCACCGAGGAAGAGACGCGCCGAGGCGGCCCGGAAGCCGTCATCCTGAGCGAATCGGAGTGGCGGACGCGTTTTGGCGCATCGTCTGGCGTCCTGGGCCGAACACTGATGGTCAACGACGTGTCTCGCGAAGTTGTGGGCGTGATGCCCGCAAAGTTCGCCTTTCCTGCCAGCAACACCCGCCTCTGGCTTCCGGTCAAGACCTCCGACAGTGAGGACGCCGGGGACTTTCTGTATAGCTCCATTGCCCGGCTGGCAAAGGGTGCCAGCATCGACAGCGCTCGGCACCAGCTCGGCGCGGTTTTGCCGAAGCTGGCAGTGCACTATCCAAAGCTGAAGTACGGCGGCGCGACCGCAACGTGGATGGAACAGACCCAGCCCTCGGTAAGGGTGCAATCGCTACGGGCGTCAATGACTGCTGGCGTGGCACCAAGCCTTTGGGTGCTCTCGGCCATCGCTGGGCTGGTACTGGTCGTGGTACTGGCCAACGTCGCCAACCTTGCGTTGATTCGCGCTGAGTCCAGGCAGCAGGATGTCGCCATTCGCAGGGCGCTTGGAGCAACTGAACTGCGCGCGTCGGCGCATCGATACGCCGAATCGCTGTTGCTAGGCGCAGCCGCGGCGATCCTGGCTGTGCTGGTCGCAATTGTGGCGATCGGCGCCATCAAACAGCTCGGGCCTGCGAATCTGCCACGCTTGCATGAGCTGGCGATCGGTCCATGGACTGGCGCGTTGATTTGTCTGTTCGCCCTGGTTTGCACATTTGTCGGCACTGCCCTGCCAAAGCCGCCGTTGCGCCTGCCTGGAATCTCGGGTCAATTGCAATACGGCACTCGCAGCCACACCGCCGGCAGGTCCCGTCGCTCGCTGCGCACGACGACGACCGTGCTGCAGATCGCCGCGACGCTTGTGGTGCTCGCCGGGGCCGCGCTGTTGCTGCGAACTGCGCAGCGTCTGCACGACGTGGATCCCGGCTTCGACGGCGAGAACGTGACGACGCTGCGGATCCTGCTGCCCTTCGCTCGCTATGACGAGCACGCGCGCGTTGCCTTCTACGGCAGCCTGATCGAGCGCCTGGGCCAATTGGGTTCGGTGCAGGCGGTCGGCCTGACTGCAAAGCTGCCGCTGGGCACAGGGCACTTGGTGAACCAAGACTTTCTTCTCAAAGACGACGCCGAAAGCCGTCAGCTGGGCGTCAATGTCATCAGCCCTGGCTTCTTCTCGGCGATGCGCATTCCGGTCATTGCTGGTGCCGACTTTCTGCCGCCTCCGTCCCAGCGCCCCAACGAACTCGTCATCAGTCGACGCGCCTCAAAGTTGCTGTTTCCAGGCAGCGACAGCGCGGCTGCGCTCGGAAGGACACTCACTTTGGATCCCGGGGGGCCGACTTACTCCATCGTCGGGGTCGTTGGCGATGTGCGCTTCGAAGATCTGGCGCAGGCGCCACCGGCCATCGTCTATCGGCCGCAGGTCGTTGCCGAATCGCCCGCTCAGCCGGGGCCGTTGCCCGGCATGGTGCTCACCGTGCGAGCGAACGCGCCGTCGGAAGCTCTGACTGCCGCCATACGCGAGGTCGTGCGCAAACTCGACCCGAGCATTCCCGTATTCAGCACCGCACGCATGAAAGACGTTGTTCGCGAGTCGACGTCGAGTCTATCCCTGGCGCTATCGGTGACGACTGCTGCAGCAATCGTCAGCCTCGCACTTGGCATGATCGGCCTCTATGGCGTCATGGCATACCAAGTCGCGCTGCGTACCCGCGAGTTGGGTTTGCGCATGGCCCTGGGCGCAAGGCAGCGCCAGATCGTCCGCACTGTGATCTCGGATGGATTGCGTCTCACTGTGGTCGGTATCGTGGTCGGCTTGATTGCCTGTTTGGCCATTGCACCGATACTGCAAAGCTACTTCAGCAACGTTGTCGTTTGGGACCCGTACGCGCTGGCGGGTGCGACGGCGATGCTCGTCGGTACGATGGTCGCGGCCTGTAGCTTGCCCGCCTTACGTGCTGCCGCGGTTGACCCGGGGAAGGCACTGCAATCGAGCTGAAATCGCTTCGGTCGCAACTTTGGACGGCGGCATCTCCCAAATCGGGCTTTCAGAGCGCGCAGTTCCACGCTTGCGTGATCTACCCGATCTGGCACTCTCTGCCGCCTCCAGCTTCAACCACCGGCGACAACCATGCTGTTCTCCCTGACCACCACCCACGAACCGGCCACGGATCTGGGCTACCTGTTGGGCAAGAACCCGGCGCGCTATCAGACCGCCGAGCTCAACTTCGGTCGTGCGCACGTCTACTACCCGCAGGCCGACGAGCGCTGCTGCACGATGGCGCTGATGCTGGATATCGACCCTGTGGCGCTGGTACGGCGTGACGACAGCGGCGCCGGGCCGATGGCCCAGTACGTTAACGACCGGCCCTATGCAGCCTCGTCCTTTCTGGCCGTGGCGCTGGCGCAGCTGTTTTCCAGCGCGATGTCGGGGCGCAGTCGGGAACGGCCGGAGCTGGCCGCGCAGCCGCTGCCGCTGTCCATCGAGATCCCGCTATTGCGCAGCGCCACCGGTCAACGCATTCACGACTGTTTCGAACCACTTGGTTTCGAAGTGCAGACGCAGCGGATCGCGCTCGATCCGCAGTTTCCCGACTGGGGCGATAGCCCCTACTACTCGGTGCGCCTGCAGACCCAGGCGCGCCTCTCAGAGGTGCTGTCGCAGCTCTATCTGCTGCTACCGGCGATCGACGGCGACAAGCACTATTTCGTAGGCAGCGATGAGGTGGACAAGCTGGTCGCCCGCGGCGGCGATTGGCTGCGCGACCATCCGCTGCGCGACTGGATACTCAGCGCCTATCTGAAGCGGCGTCGCTCGCTGGTCAATGAGGCCCTGGCCAAGCTGCTGGGCGGCGAGATTGACGAGGTGGAGTCGGCGACCCAGCCTGAAGGTCAGGAAGAAGCCGCACTGGAGAAGCCGCTCAGTCTGAATGAACGGCGCATGGCGGCCATCGAGAGCCAACTCGTTGCGCTAGCCGCGCAATCGGTGGTCGACGTGGGCTGCGGCGAGGGTCGACTGCTAGGCCGGTTGATGAAGAAGGCGCAGTTTCAACGGCTGCTGGGAGTCGATGTGAGCAGCGTGGCGCTGCAGCGGGCGGCGCAGCGGCTGCACATGGAGGAGATGTCGGATCGACAGCGCCAGCGGATCGCCTTGACCACCGGCAGTTTGAGCTACCGCGACAAGCGCCTGTGCGGCTTCGATGCGGCCTGTGCGATCGAGGTGATCGAGCACATCGACCCGCCTCGGCTGGGCGCCTTCGAGCGCGTGTTGTTGAGTTCGCCAGCCCCAAGGCGGTACTGATCAGCACCCCGAACGTGGAGTACAACGCCAAGTTCACCGCCATGCGGCCGGGCCAGCTGCGCCATCGGGACCATCGCTTTGAGTGGACTCGCGCCGAGTTCGAACAGTGGGCGCAGGGCGTTGCACAGCGCCACGGCTACTCGGTGCAGTTCCATCCCATCGGCGATGCGGATCCGGAGCTCGGACCGCCGACCCAGCTGGGGGTATTCCAACGATGAGCGAGTTGAGCATCCCCGAGCTGTGCCTGGTGATCCTGATCGGCCCCTCCGGCGCCGGCAAGTCCAGCTTCGCCAAGCGCCATTTCCTGCCCACCGAAGTGGTGTCCTCGGACTACTGTCGCGCCCTGGTCAGCGATGACGAGAACGACCAGCGCGCCACCCCGGCCGCATTCGAAGTGCTGCAGTTCATCGTCAGTCAGCGGCTGATTGCCGGCCGATTGACGGTCATCGACGCCACCAACGTGCGGGCCGAGGATCGCAAGTCGCTGGTGGCCTTGGCCAGACGCCACCACGTGCTGCCGGTGGCGATCGTTTTCGACCTACCCGAGGCGCTGTGTCAGGAACGTAACCGCGGTCGGCCGCATCGTGATTTCGGCGCGCACGTGGTGCGCAACCAGCATCGCGCAATGCGCCGCTCGCTGCGCGGCTTGAGTCGCGAAGGTTTCCGCAAGCTGCACGTGTTGCGCGACGTGGAGAGCGTGGACGCGGCGGCCATCTCCCGCCAGCGGCTGTGGAACAACCGGAGTGACGAGCACGGTCCGTTTGACATCATCGGCGACATCCACGGCTGCCTCAGTGAAACGCTAACCCTGCTCAACAAGCTGGGCTACAGCGTGGAAGGCACGCGCGATGCGCCGCAGGTCACCGCTCCCGAAGGCCGCCGCGCGCTGTTCCTGGGCGATCTGGTCGATCGCGGCCCGGATTCGCCGGGCGTGCTCAAGCTGGTGATGCACATGGTGGAAAGCGGCAGCGCGCTATGCGTGCCCGGCAACCACGACATCAAGCTGATGCGCCATCTGCAGGGCAAGCAGGTCAAGGTCAGCCACGGTTTGGCGGAGACCATTGCGCAACTCGAAACCGAATCCGAGGACTTCAAGAGCCAAGCCGCTCGGTTCATCGACGGGCTGATTTCGCATCTGGTGCTGGACGATGGGAAGCTGGTCGTGGCCCATGCCGGCATGAAGGCCGAGTTCCAGGGTCGCACCTCCGGCGCCGTGCGCGCCTTCGCTCTGTATGGCGAAACCACCGGCGAAACCGACGAATTCGGTCTGCCGGTGCGCTACGACTGGGCGTCGGAGTACCGCGGCGAGGCAACGGTGGTCTACGGCCACACCCCGGTGCCGCGCGCGGATTGGGTCAACCGCACCATCTGCATCGACACCGGCTGCGTTTTCGGCGGCGCGCTGACTGCGTTGCGCTATCCCGAGCGTGAACTGGTCGAGGTGCCGGCCGAGCGCTGCCACTACGAGCCAATCAAGCCGCTGCAGCCCGAAGCCGAGGCGCGCGATGCGCAGGTGTTGGACATCGATGACGTCCTCGGCAAGCGGGTGATCACCCCGCGGCTGGGACGCAGCGTCACCGTACGCGAGGAGAACGCGTTGGCGGCGCTGGAGTTGATCAGCCGCTTTGCCATCGACCCGCGCTGGCTGATTTATCTGCCGCCGACCATGGCGCCGCCGGCCACCGCCGCCGAAGGCCCGCTGCTGGAAAGACCGGCCGAGGCCTTCGCCTACTATCGCAAGGTCGGCGTGGAACGGCTGGTCTGCGAAGAGAAGCACATGGGCTCGCGGGCGGTGGTCGTCTTGTGTCGCGATGAGGCCGTCGCCGAGCGCCGATTCGGCACTGCAGATCAGGGCCGCGGCACCATCTACACCCGAACCGGGCGGCGCTTCTTTGCCGACCCGGCGACCGAGAACGAGCTACTGCACAAGCTTGATGGGGCGCTGCAAAGCAGCGGTTTGTGGGAACAGCTGCAGACGGACTGGGTCGCGCTGGATTGCGAATTGCTGCCCTGGTCGGCCAAGGCCGGCGATCTGTTGCGTCTGCAGTATGCGCGCACCGGCGCGGCGGCGACGCAGTCCCTGGACGCCGCCAAGCAAAGCCTGGAGGCGGCCGTTGCGCGCGGGCTTCCGCTGCAGGAGTTGCTGCAGTCCACACAAAGCCGCGCACAGGCCGTGGCGCAGTATATAGACGCCTACCGACGCTATTGCTGGCGCGTGGACAGCATCGCCGATCTGCGCATCGCGCCTTTCCACGTTCTTGCCTGGGAGGGTCAGGTCGGCCTGGACAGCGACCAGGCCTGGCAGCTGGAGCAGATCGACAAACTGGTTGCAGCCGACCCTACCCTGCTGCGCAAGACCGAGCGCCAATGGGTCGATCTGAGCGACGAGTCCAGCGTGAGCGCCGCCGTCGCCTGGTGGGAAAGCATCACCGCCGGCGATGGCGAAGGCATGGTGGTCAAGCCGGTGGGAGCGATCGGCAACGGCAGCCGCGAACTGATTCAGCCGGCGATCAAGTGTCGCGGCCGCGAGTACCTGCGGATCATCTACGGCCCCACCTACACCGAGCCCGAGAACCTGGAACGGCTGCGGCAGCGCAGCCTGGGACGCAAGCGCGCCTTGGCGTTGCGCGAGTACGCGCTGGGTCATGAAGCCCTGCACCGCTTCGTGGACCAGGAAGGATTGTTCCGCGTGCATCAGTGTGTGTTTGGCGTCTTGGCGCTGGAGAGCGAACCGGTTGATCCGCGTTTGTAGTTCGCTTACCTCAAGCTCGCGACGGCGTAATATGATCCTTGGATGACGACTCGATCCATCTCCAAGAGCCTCAAGCCAGCTCGAGCGGCCGGTTGCGTCATGGCCTTGCTGTTCCTGACCTGCTCCACAGCGTCGAATGCACAACAGGCGATCGGCCCGCCGCCGGTGCCGAGTGAGAATCCGCAAAGCGCGAGCAAGATCGCCCTGGGTAAGGCCTTGTTCTGGGAAGAGCAGCTGTCTTTGACCGGCACGGTGGCCTGTGGCACCTGTCACCGTCCGCATGCCGGCGGGTCTGACCCACGAACTGCCGTCCCGGGTGCTGCGGTGGTTAACCCAGGCGCGGACGGAAGCTTTGGCGGCGATGACGACGTTCTGGCATCACCCGGGGTTCCGCTGCACGATGCTGCGGGAGACTACGTCGCCAGCGAATACTTCGACCTCTTTGCGCAAGTCGGACGGCGCAAGTCACCGACAACCTTTACCACCGCCTATGCGCCCACCTTGTTCTGGGACGGGCGCGCTGCGGACCAGTTTACAGACCCGGTCTCCGGTGCCGTCGTGATCGCGCAGGGCGGCGCGCTGGAGTCGCAGTCCTTGGCCCCGCTGCTGGACACCTCGGAGATAGGACATCTGGGCGTGGACATCAGCGCTGTCGCCGACCGGCTGCGCAGCATCATCCCCCTCGCGCTGGCGCTCGACATCCCATCGGAACTGGCCGATTTCATCAACCATCGCGACTACCCCAGCCTGTTCGAAGAGGCCTTCGGGGATCGCAGCATCACGCCCACGCGGATCGCCTTTGCGCTGGCCAGCTACCAGCGCGAAATCAACGCGACCGAGATTCCCTTTGATCGGGAATTGATGAGCATTCCCACGCTGACCCCGGCGCAGGCGGCCGGCCGTCAGGTCTTCGAAGACCTCAACTGCGATGTTTGCCATTCCGACGCACTGCATAGCGACAACAGCTTCAGATACATCGGCTTGCGTCCTGCGGCGGAGGACCAGGGCCGTTTTGAGGTGACCGGCGTCGATTTCGACCGCGGATCGTTTCGTGTTCCCAGCCTGCGCAACGTGGAGCTGCGCGCCCCCTACATGCACAACGGTCAGTTGGCGACCCTGGACGATGTGATCTCCTTTTATGTGCGTGGCGGCGATTTCAACGCGCCTAACAAAGACCCGATGGTGCGCCCACGCAGTTTGTCTGCCCTGCAAAGACAGAATCTGCTGGCCTATCTGACCGAGCCCTTGACCGACCCCAGAATCGCAGCAGAGCAGCCACCCTTTGATCGCCCCACGCTGTACAGCGAGTCTGCGCGCGTGCCGCAGGTGAACGGTAGCGGCGTTACTGGGGAGTTCGGTGTTCCGCAGATCGTTGCGCTGGAACCCCCGCACGCCAACAGCGACAACTTCACCATTGCTGTTTACAACGCGCCTGTCGGTGTCGAGGCGACCCTGGTCGTTTCCAGCGCCGACCCTGGGCCCGTCGGCAGTCTACCGATAGGCGACCTGGCCAACATCAGCCGTACTACCGGGGTCGGCAACGCATCGACACGCGGTCAGACCAGCTACCAGCTGGATCTTTCAAGTGACCAGACACTCAGCGGACAAAGCTACTACGCTCGCGTCTATGTCAGCGATCCGCAGGCAAGCGAGGGATTGTCGGTGACGCGGGCGGTCCAATTCACCGTGTTCGGAACGCCAGACCGGATACTACGGGATGGCTTTGAGTAGACCGGCAGGGCTGTCGTCGCTACGAATCAGGCCAATCCAGTCATTGCAAACGCAAACATCTACCGTCAACGTGATTGAGATACACAAATATTCACCGGACTCGTGCTAGGTTTCGGGGTTGACCAGTTGACAATTGGAATCCCGATCATGCGAGTGTCTGCCCTTACCTTAGCTATCGCCTGTTTCATCGCTCCCCTGCCTCTGACGGCTGCAACGCCGGATGTGCCGCTGGACGCTGTCAGCGAAACCAAGGCAGCGGACACCTGGATCATCAACGGCGGCACCTTCAAGCTGCGACTGAACATGGAGCGTCTTTCCGGCCAAGGCCTGGAGGTGACGCTCAGCGACAACTCTGCCGCGACGTCGCTAGGTTTTCAGGATTTCTTGCGTTTCCCCGTAGACCCCAGTGACGGCCTGGAGTTCGCCGTATCCAACGGCGCTATTCGGCACTTCACCGGGGGCAAGGTCTTCGCCTACGGCGGCTTCAAGGTACAAAGCGCGGCCGGAGAGACATTCAACTACAGTCGCTTTGAGTTGCGTGCTGATCCGGAGAATCCGCAAAGACTGCAAATGATCGGTGCCGACGGGACGCCCTGGTTCTACGTCAACCACATGATGTTCAAGTTGACCGACGACTATTACAACTTCTATATGCGCAGCGCTGATCTGAACGCCACCGCGGCCTTCGCCGAGCGTGTAGGCGCGCCCACCCTCGCCGACGCCTATATCGGCGAAGTGCAGTTCAATATTCCAGTTGTGCAACGACCCCGCGGCTTCTCGGCTCCGCAGGCCCCTCTAGGTGGGCCAGACTTTCATGGAACGAATGGGTTCCTGGCAGACGTCCTGCTATCCGATTTTACGATGCAGTTCTCGCGCTGCCGAAGAAGCACTGGCGCGAACGGCTGTCAGGGCGGGGTTGGTGACAATGGTGAGGTCGTGTTCACGCCGAGTTCGACGCGGCGCAACACCAACAACGCCAACACCGCGGACGTGCCGTGGTACGAAAAATTCACCGTCAGCCCTTACGCCTATCCCTATCCTGGCAACGACCAGCACCCCTACCTGATTTGGAACATCTATCGAGTCACCGACGGACAACTCGAACAGATCGGGGCATCCGGGATCAAGCACGCATTCCTGACGGTCAACTCGGGTTGCGCCTCGCCTTTCGGCCTTCACATCCTGAGCAGGAACTGCGGCGACACCTATGGAGTCGGCAACAATGACGCCTGGCGCGATCTTGGTCCACGCAGCGAAGTGGTCCCGTCAACCGGGCGCTTCGGCCGCTGCTTCTCTATCTTCGATACCAACTGCGATGGCAACGAGGACAACCCCAGCTCAAGTGGCTATAGGGACCGGTTGATCGTTCGTGAATCACAGATGCTGGTGCCAAATTCACAGTTCTACTCCGAGTCCTGGTACGTCATCCAGGATGACATCAACATCTACAACACCATGGGTCATCAAACCATGGCGCCGAATTTCACCGGCAATGCATGGGCGGTAGGCACTCAAGGCGCATTTGTTCCCGGCCCGGTCCTGGACACCTGGGTGGATCCAACCGCCAACCCGACCCACAACGTGCGTTTGGACACTCGAGACGGTCATGCCAAGATCGCGGTCAAGGTGAAGACCTTGGCCAGCTGTCCAGGAGGCTCAGGCCTCAGCGGCACCTGCTATCGATACGACTACGCGGTCAACAACTTCGACCTCACCCACGCCGTCTTGAACACCTCGCCGCCGGCCGACAGCGGCGCGAACCTGCAAGTGATGAGCAATCTGGGGATCTTGAGCTTCAGCATTCCGCGCGGCAGTGATCAAGCGGTGTTCCTGGAAGCCAGCGACTTCGCCGATATCGACATCGATGCCGGTAATGATTGGAACGGCGTTGCAGGTGCACAGAACGTCACCTGGACCAGTGTTGCGGGCAATGAGCTGAACTGGGGAGAACTGTTCCGCTTCTCGCTGGTAACCAATGCCGCTCCGAACAGCAACTTCGTTGGTGAAGTGACCTTGGGTATGCCCGGAGGTGCCGGGCAGCCGACCAGCTATGCTGTGAACATCATGATTCCCAATACCTACGATCTGTTCTCAGACAGCATGGAAGACTAATGGTCTCCGCGATGCTGCAGCGCCTACGGGCGTTGCAGCATCCGTTGGTCGAACCAGCATTGTGCAACGCTGATTATCGCAGCAGCTTCAATCGCCTACCCTGGCCGCGCGCAGCCGTCCCGCGACAGTCACCGCGATCGCCCTGCCCTCGCTGAGCTCGAATGCAAAGGACTCGCGGTTGCCGCGGTCGAAAAAGCGCGTCGGCGCCTCCGGCAGCAGTCGGGTTTCGCCGGCAAAGAAAGTGGAGGTGGCGACCAACTCGCCCTCTCCTGGTCTTAGGGTCAAGGTGCCGATGTCCGGCAGCTGATACTGGCCGGCGAAAGCGGCCAGCTGTTCCGATGACATGCTGACGGTGGTTTTGATCTCGGGTTCAAAGCCCTCCCAGCCATAGATCTTGGCCAGTGCCTGCAGCACCTCGGCGTAGAGTTTGCCGCCGCCGTCACCGTTGCTCATCAGCACCGCGCCGTGGCTGCCATCCAGTGTGCCGTACAGGTAGCAGCGAAAGCCGGCGTTGGAGCCACCATGGTGAAAGCGGGAACGGTCCTCGCTCAGTCGCGGCCCCAGGCCGTGATCACCGTCACCGGGAGTTAGCATCGCTTGAACCCAGGATCGGCTCAACGGGCCGCTGCGCTTGCCGGCGTGGATCTGCTGGACCGCAATCACGTAGCGAGCCAGATCACTGGGCGTGGTCCACAGCCCGGCTGCGGCCAGTTCCGGATAGAGATGCGCGCCGCCGGCGACCGGCTGCATCAGATTGTGGTAACCGACCGCGGCTTGGGCGCGTCGATCATCAGCCAGCGGCTGGTCGAAGCGGCTATCGCTCATCAGCAGCGGATCCAGCACACGCTCCTGGGCCAGCTCGGCGAACGGTAGCCCGGAAACGTCTTCGAGCAGGATTTGGAGGATCTGGTAGCCGCCGCCGGAATAGCGCCAGCCCTGCCCCGGCTGCTGAAACAGCCGTATGGCTTCGCTGTTGCCGGCGCCGTCGAGCAGCGCCACCGGGTCGGGGATCTTGGCATCGGGGGCATAGCCGTCGAATCCCCACACACTCAGGCCGGCGCTGTGGTTGAGGATGCGCCGCACGCTGACATGGGAGTGACGCTCAAACTCGCTGGCCGGGAGCTGCCAGCGCTGAAGCTGGGCATTGACGTTGCCATCCAGTGAGACCTCGCCGGCCTCGGCCAGACTCAGCGCAGTCATCGCCGCGAACAGTTTGGAAATGGACGCGGCCTGGAACAGCGTCCGCGGCGTCGCCTCGACGCGCTCGGCCATGTTGGCCATGCCCCATGCGTGCGCCCAGTCGATTCGGCCATCGTGCACCACAGCTACGGTCAGGGCCGGCGTCTGATGGGCAAACATGCGCTGGTTCAGCGTCGTTGCCTGCGGCTCCTCTCCAGCAATCCACCAAGTCGGCAGCAGCTCGGCTTCAACGCTGGCGATGGCCTCTTCCGGGGTGGGTGAAGCACTCGCCGCGATTGGCCAGATCATCCACGATGCCAGGATGGCGAAGTAGCGCAGGTTCATTGAACCGGCTGCAGCGAGTATTGGCATATCGGCATTCCGTTGGTATCCGGGGTCGAGTGGTCTGCTAACGGGTCAGTCAGCGTCATCGTTGCCAACCTAGCCGACGCGATGAGAACCCTGTCGTGCACGCTGCGCTTTGCTCAACCTACAAAAGCCACATGCTTACAGACCGCCCGTAGGGTGGGCAAAGCGCAGCGTGCCCGCCTCGCCCGGAACCTCGACAGACTCCGGTGGCGGGCGCGATGCGCTTGGACAGCAAGATCCGTCCGACGTCTGCGATTCCAACGCCAGGATGCCCGGCTGTATCACGCTCTAGGCGTAGTAGCGCGGTCGCGGGCGGAACAGCGCCGCGTCGATAATCGACCACAGGTGCACGACCCAGCCCAACAGGATCAACCACAGCACCGCCGCCAGTACGAATTGGACCACGGCGGCGAGCAATCGGCCCTGCACCAGTTGCCCCAATCCGGGAATGAAGAAGCTGGCCAACGCGGCGATGACGTTTCCAGCCGAGCCCTGTCCTGAACTCATAGAGATCCTCCTAGTGGTCCCTCAAACGAAGGGTATGGCTGGTGTGTCGCAAGATCCATGCCGCCGAGTAGTGCCCTAAGTCTTTGATTTTCGATCTAGAACACTCACAAGATCGGCCAAAATGACCAATTTCGGAGCAAATTGACCGAATCGACTATTCCACAACTACCGGTATCTTGCCGATCTTCGCCTGCCACACCTTGGGCGCCTGCTTATGCACCGAGGTACCAGCCGAATCCACCGCCACCGTGACCGGCATGTCCTTGACTTCAAACTCGTAGATCGCCTCCATGCCCATCTCCTCGAAGGCCAGCACCTTGGAGGCCTTGATCGCCTTGGAAACCAGATAGGCCGAACCGCCGACGGCGATCAGATAGACCGCCTTGTGATCGGCGATGGCCGCAATCGCCGCATCACCGCGTTCAGCCTTGCCGACCATGCCCAGCAGGCCGGTTTGCTCGAGCATCTGCCGGGTGAATTTGTCCATCCGCGTCGCGGTGGTGGGGCCGGCCGGGCCGACCACCTCGTCGCGCACCGGATCAACCGGGCCGACGTAGTAGATGAAGCGATTGGTGAAATCCACCGGCAGCTTCTCGCCACGGTTCAAGATATCCACCATGCGCTTGTGGGCGGCGTCGCGACCGGTCAGCAGCTTGCCGTTGAGCAGCAGCACTTCGCCGGGTTTCCAGGTCTGAACCTCCTCGCGGGTGACCGTATCCAGATTGACCCGCTTGCCCTTGCTGGCGTCGTAGGTGAGCTTGGGCCAGTCCTCCAGCGACGGCGGCTCCAGGGCCACCGGACCGGAGCCGTCAAGCACGAAATGGGCATGACGGGTGGCGGCGCAGTTGGGAATCATCGCCACCGGCAGATTGGCGGCGTGGGTCGGGAAATCGAAGATTTTCACATCAAGCACGGTGGTCAGACCGCCCAGCCCCTGCGCGCCGATGCCCAACGCGTTGACCTTGTTGTAGATCTCGATGCGCAGCTCCTCGGCCCGATTGCTGGGACCCCGGGCGAGCAGATCCTGCATGTCGATGGGCTCCATCAACGATTCCTTGGCCAACAGCATCGCCTTCTCCGCGGTACCGCCGATGCCGATCCCAAGCATCCCCGGCGGACACCAGCCGGCGCCCATGGTCGGCACCGTCTTGATCACCCAGTCGACGATGGAGTCGGAGGGATTGAGCATTGCGAACTTGCTCTTGGCCTCCGAACCGCCGCCCTTGGCAGCAACGATCACGTCAACCTTGTCACCCGGAACCAGCTGCACGTTGACCACCGCCGGGGTGTTGTCGCGCGTATTGGTGCGCTTGCCGGCCGGGTCGGCCATTATCGAGGCGCGCAGCTTGTTGTCGGGATGGTTGTAGGCCCGTCGCACGCCTTCGTTGACCATCTCCTGCAGACTCAGCTCGGTGTCCCACTGCACCTTCATGCCGACTTTGAGAAAGACGGTGACAATGCCGGTGTCCTGGCAGATCGGTCGATGACCCTCGGCGCACATCCGCGAGTTGATCAGGATCTGCGCCATCGCATCCTTGGCCGCCGGCGACTCCTCCAGCTCGTAGGCCCGCGCCAGATTGGTGATGTAGTCGACCGGGTGGTAATAGGAGATGTACTGCAGCGCATCGGCAACGCTTTGTACGAAGTCTTCCTGGGCAATTCGGGTCATGGCGGCGGCTCATGGCGGAGGCAGCCTTGATGATAACGCCAGCAAGGGGACGAGGACCCAGGGCCCAGGGCTCAGGGCCCAGGAAAGCGAGGCGAGTTGATGCTGTTCTGGGCCCTGGGCCCATTCTTTGCCTTTAGCTACTGGCCCTTTCGCGGCTAGGTGAGGGCCCAGGGCCCAGGGCTCAGGGCCCAGTAAAACGTCGAGAATTGACGCTCTTCTGGGCCCTGGGCCCTTATTTCTGCTCTTCCTGGGCCCTGGGCCCTTTCTTCGCCCCTAGCTACTGGCCCTTTCTCACCCCTTCTCTGGGCCCTGGGCCCTTCTTCTGCTTCTCCTGGGCCCTTTCTTTGCCCTCAGCTAAGCTGATGATGCCGCTCGATGACCCGCGACACCAATCCGTATTCGATCGCCTCACTGGCACTCATCCAATAGTCGCGCTCAATGTCTTTGCTCACCCGCTCGATGGGCTGACCGGTGCGCTCGGCGACCACCTTGGCGATGCGCTCGCGGGTACGCAGGATCTCGCGGGCCTGAATGGCGATGTCGGAAGCTTGACCGCCGGCGCCGCCGGCCGGCTGGTGGATCATGAAACGGGTATTCGGCAGGCAAACCCGGCGTTCCTTCTCTGCGGCCAGGAAGATGTGCGCGCCGGCGCTGGCCACCCAGCCGCTGCCGATGATGGTCACCGGCGCGCGGATGAAGCGGATCATGTCATGGATGGCATCGCCCGATTCCACGTGTCCGCCTGGCGAAGAAAGCAGCACCTGGATTGGCGCGTCCGACTCCTGCGCCATCGCAATCAGCCGCTCGCAGGTGGCACGCGCTACCTTCTGGTTGATCTCTCCGAACAGAAAGACGAATCGGGACTGAAATGACAGCTGCGTTTGCAGCGCATCGGCTTGCTCGGTACTGGGTTGCTTGTCGCTGTCGGCGTTGCGGTACTCCATGACAAAGGCTCCGTTATTGATGGCCATAGGGTCGCACGAGGCGCGTCGCTTGGGTTGTACGCCGACGCCCTTCACTAAACTTGCTGATGCGGTCACTATGTGTGTCCATTCAACGACAGCTCAAGCCTGGGAGACCCCATGTCCAGACCCGTCAAATGCGGCCTGATCCAAACCTCACTGGCCGGAAGCGCCGATCAGCCGCTAGCCAGCATTCGCGCCTTGAATCTGGAGAAGACACTGGGCTTCATCGAGCAGGCCGCCCGCGACGGGGTCAAGATCCTGTGCATGCAGGAGATTTTCACCGGGCCCTACTTCTGCGCCGAACAGGACGCACGCTGGTACGGCAGCGCCGAGCGCATTCCGGACGGACCCACCATCAAACTGATGCAGGAAACCGCGCGTAAGCACCAGATGGTGCTGGTGGTGCCGATCTACGAAGAGGACGGGCCGGGGATCTACTACAACACGGCCGCGGTGATCGACGCCGACGGCAGCTATTTGGGCAAGTACCGCAAACACCATATCCCGCATTGCGCGCCGGGATTTTGGGAGAAGTTCTACTTCCGCCCCGGCAATCTCGGCTATCCGGTGTTCGATACGGCCTACGCCAAGGTCGGCGTCTACATCTGCTACGACCGCCACTTCCCCGAAGGTGCCCGCGCGCTGGGTTTGAACGGAGCGGAAATCGTGTTCAACCCGTCGGCGACCGTTGCCGGCCTTTCGGAGTACCTGTGGAAACTTGAGCAACCTGCTCACGCCGTGGCCAATGCCTACTTCGTCGGCGCCATCAACCGCGTCGGCACCGAGGCGCCGTGGAATATCGGCGAATTCTACGGTCAGAGCTATTTCTGCGACCCGCGCGGGCAGATGTTGGCGGTAGGAAGCCGCGATCAAGATGAGCTGATCACCGCCGAGTTGGATCTGGACCAGATTCGTGAAGTGCGGAACATCTGGCAGTTCTATAGGGATCGGCGTCCGGATAGTTATGGGGAGTTGGTGGCACCTTAGAATTCCCGCGAACCACCCCAATCGTCGGGTGGGCAAAGCGAAGCGTGCTCGCCTTGCTTGCGGCAGCGCGGCACACCGATGTCGTGCACGCTGCGCTTTGCACAACCTACAAGAGCCTTCCCGCAAGCAGCCGCACAATCGTAGGGTGGGCAAAGCGTAGCGTGCCCGCCTTGCTTGCAGCAGCGCGGCATACCGATGTCGTGCACGCTGCGCTTTGCACAACCTACAAGAACCTTCCCGCAAGCAGCCGCACAATCGTAGGGTGGGCA
>JAUIFV010000074.1 GCA_030430155.1 Gammaproteobacteria bacterium
ACCTGACGCGGCGCTTCCGGCGCCAGAACCCCGGGGCCCCCGAGGCGCGTTTCCGCCCGGAGCTCGAGCTGCGCCGGGCGCTGGCCGCGCGCGGCGAGGCGGTGCGCGCGTTGGGGCTCGCCGGACCCTGGTGGCGCCTGGACGCGCGCGGGCCGCGGGTTGCGCGGCGCAATATGACCTTGTGCCTGCCTGAACTCAGTACTGTCGAGCGCAGCGCTTTGGCCCGTGACAGCGTCATCGAAACGGCCCGCAGCGCGACCGAATTGGCCTGGGTTTGGACCCGCGCACCGAGCAAGGTTCTGGCCAAGCTGCGCACCGACGACAGTGTGGAGCTGTTCCATAGCGCGCGCCGCGAGGGCCGGTCAGTGATCGTCGCCGCGCCGCACCTGGGTGCCTGGGAAGTGCTTAATCTGTGGCTGTCGGCGCAGGGGCCCATCGGCATCCTCTACCGCCCGCCGCGGCAGCGCTGGCTGGAGGCGCTACTGAATCGCGCCCGCGGCCAATCCGGCGCCGAACCGGTCCCGGCCGAAGCCCGCGGCGTACGCCGGTTGATCGAAATTCTCAGAGGCGGCGGCACCTTGGGCATCCTTCCCGACCAGCAGCCCAAGCAGGGCGAAGGCGAGTTTGTGCCCTTCTTCGGCCAGCCGGCGCTGACCATGACCCTGCTCTCCAAGCTGGCCCGCCGCGAGTCGGCCACGGTGCTGTTCGCCTGGGCCGAGCGCCTGCCCGGCGGGCAGGGCTGGCAGCTGCATTTCCGCCGCGCCGATCCGCTCATCGTCGGCCCGGCCGAGGTCAATGCCAACGTCGAAGCCTGTGCCCGCCAGGCCCTGGCCCAGTACCAATGGACCTACAAGCGCTTCAGCCTGAGCCCGCCGGGGGTGGAGAATCGGTATGAGGGGATCAAGCGGTCGCATTAGCGAGGGCCCAGGGCACAGGGCATAGGGCCCAGGTGCGCTGTTTGGGGAATCTCTTGGCCGATGCGGGCTACGGGGCGCCCACCCGCTGCAGCACCCGCGGCTGCTGGGAACCGTCGGCGCCGGCCATTCGATAGACCTGCCCCACCCGCAGATCAAGGTTGTTGCGTAGGAACAGGCCGAAGAAATATTCGTAGATGAAGGCGTGCAGGCTGCGTTCGCGGTCGCGATGCTGCAGTACGGATTGCTGCAGCAGCGCCTGGCATTGCTGGTCCTGCTGGACGCTGTGATGGAGCCGCTCAAGCCCGCATATTTCATGAGTCTTCTACTGCGGCCGCCGGACAGCCGCAGTGGCGCGATCTGCTCCCTACATTCGACTCGACGTACTATTCAAGTACGCCTTCATCGATTTCCAGTCCGCGGACCGCACCACGGCAGCTCTCCGACGCCCTCGCTACGAACACTCGTGAAATATGCGCGCTAGCAGGCGCAAACAGCGGCTGCAGACCGCGCTGGTGGCGAACCAGTAGTTGCAGAATACCGGCACCCAGCGCTGGTCTTCGATCAACCCGTGCAGCCGCTGCAGGCGGCCGATCAGCGCGCCGATGGCGTTGTCGCGGTTGTCGGCCAGCTCGCTGCCGCGGGCGATGCCGTCATAGGTGTAGGCATCGAATCGGCCCTGGCTGGCGCGCAGACACTGAGCCAGCGTGGCCACGGTCAGTCCGGTCTTCTCGCCCATCCGCCAGGAGCTCAGCCCCCAGTAGTCCGCCCGCAGATGGTCACCGGTGCGGACTCGATCCAGAATCACCTGGTTTTCGAAGATCGGGCGCGTTGCAGTGGGGAACTGCATCGGGGTCCAGGCGCGCTCGCTGCGCCTCCTCGTAGTAGACCTGAATCAGCCGCAGCTCTGCCATGGGGCGAGCTTGCCAGCTTGAAACTGCGAGTGCCACGCCCGACCAAAACGCGAATCCCAGGCACCAAACAGAAACTGCAACACACTGTTGCGTGATTCCGAAAGTGCCGCTAGGGTCTGCGCCGCTGGCCAATCTGCGCGGTTTTTCGAATGTACGCCTGCCAGCAGTTTTCGACCCAATTTCGAGTCTTTGGAGCTTCTTCGTATGCACTCTCGCGCCGATTCGGACGGTTTTGCGCTTCGCCTATCCAGGTACTCTCAGCAGGTGGTCCTCGCGACGGTTGGTCGCCTTCGGGACGCTTCACTGGTGCTGGTGATGTTGATCGCGGGCATTACAAGTGCGCATGCGAACACGCTCCCGCAGCTTGCCTTCAATAACAGCGGGAGGGTCGTAACGAATTCAGGCGAGTTCGAGCTGAGCTGGTCGCCTTCTGCGGCCGCGGGTGGCTATGAGTTTGCCCGAGTTGAACAGGCGCCGAGCAAATCGGGATTTGGTTTCTCTGAGGAATCGAAGTGGCACCAACATGCCCTGTCCATCGACTCAAGAAAGTTCGCCTACTACAACCCGGGCCCCTACCGATTCCGGGTGCGCGCCTGCCGGCGGGTGGTTGACGGTTCCGACGGGAGCGAATCGATAGAGTGCGGCGCCGCTTCGCCCGAGATGACTGTCACTGTCGCGGAGAGCGCGGCGACTTCAAGGCCGGTCGTTCCCGGTTCATCTGTACCGGCGCCTGATCCCGGTACCGTAGTCACCGAAGGCGCACCCACGACGGCCCCCGGTGTGTACCACTCGGAGTACAGCGAACACGTTGCATGGACATTTTACTGGGCAAGCAAGCTTCGCTATCCGATTGGAAGCGAGGAATTTGGAGATATCAACGAACTCCACGCGCTGTGGCTGACGTACAGGGACTTTGCTTCGACTACCCTGCCGCCGGGCTTCGAGAACATCCAGCCGGTTTGGATACTGGCGAAATTGGACCAAACCGATCAGCCCAACGTGTACCAGGGTAGCCTTGAGTATCTGCGCAATGGCGAGCCCGCAACGACTGGCCAAGTGACGATCACTCTTCGTGAGAACGATACACCGATCGTCGTCTGGTTCATGCACGACCAAAGTTATTACAAAGAACGAGAGGTTTACGCCGTTACGGATACCTTGTCGTGGGCTTTTGACAACATGGCCATTCAGCAGGGCCCCAGTCCCTTGGACCATTTTTCGGGCGCATGGTCTTCGGAAGACAACGGTCCGGAGCATAACTACATCTGGTCCGGTCACATCACCGGCAATTTCGAGTTCGGCAGCCTCATCTTCTACGACACTGTTGGCGAGCCCATCTGGGTCGCTGCCAGCAATGACGATTCCGGACCACCATTGACTACGCAGACAACCGGCTATTGTGCGGTCGCGGTGACCAACGCGTGGTACCCAGACGTTGATTTCCCGGACCCCGAAGTTCGCGATGTCGTGCGAATCCCCGTTGGCGACTGCAGCGACGACGGATGGAATATTCAGCGCAGCTATGGTCCGCAGCAGCCGGGAGTTTCGCAGCCGGGATCCATGGTTCTTGACATCAATGTGCCGCAATCGGTGCGCGGAATCGAATTTCCCTTCGTCAGCGGGACCCAAGGAAGTCCAGCGCCGATCCACAAGCAGATCGGTCTTCACGATGTCCGCTACCTGATCAACGGCGTTGAGAATCCCTCGCAGTGCCAAGCGTCGGCAACAGGGGATTGCACTCTGTCGTTGACCTATTTCAGCGATGGCGATTACCCGCAGGCACGCGTGTATCGCGTTCGAAAACAAGGGTCGGCCTGGGTGGATCCCGTGCCGCTGAGTGGCTGGCTGAACCCCGATCGACAAAGCGTCCTCAACCTGCCGCACACCATCTCAAACGTCACTACGCAATCAACCTACCGATTCGAGCTTCGCCGCGAATCGGGCAGCAATCAGCTGCTCGCATTCTCACCGGATCTGGTCGTGGTGCCGCCCGCGCCACCGCCAGGGCCGCCGGAGACGCCGCCTGCCCCAGTGCCCGATCCCGGGTTCGAAGTCGATAGCGTCAGCGCACGGGCCGGCGCCACGCGGGGTGAGTTTCGCGTTGACGAATCCGGCGCGGCGACCTACAGCATCGGCGTGATGACCGTTCAGGGCTCGGGGAATCTCGCGCCTGAGCTGTCGCTGAATTATTCCAGTCGGGGTGGGGAAGGCCTGCTCGGCCGTGGCTGGCAACTCGGTGGCCAGTCGACGATTTCACGCTGTGGACAAGCGACCGAGTTCGGCGACGCGGAAACCCGCGCGGTGGATTTGACCGATCAGGATCAGTTCTGCCTGGACGGTCAACGCTTGCTCTGGGTGTCCGGACAACCTCACGGCACCCTGGGCGCCGTCTACCGTCAGGAGCTCGATCAATTCGTCCAGGTCACCGTTACAGCGGTCACTGGCTCGGGGTCAGCGAGCGCGCCGACCGAGTTCAAGGTCCAACGCCGCGATGGCTCGGCAACTTATTACGGGGATGCCACCGCTCAAGGTAGCGCCCGGGTCATGACCAGCATCCATGGGCAGGCATCGACTGTCCTGGTCTGGCCCATTCGCCGCATCGAGGACAGCGCTGGAAACTACATCGACTACAGCTACACCCACGTTCAGCACCCGCTGTTCAACAACAACGGTTCTGTGGAATACCTACTGGACAAGGTGAGCTATACGGGTCGTGCCAATCAGGCGCCGTTCGCAACCGTAGAGTTTGATTATTCCGAGTTAGCCGCTCACCAGCAGGTTCGCAGCTATATCGCGGGGCAACTCACTCGCAGCACTCGTCGGTTGGATACCATTCGGTCCAAAGTCGATACTCAGCTGGTGCGTCGTTACGCACTCAGCTATCAGAACAACGATGGTTCGGGCAGTTCCATGAGCCGGCCCGGACAGCCTCTTCTGACCTCCGTGCGCGAGTGCTACGGTGAGGGCGCAAACGATTGTCTTGCCCCCACACAATTCGACTACCACATCGGCAGCGCGTCGCTCCCCACCGTGCCCACGGCGGACGGTTTGGGGACACCACCCTCCATCGCCGACTACAGTTCGTCCTTCCCAGCGGATCTGAACGGCGACGGCAGACAGGACCTGGTCGTGGTCGAAGGCAAGCACGATCAGGCGGCCAAGTTCCGCGCCTTGCTGACCTTGCCCAACGGCAGTCTCGTCAACTCCAATTCAGTCACCGCCAAATGCGGTACCAAGATCGAGTCTCTGGGCACTGTCCAGCCCATTGACCTGGAGGGCACTGGTTTCCAAGGCTTCATCTATGCCGCCATTGATTGCGCCAATCCAGTCGACGAAGGACTCTGGTATCACGACTATGACGCTTCGCTCGGTCGTTTGGGCGAGGCAATCAAAGTCGGCGAGATTCCCGGTGAACCATGGACCGAAGCCGAAGTCAGTGTGCTCGACTGGACAGGAGATGGGTTGGCTGACCTGGTCATTCATTTCCCCGGTTACTGGGAGTACACCGGATCGAATTGGCATCCTACAGGGGTCTTGGCGCCGGTTTGGGTTTGGGAGAACCAGTCGCTGTCCAACCCTGGGGCGACGTTGGCATTCAAGGATCCGGAGCGAGTCCGCGGCGGATTCGATTGGCTGCCTCCCTCGCCACCGTCCAACGTATGCACGACTCCAGGGTTCACGTCGCCGAACTACGCCTTCGAAGTGACGGTTCACCGCGTCGGTGCCTTCGCGGCCGACGGCAGCGGGCGTGCGGCCGTGGTGGCCGACTCCTTGGTGCGTGTGCGCTGTGAGGGCGCCCCCGACTCAACCGAATCGGAGATCGTGTCCCGTGAAGAATTCGAGTCGGTGGCTAGCGGTATTCCTACGCCATTCGTCTACGTCAGCGCCACCCGCGTATTCAATATCACGCCGAATACCCAAGGCGCACAATCATTCAAGCTCGAAAGTTACGCCAATCTGCGGCTTGGCGAGATCATCGATACCGTCATCCCCGTCGATGTCAACGGCGACGGGCTATCCGACTTCGTCACCGTCGATGTTCGCGCCTGCTCAAGCGCCTGCCCGGTGCGCCTGCAGATCAATGCCGGCAGGCCGGTGGCCAACAATCCTCTCAATCCGGCCATAGACCAGTTCACGGTGCCGGTGGAAGTCGCATCGTCGGTACGAATGATCGACTACAACGCCGATGGTCATCCCGATCTGCTGGTGCCCAGTTCGATCAACAGCGACAGCGCGCGTTGGAAGGTGCATGCCTTCGGGCGCGAATTCGGCGACGGTTTTGGTGGTTTCTCGCCTACGGCGAATCTCTCCGGAGGCTTCGCACCCTTGGCAGGCAACCTGCTGCCCGAAGCGCAAAACGAAGCGCCCCGCGCCAACTCGGTGTTCCTCGACCGCAACGGAGACGGCCGCATCGATCAGCTGCTGCTGCGCAAGCAGTCGGGCACCTGGCGATTCACCCAGGCCGTTGGGGACCACAATGTGCCGCAGTGCGCTTCCATGGCGCCCTGCAATCTGCACACCCTGCGCCAGATCACCGATGGTCTGGACGCGACCACGTCGCTGGAGTATCGCGCGCTGACCCAGCGCTCGGTCTACACCCGCGATGTCGCCGGCCCGTACCTGAATTGGGGTCGCGGTGCACCTGTCTATGATCTGGTCGCGCCGATGTATGTGGTTGCCTCGGCCAGCTCGCTGGCACCTCAGTACACGCTCAGTGCCGACGGCTTGAGCAGCAGCTACAGCGCCAACGCGGTGACCACGACCCGCTACTACTACACCGGCGGCAAGATCCAGGCCGGCGGTCGCGGTTTTCTGGGCTTTGCCGAAGTGGCCAGCTATGACCCGCGTAGCGCCGTCCTCACGCGCACCCGCTACGCCCAGCAGTTCCCCTTCATCGGCATGCCGCTGCGTACCGACAGCTACTACCAAACCGCCGCGCCGTGGCCACAGAACGATGCCACCGCAGGCGCGCTCACCCCGTGCACCGACTGCAGCAACACCGCCATCGAGACCGGCATCATCGTGCTCGGCGAGAGCATTACCGATTGGCAGGCGCTGGCGACCACCGGCGGGGCCGTCCATCCCTACATTGAGCGCGTCGAGGATATTCACTACACGCCGGTGTTGTCGCAAGGTTCCTACACCAGTTCCGCCCTCACCCACCGGGCCGTAACGGTCAACAGCAATCTGGACGCCTACGGCAACGTCGGTCATATCGTCCTGACCACCTACGATGCTTTCGGCACCATGGTCGCCGAACAAACCACGGTCAATGCCTACGAGGCAGACGACGTCTCCAAGTGGTATCTGGGCCGTCTGAGCTGCAGCACCGTCACTAGCAACCGGCCGAATACCCCGCCGCTAACGCGCCGTAGCCGTTTCGCCTACGACAGCGACACCGGGATCCTCATTGCGGAGACCATCCAGCCCGATAGCTGCGCCAGCATTGCCGGGTATGAAACGCATACCGAGTACGAGCTGAACGAATTCGGTTTGCGCACCAGGACAACGGTCCACGCAAGAGAGCTAGAGTTTCCCCGAGCATCTGCCGTTGATTACGACGACAGAGGTCGATTCGTCGACACTGAGTACGCGGTCTTCATAGGAACCAATAGCCAGAGCGCGACGGAGATCAGACACGTCCTTACTCGCGACAAATACGGCAACGAAACGGAAGTCCGCGATGCCTTGGGCGTGATCTCATACCAATACTATGACCCGCTCGGACGGATGCACTACAGCTACAGTCCGACCGGGGCCTGGTCGCGAGTCCTGCATCGGATGGGTGCGCCGGCTGGCAACCTGTGCCCGGCAGACACGGCGATGTACGACGAGCACAGCGCAGCGGGCGGGAGCAACTCGCTGACCTGCAGGGACAAGCTCAATCGACCCACGCGCACCGTGACCTGGAGCGTGACCAACGCGGCCATCTACGCCGATACGCATTACGACGACGCCAGCCGCCCGCTGGAGGCGTCCGAACCCTATTTCGCCTCGGCTACCAGCTACTGGACCCGAACCGCCTACGATGAGTTTGGCCGCGCCGAAGTCATCTACTTCCCGGACAACAGTCCCAGCCTGATCAGCCGCAGCTCGATCAGCTACGAGGGGTTGATCACCCGCACCACCAATGCCCTCGGCCAGATCTCCGTGGTCGAAGTCAATGCGCTGGGCGAGACGGTGCGTGAGGTAAGCGCCGAGGGCACGCCGGATCAGGCCACCACGCACCTGGGCTATGACGCACTCGGTCGATTGGTAAGCACAGACGGGCCACTGAATAACGACACGATCACCATTCAGTACAGCCTGACCGGACACAAGACCCAGGTCACTGATCCAGACAAGGGCGTGTGGCGCTATCACTACAACGGCTTGGGCGAGTTGGTTTGTCAGTTGGATGCCAAGGGACAGGCGTTGGGCTTTGGGTACGATCACTATGGCCGGTTGTTTAGCAAGCTCGAATTCAGCGGTGTCAGTAACGTCCAGAATTGCGGAGCCGGCGGAGATCCCGATGGCAGTCACGCCATCATTCATGGTCCAGTGGGGTCGGGACAGATTATTGGGGAGTACGAGAATTACGAGCACCCAGAAGTCGGCGGTCAATGGCTTATCCGCGGGTACAACTATGACGAGCTCGGACGGCTCAATTTCCGCGGCACTAGCATCTTCAATGAACACATCAATGGATCTGACTACGAAGAACGCACCACCTACGACCAATACGGGCGCGTCTTCCAACAGTTCGACGCATCAGGCGGCGACCGCGGCGTTCGCCAGATCTACGGCAGCCAGGGTCACCTGACCGGATTGCGCGAAGCCGCGCCGGGCACCCAGGGGCAGGTCTATTGGACCTTGATGGCGACCGATGCACGCGGTCAGCCGACCTTGGCGCAGCTGGGCAATGGCTTTCAGGTCACCGCGACCTACGAGCCCAGCACCGGCCGCCCGCTCGGGCTCAAGGACCAGAACGGCGCGGTGTTGGCGCACGATCTGGAGCTGCGTTGGGATGCCATCGGCAACCTCACCTGGCGCCGCGATTCGGCGCAGGCGGTTCCCCAGTCCGAGCGCTTCGAATACAACCACCGCAACTTCCTGCGCAAGGTCTACGATACCTTCGGCGCCGGACCGCCCAATCCGGCGGTGCCGACGCCCGAGCGCCTGGAGTTGGAGCAGCTGTATGACCGCTCCGGCAACATCACCTACAAGCGCGACGTCGGCAACTATGTCTACGCCAACGGCCGCCCGCACGCGGTCAGTAGTGCGGGCGGCGTGGGTTATTTCTACGACGCCAACGGCAACCTGAGCAGCGACAACACCGGCCGCACCTTGGTCTACAACGGCCGCGATCAAGTGATTCGCATCACCAAAGGTACCGCGCAGACCGAGTTCCACTACGACTGGTCGGGCGGGCGCCTGGCCCGTCATGACTTGCAGAACGGTGTCCTCACCGAGAGTACGCACTACGTCGGCAGCGTCGAAGTGCTGCACAAGAACGGCACCCGGCAGTTCCGGCGGATGATCGGCGGGGCGGTTATCGCCACTTGGCACGAAGATACTGCTCTGACCGAGGTCAGCTACCAGCACAAGGACCATCTGGGCTCAATCACCGCCATCAGCAATGAGAGCGGGCAGATCGTCGCCGAGATGAGTTTCGACGCCTGGGGTCAGCGCCGCCAGCCGCAGTCCTGGAATCCATTGCAACCGCCCACGCCCGGCCAGCTCAACGCCATGCTGGCGATAACGCCGCACGGCTACACCGGCCACGAGCACGTCGACAGCATGGGCATCGTGCACATGAACGGGCGCATCTACGACCCGCGCCTGGGCCGGATGCTGCAGGCCGATCCCTTTGTGGAGGATCGCGGCACACTCAATCGCTACACCTATGTGCACAACAATCCGCTGGTCTATACCGATCCCAGTGGGTACTTCAGCGTATCGAGGTTGCTCGATCCCTTTGGCCTGACCCGGCTGGTCGCCAAGGCGGTCGGCCCAAACGCGGCGGGAGTGCTAAATAGCATCGCGTCGACCTATTGCGGTCCTTTCGCACCGGCATGCGCGGCCTTTGGTCAGTATCAGATCTCCCGTGCACATGGGGGAACTCAGTCCGATGCATTGCAGTCCGCTGCCGTTGCTGGCGTCAGCAGAGCCGTGTTCCATCAACTCACCCCAAGCGGAGGCACGCCGGCGATTGGTTCGCAGGCCTGGGCGGAAATGACCCTGACGCACGGACTAGCCGGCGGTACCCTCTCGGTCCTGCAGGGCGGCAAGTTCGGTCACGGGTTCATCAGCGCCGCCGGTACCGCGGCCCTGACACCGGTGATCGGTCCAATCGCCAGAAAGAACTACTACGCGGGGTTGGTGGTCAGCACGGTGATTGGTGGGTCAATTAGTAAGGCTAGTGGGGGTAAGTTTGCGAATGGGGCGGCTAGTTCGGCGATGGGATACGTTCTGCAGACATCGCGCGGAAGCCCCGACGAATCGAGCGGGTCTCAGACTTGCGCATATGGCGACTGTCCTGGCGAAAACCTCATTGCAGGGCCGATTCAGGTGAAGACGCCCACGCGATTTCATTATGCAACCAGCGTGGGAATCGCATCTGTGGAAGGGTTCAGTTGGGTGGATGCAATCGCGGGGTTCGGAGATACCGCGAGCTTCGGATTGAGTGCGTATATCCGAACCCAATGGGGTATTGGGAGCGTAGACTACGATTCAGTTTCATATGGATATGGAACCATTGCTGGCACGCCTGCAATGGTAGGAACACTTGCGGCGGGAGGCATCGCTCTGAATGTTGGTATTCGCGCAGCAGGAGGAGCCAACACTCTCTACCATTTCACAAGCACGGCCAACGCTGCGAGTATCGCTAGGTCCGGCGTGCTTCGCGCAGGCCCGCATAATCTTTATGGCCCAGGGCCCTACGCTACGGTGTTCCGTTCCCCGGGCATGACAGGGGCGGCGTCGTCTGAGGCTGTCATTGTCATTCAGGGCCAAGCAAGTCGCGCGATAGCCACTCCTTTTCCTGGAACTTTTCGCTTTGGCGGACCGATACGTATCCCATGAAACAAGTCGCGTTCCTAGCGGTGTTTGTTCTCTGTTCACTCGTGCATGCGCTAGCGTTCAAGGATGTTCAGGTTTCGTGGGCAGATGCGGCGACGAGATACCAGGGCCTCTATGTGTTCTACTTTTTCGTGGCGCATTTCGTTTGTGAGTACTTGTTTCGAAGCAAAGGCGGTAGCTGATCTCCAACAAGAACGCGCGACAGCGTCGCGCAAACAAAGCCAAACAAAGGACAGACGGAAACCTCTGCGGCCGCGTCTTTGAAGCATCGATGCGCGAATTCATGTGCGAATGGTTGGCAAGAAGCGGCTAAGCTCGCTGCTTTCAGGCGTGATTGGGTGGCGCTGCACGGGTCGACGACGATGATGTGGCCGCCGAACCACGCCAGCCCGCTCAGCAGTCTTGACTGAGCAATCGTCACAGGCTTGGTTTCGCTACCTTGGCGGCTCGAACGCGCGCACCGCGCGCATCCCGCGCAGCCAGTGTTGCCCGAGTTCGTCAGCACGCGCGCGCAGCGAGTCAAAGCCGCCAACGGCGCGCCAGTAGATGCTTTCGGTGCCTCGGACCTGTCCGGTCCAGCGCCGTTCGCTGATCTCCATCTGCTTCAAGACTGGCGGGGTACCCTCAGCAGTCTTCCCGCGCTCTTGCGGATGCAGTAGCCGGCCGGTTCAGTCGACCAACTCCACGTAGGCCAACTCGCTGATTTCCAGCAGCGGCGTCTGGCAGGCACCGACCACCGGCCCAAGGCGCGACTTGGCCTTGCGTGGATTGCGGGCGATGCGGTCTATCCGCCGCTTCACCGAGGTGTCTTCTCGCCCATCCGCCGGGAACTTAGTTCGAGACCAAATTGCTCGGAAAAGCTTCTTCTACTCGAACCCATTCTCAAACACCGAGTCACCAAAGGACTCGCTGGTCAAGCGGTAGATGCGTCCGTTGCCGTATCCGACCACATATACATTGCCGGCCAGATCTTCACCGAAACTGGAGACGTTCGATTCGGACACCATCCAGCTATTGGCGCCTGTAGGTTGTGGTCCGAATACGCCTGGTGACGTCTGGGTGGCGGTCCAGATTCTGGCGGAGAGGTAGTCGCCAAAAAAATAGACGCCGCGTAAGGGGGTGATGGGACCTCGATACACATAGCCGCCCGTGACCGAGCGACCCACGCTTAGGCTGGTCGTGTAATCCATGACGGGATTGACCAGAGTGTCGCCAGCCCGGCAAGTCCCGCCCGCGCCGATGAATCCCTCTCGGCAGTCCCAACCGAAGTTTGTTGCAGTCGACAGTTGCGCGAAAGGCAGGAAATCGATCTCTTCGCGGCTCCCCTGGCCGACATCTCCGATCAACAGATCGCCGGTCTCCCGGTCGAACGAGAATCGCCAGGAGTTGCGCAAGCCGTAGTACGCGATCTCGTCGCAGGCATTGGCAACGCCGGCATTCCCGGCGAAGGGGTTATCCGTTGGAATCGCGTAGTTGGCGCTGCCGTCACCGTTGGCGGCGCAGAGCTGGTTGCTACCTGCAGGCGTCGTGGCGTCTATATCCAGTCGAAGCATTTTGCCCAGCAGTGCGCGGCTATTCGGATTCCCGCCGAAGCTGGCATCCGGTGAGCAACCCGTGCCGGTATTGACGATTTCGGATGGGGTGAGCGTTTGCGCTCTTTGGCAAGGGTCATTGCTGTCGCCGCCATCGCCCAGCGCGAAGTAGAGATAGCCGTCCGGCCCGAAAGCGATGTGGCCGCCGTTGTGGTTGCTGAAGTCCTGGTCGACGGCGAGGATCTCCAAGCGCGAGCCTAGATTGATCTGCGGCGGATTGTCGTTGCTGAGGGTGTAGCGAGCCAGCATCGTATCGCCGTCGCCATCGGAGTAACTGAAGAAGACCAAGCGATTGCTCATGAACAACGGGTGGAAGGCCACGCCGAGCAAGCCGCGCTCGCCGCCGGAACTGAATCCGCCGGGGAGACCGGCGCTTCCCAGACTGACGATCGTCGTGATCGTGCCGGTGTCCGCGTCGACCGCCTTGAATGCGCCTCCTTGCTCGTGAACGAAGTAGAGCGATGAGCCGTCGGCCTGCTGTATGAACAGCGGTGAGCTGAAACTGGCGCAGCTCGGGCAGAAATCGGTGAGCATCAGGTCGGGTGGGACTGTTTGCGCAAACGCAGTAGTACTCCCTAGCGCGGCGATAATTAGTGTGCGCAGCAGTGACTTCATGACAGGTGCTCCCTAAGCTTAGGCGCCGCATGCTCCACGATCAGCGGCATCTTGTCGACCGCTTGCGGTCAGTCGGGTGTCGTTTTCGTGATCTACGTGCCGTACTGCTGTTCATAGTGTGAGTTCCGGCACGAGTGTCGCGCAGCGCAGTTGGAAGGTGGACTTCTGAGACAATAGGGACTTGTATCAAGGCGCCTACAGTGGATGAACGAATCTGAAGTCCTCATCGCCCGCCGTTTCCGCGGCCCCGACCAGTCGGCCAATGGCGGCTACTGTTCCGGTCTGGTGGCCGAGGGAGTGGGGGCCGATGCAGACGCGGCCGTTGAGGTCACCCTGCGCGCGCCGCCGCCGTTGGACCTGCCGCTGCGCTTACGTGGCGATGGCACAACGGCCGAGCTGCTGGATCAGGATCGCGTGCTGGCCACCGCCCGTAGCGTGACGATGCCGGCCCTGGAGCTGCCGGTGAGCTGTGGTTGGGAGGCGGCCGGGGAGGCGGCGCGGGCCTATGTGGGTCATCAGCATCATCCCTATCCAGGCTGCTTCGTTTGCGGCCCGCAGCGCGCCGCCGATGACGGACTGCGCATCTTCGCTGGCGACGAGGGCATCGCGCCTCGCTTCGCTGCACCATGGACGCCAGAGGCCAGCCTGCTCGGAGCGCACGGGCAGATCGACCGGCGGATGATCTGGGCGGCGCTGGACTGCCCGAGCTATTTCGCCTTGGACAAACCCGGCCTACCGGCGCTGCTGGGCCGAATGACCGCCCAGATCAGCGCGCTGCCGGCGGTCGGCGAGCGCTGCGTGTTGATGGCCTGGGCCATCGATCAGGACGGCCGCAAGCACCGCTCGGCCTCGGCCCTGTATGGCGAGGACGGGCGGCTGCTGGCGCACGCGCTGTTGGTGTGGATAGAGCTGGTTAAGAGCGAGTCCCAGTAGCCAGTTCCAGTAGCCAGGAGAGCGCGCATGATGTGAGCGCATCGTGCCAGGATGCTTCTCGCGCCTGACGTGGGATCAGGAGCAATGCGGGCGGGACGGATGGATGCCCGCGATTCCAGATCGTCTGATTCAGCTCTACTGGGCCCTGTGCCCTAAGCCCTGGGCCCTCTTCGTTGTTGGGTTCCGGCATCCTTGATCGTTACGGTTTCGCATCGGAGCAAAAGAAAAGGCCCGGACTGGCCGGGCCTTTTCGAACCGCTATGAGATTGAGCCCTAAAGGGTCAACGTCAAAGACAGCACCAAGCGGCTGCCGGCGTTGTCGCCGAAGATGTCCTCGCCGTTGTTGTCGGTGTCGACATAGGTGATCGCGCCCTCGACGTCGCCGAAGGGCTTGGACAGGCCGATGCTGTAGTCGTTGTAGCTATCGCCCAGAGCATCATCCAGATCGTAGTAGCCAACGCTGCCGTTGAGGCTGAGCTCGTACCAGGGCAGGCCATAGCTGCCGGAAACGCCGTAGTAGATACCGGTTTCGTCGCTGGCGAAGGCATCGTTGGAATAGCCGATGGTGAAGGTCACCGCCTCTGCTACGGTCAGGGCTGCAATGAACTCGTTGTACTCGTAGTCGGACTCGCCGCCCGGGTACCAATAGCGCACCAACTGCAGATCCAGGGCCAGATCATCGTTCAGATCGGTAGCCCAGCCGACGTAGGTGTCGAGCTCTATGCTGGTGCCATCGCCCGGTTCGAAATCGACGTTGGATGCCCACGCGCCGACGTAAAAGCCGTTGGCCCAGCCGTAATCGACACCACCCTGCAGCGCGGGATCCTCGTTGGTCTGGGACACGCCACGGAAGGTGTAGTCGGACACGAATCCGATGTTGGCGCTAAATCCCCCGTCGTCTTCCTCGGCCTCTGCGGCCAACGCCGGAGCGGTCCACGCGGTTGCCATCATGGCCAGCAGCACTGCTTTGCTCAGGGTCTGCATGTCGTTCTCCTTAAGATTTCGTAAAGATCGGGGTCGCGCATGATTCTGTATCAAAGTTTGCGAGCAATCCATACCTGAAAGGTCTCATTGCTCTGCGGTTGACAAGCTTTGACGCCAGATCGACGCCCCGTGCGGTTCAGACTGAGTTCAATGCGGGTACTGGAAGAAACCCCTGGCCACCCCCGAGGTTTACGAGTTTTTGATTGAAAACCAATGGGTTAATAACGATTAAACCTTGGCGCAGTGGCTCCCGGCCCTGACCGCGCCAAAGTCCGCTTCGACGTTTGCGGTTGATTCATTCGGCGTGGGCAATGTTCACCGCCACGCCATCAACCAGGACCGTCGCGGTGCGCACATCGTCCACTTCCATGGCTCCCAGAGCGCTGAGAGTCGTCGCCATGGCGATCGCCATCGCGCTGCATCTGGGGCTGGCGCTGATCTGGCTGAAGGAGCGGGCGGCGCCGGGACGGGCCTATCTGGGCAGCCAGGCGCGGTTGAATGTGCAGCTGTATCCGAAGGCCGAGGACCAGCCAAGCCCGCGTATCGAGCCGCGGACCACGGCCAGTACCGGCCAGGCGGCGCAAACCCGGCCCGGCGGGGAGCGCAGCTTGGCGACTGCAATCTCTGCAGATGGCCAAGCCGCTGCGGCCGCAGCACAGGTCGCCAGCCCGCGCGGCGCAGTGATACCGGACGATCCGCTTTCCCAATCGCGCTGGCGTGATACCGGGTCGCCCTGGCAGGAGGAATTGGAGGCCGCGGCGCGCGCGCAGATCGCCGCAGCCGCCGAGCAGGCGCGTTCGCCCTGGCCATATGACCAGCCGCTGCCGGCGCTGCCCTTCGACGACTACGGCGAAACACCGCTGGTCACCCTGCCGCCCGAGGGCGATGACGACGAAGGCCCCTCGGTGCGCTTTCTGGGCATGACCATCGGGGTCAGTCCGATCCCGGTGCTAGTGGACTCACCGAGTGAGCTAGGCCGCTGGATCAGCGACAACCCCACCACCCGCGCCATGGAGCGGATGCAGCGCAGCGAATGCCAGCCGGGGCCGGATGATGGGCCGGAGTGGCGGGCGCCGGGGGGATGTTAGAAAGGGCCCAGGGCTCAGGGCGCAGGGCCCAGCAGCAGCGCGAATCACTGGGCCCTGGGCCCTCAATCCTGGGCCCTGTAGCTCCTAATCGTGACTCCCATCGTGCTTCCGACCCCATTTCCGCATTACAATCCGGCAACTTCGGGTGGATTGTGAGCTGTGCTCGACAAGCTACTGAATTCGTTGGTAGCGATGGCGCCGGTGGCCTGCATGGCGGGAATCCTGCTGGCGGCGGGCTTTAGGCGCAATCGGGTGGTCTGGCTGCTGGCCCTGCTGGCGCTGGACGCCTGGGGCTGGAGCAGCGCCGGGCGCGAGCTGCTGGTGGCCCTGGCGGCGCCGGCGCTGGCGCTGTGGGTGTCGGTGCGTCCGGAGCGGCCGCTGCTCAGCCCGCGCAACCTGGTTTTGGCCGCGGTTAGCGGACTGGGCGTGTGGATCGCCGGTAGCTTTGGCGAGGCGGCGATTGCCCGTTTGCAGGGCTGGCACGTCAATGCCGATGCCTGGCCGCAGGGGCTGGGCACCATCGCGCTGCTCTATTTCGCCGCCGCATTCGTGTGCAGTCTGCACTGGTTCCAGCGCCGCGGCGCTGCCGATCTGGGTGCCAGCGCGGCGCTGGCCTGCGCCGCCTTAGCCGCCATACCCAGCGGCAGCGGCGCGCCGGCCGCGGCCTGGCTGACCTTGGGTGCCGGTCTGGCGGTGGCCGGGGTGCTGGTACAGGCTTTTCGCATGGCCTTCGTAGACGCGCTCACCGGACTGCCCAATCGGCGCGCGCTGGACGAGGAGCTGGCCCGCAGCGAGGGTCGGCTGGCGGTGGCGATGATCGACGTCGACCACTTCAAGCGTTTCAACGACCGTCACGGCCACGACGCCGGCGACGTGGTCCTGCAGAAGGTCGCTCGCGCCCTGCGCAGCTGTCGCGGCGGCCATGCCTTCCGCTACGGCGGCGAGGAATTCTCCATCGTCTTCAGCCACAACGACATGGATCGCATCAGCGAGGCCCTGGACCTGACCCGCAAACGGATTCAGGAAACCCGGGTCCGCCTGGGCAAGGGCAAGCTGCCCAAGGCGCGGCCGCAGGCAGTGCGCAAGGGCAATCGCAACGGCGAGGTCCACGTCACCGTGAGCATCGGCCTGGCCGGCACCAACCGCCACCCCGCGCACCCGCAGCTGCTGATTGAGGCTGCCGATAAGGCGCTGTACAAGGCCAAGCGGGATGGAAGGAATCGGTTGGTGGTGGCTTGAGAGCAGGGCTGAGGGCTGAGGGCTGAGGGCTGAGAAAAGCCAGAGCAGACGCAGCGATCTCAGCTGTGCGCTCGAGCGGATTCATCTGTATCCCGTAGCTTCCAAAAGAACTTCGGCCATCGTTCCGCGACGCTCCTCCTCAGCCCTCAGCCCTCAGCCCTAGCCCTCGTATCCATCCGCAAAAATCCCATCCCCCCCGCCCTGCACCTCAAAGGCACCGATATCCACGACGCCAAACCGCGGCAGTCCGCGCTGGTCGGTGGTGGGGGCGCCGGTGGGGGTGCCGGTGTCGATGGCGGGGGAGCCGTTGAGCAGGGCCATGGTCTGGGTCAGGCCGCCGTTGTCGGCGATGGGGGCGAGCAGGGCGTCGGCGAAGCTGCTGCCGGGGCTGACCGGTTGTTCCTCTTGGGTTCCCTGACGATACTGGGGCCACTGCAGATTATTGCTGCCGTTGGCCACCGGGTTGAGCATCGCCCAGGGGTTGAAGGCGTTGCCGCCGGTGTTGTTGAGAAAAATGGTGTTGCGCAGGGTGATGGGTGCATTAGCCGGGTTGACGATGCCGCCGGCAAAGCAGACTGCGCAGTCGGCGCGATTGTTGGCGACGGTCAGGTTCTGCAGCAGCAGTGGATTGCTGCCATCCAGATTCATCGCTCCGCCCAAGGTCGTGCGGGCCAGATTGCCTTCGAAGGTGGAGTTGACGATCTCGCCGCCAACAGCCACTGCGCCATGGTCGAACAGCGCCAGCCCGCCATAGCCGCGGGCCTGGTTGTTGCGGAAGGTGCTGTTGCGGATCGACACCGGACCGCCCTGGATGTAGGCGCCGCCGGTGTGCTGATCGGTACCCTGCTGGACGTTGCTGTCGATGCTGCTCTGCCAGATCCGGGTCACGCTGGTTTGATCGTAGACGGTGGTGAAGATGCCGGCGCCGAAGGCGTTGTTGCGATTGGCGATGAGATTGGTACGGCACAGACTGAGCTCGCGGGTGGCGCCGTCGATGGCCATCGCCCCGCCGTTGCCGCCGCCGCCCGGATTGCCGCCGTCGCCGGTGGCCAGGTTGTCGATGAATACCGAATCGTAGAAGCGCATGGTCTGGGTGCCGAGGCCGTAGTAGCCGCCGCCGTTGCTGCCCGAGTTGTCGTCGAACAAACAGCGCACGCAGATGAACTCGCGATGGCCGAGCAGATAGATCCCGCCGCCGCCGCCGTCCTGGGCGTTCTCCACCGCGCGGTTTCCGACCATTTCCAGATCAAAAGCGTGCAGGCGCACCGCGCGCCAGGGCTCACTGCCGTGATCGTTGAGGATGGCCGCGCCGGAACGGGCGAAGTCATCGCCGGCCAGGCTGCGCGAGTCGCCGTTGATCAGGCGCATGTCGATGAGGGTGATAGTGAAATCGTTGAGCAGTCCGGGATTGGTGATCTCCATCACCCGCCGCGCGCTGCCGCCGGACAGGGTCGCGCCGCCGCCGTGGAAAGAGACCGCGCGGGTCAGCTGCAGGGTTTGATCCAGTACCAGGGTGCTGCTGCCGATGTTCAGTCGCACCTCGTCCGCCGTGTCCAGCGCCTGCTGCAGCTGGGCCCGGGTGACGCTGCCGGCGCTGCCGTTGCCGAGCACCAGCGGATTGCTTTGGGTCGGCGTGCCGGGCGTGGCGCAGTCAAAGCTTCCCGCTGTCGCCAAGCTGCCGTGCAGCAGCACCACCGCGGCAGCAGCGATCCATCTGCACTTGCCAACCAGGCCGCAGGCAGGTAGACACCGGGCTCTGGTTTTCAACGGAGTGCTGTCCATGTTGAGTCCCCTCAAGTCGATCGGGCTGGCCACGCTGGCCTTGGCCCTCTACGGCTGCGGTCAGGAGCCGGCGCCGCCTGCGCCTGCCAGCAGCGAAGCGGTGGCCGATGCCGCCCCCGCCCCCGCGCCGGTGCCGTCCTATGACATCGAAGTATTCATGGATTCGGTGCGTCTGGCTGGGGCCTCGTTCTCAGCTGACGGCAGCACCATCGCCTATTCGAGCAATATCAGCGGCATTTTCAATGTCTACGCGATTCCGGCCGGCGGCGGGGACAGCGTCGCACTGACCGACTCCAGCACCGACGCCATGCAGGTGGTGGACTATTTCCCGGCCGACGGGCGCCTGCTCTACAGCGCCGATCAGGGCGGCAACGAGCTCGACCACATCTATGTGCGCAGTGAGGATGGACAGAGCCAGGATCTGACCCCGGGCGACAAGCTCAAGGCCAACTTCGGCGGCTGGGCGCGTGACAACCAGAGCTTCTACATTGCCACCAACGAGCGCGACCCGCGCTATTTCGATCTGTATCGCTATGCCGTCGACGACTACCAGCGCAGCATGGTCTACCAGAATGACGACGGCCTGACTGCGCAGGCGATTTCCTGGGACGGTCGCTATCTGGCCCTGGTCAAGAGCAACACCACCCAGGACAGCGACGTCTATCTGTACGACACCGAGGACGGCTCCAAGCGCCTGCTCACAGAGCACCAGGGCGCTGAGAACAACACCCCGGCCGCTTTCACCCCGGATGGCGATCTGCTGCTGCAGACCAACCGCGACAGCGAATTCGCCCATCTGGTGCGCGTCGATCTGGACAGCGGCGAGCGCAGCGTGGTGTTCCAGCCGGAATGGGACGTGATGTACGCCTACTACTCCCGCGGCGGCAAGTATCTGGTGGCGGCGGTCAACGCCGACGCCCGCACCGCGCTGCATCTGTTCAATGCCGAGGACATGAGCCCGGCCGAGCTGCCGTCGATGCCGGCGGGTGATCTGAACGGGGTCACCTTCTCCGCCGACGATAGCCAGATCGCGCTGTATGTGGGCGACAGCCGTACGCCGCGCGATCTTTATCGGATTGATCTGGGCGCCGGCAGCGTGCAGCAGCTGGTCGGCTCGCTGAATCCGGCCATCGACCGCGAGCATCTGGTGGACGGCAAGGTGGTGCGCTTCACCGCCGCCGAAGAAGTCGAGATCCCGGGCCTGCTGTACATGCCGCATGCGGCCAGCGCCGAAGCCAAGGTGCCCGCGCTGGTCTGGGTCCACGGCGGCCCGGGCGGTCAATCGCGTCTGAACTATTCCTCGCTGATCCAGTATCTGGTCAACCACGGCTACGCCATCTACGCGATCAACAATCGCGGCAGCTCCGGCTACGGCAAGACCTTCTTCGGCATGGATGATCGCAAGCACGGCGAGGCCGATCTGGCCGATGTGGTGGCCAGCAAGCAGATGCTCATCGATACCGGCAGGATCGACCCTGAGCGCATCGGCATCATCGGCGGCAGCTACGGCGGCTACATGGTGCTGGCGGCGATGGCCTTCGAGCCGGAAGCCTTCCAGGTCGGTGTGGACATCTTCGGCGTCTCCAATTGGCTGCGTACGTTGACCTCCATTCCGCCCTGGTGGGAAAGCTTCAAGGCCGCGCTGTATGCGGAGATGGGCGACCCGGCCACCGACGAGGAGCGCCTGCGGCGGATTTCCCCGCTGTTCCACGCCGACCAGATCCAGCGGCCGCTGATGGTGCTGCAGGGCGCCAACGACCCGCGCGTGCTGCAGGTGGAATCGGATGAGATCGTCGAGGCGGTGAAGGCCAACGGCGTGCCGGTGGAGTATGTGGTGTTCGAGGACGAGGGCCACGGCTTCGTCAATAGAGCCAATGAGATCCAGGGCTACCGGGCGGTGAAGGAATTCCTTGATCAGCATTTGAAGGGCGAGGGCCCAGAGTAGAGGGCCCAGGTCGCGGACGCTGATGCACCGCGGTCGCGAGCAAGCTCGCTCCTACGCGAGGATTGAGGATCCATGCTCAGAGGTGTAGCGGACGCGTTCCAGCTCTTTGTAGGAGCTTGCTTGCAAGCGATCGAGATCTGCCGCTCTGGCGTCGAGTCTGGAGTAGAAGCACCACGATCGCGAGCAAGCTCGCTCCTACACAAGTACTGAGGGTTCATGTTCAAAGGTTGTAGCGAGCTCACTACGCTTTTTTGTAGGAGCTTGCCCGCAAGCGATCCGGATCTGCCGCTCTGACTATGAGTCTGGAATGGGCCGAATCGCCGCGGTCGCGAGCGAGCTCGCTCCTACACGAGTACGGGAGACAACGGGTGGATTTTGCTGAGCTGAACGTCATGCCCGCCGAGCGTTTCGTCGAAGCGCTGGGCGGGATCTATGAGCATTCGCCTTGGGTGGCCGAGGCGGTGCTGTCGCAGCGACCCTTCGCTGCATTGGACGATCTGGCCAGCGCCATGGCCGCTGCGGTTGCTGTGGCCGGCGCCGACGCTCAGCTGAGGCTGATCCGCGCCCATCCGGAACTGGGCGCGCGGCTGCGCATTGCCGAGCTGACCGACGCTTCACGTGCCGAGCAGCACGGCGCCGGATTGGACCAATGCAGCCCTGAGGAGTTCGCCACGCTGCAGCACCTCAACGCGGCCTACGGGGAGCGCTTCGGCTTCCCCTTCATCCTGGCGGTGAAAGGGCATAGCCGCGACAGCATCATTGCGTCGATGCGCGCCCGATTGAATAACGACGCCGATGCTGAGCGGGTCGAGGCGCTCAAGCAGATCGATCGAATTGCCCGCTTTCGGCTTGAAGCGCAGTTGCGGGAGCAGTTCCAGTAGCCAGGAAAAGCTAAGAGTCAGCGGCCAGGCGGCGTACTCGGGCCTTGAAGAAGGGGCCGAAGCCGACTTGATCGAAGAGCTCATCGGCAGCGGCGACGTCGACGGCCTGCGGCTGCAGCTGCTCCCACTCGATATCGATAGGCGCATCGACGGCGATGCGGGTCAGGCGCCGGTAGAGCATCGCCTCCTCGCGTGCCGGTTTGAGCTTGCCGTACGCGGACTTGGCGCCGCGCAGGCGTAGGAAAGGCAGCTCCTCCAGGCGTCGGTAGAGGTCGTCCAGGGTGTCGAAGTGGCGCAGCAGCGCGGCGGCGGTGGTGGGACCAACCCCGCGCACGCCGGGAATGTTGTCGACGCTGTCGCCGCTCAAGGCGAGTAGATCCGCCAGCTGATCGGGACGCACCCCGAAGCGTTCCTCCACCCCGGCCTGGTCCCAGCGCCGGTTGCGGGCGAAGTCCCACTGCTCATCGTGCGGGCCGATCAGCTGGGCCAGATCCTTGTCCGCCGAAACGATGGTGACCGGCACGCCGCGGGCCTTGGCCTGATGGGCCAGCGTGCCGATCAGATCGTCGGCCTCGTAACGGGTGTCGGACAGACTGACCAAGCCCAGCGCCCGGACCAGGTCCTGGCAGTAGCGAAACTGCA
>JAUIFV010000075.1 GCA_030430155.1 Gammaproteobacteria bacterium
CGCTGTCGAGCCTGGGTCTGGAGCGGCAAGCCGAACTCTGCGAACCGCTGTTGATCGATGCCGCTGGCGATGATCGGTCGCTGTGTGAGCGGGTCGAGGCGGTCGCCGCAGCGGACCCCATGCGGGTTGCGCTGATCTGTGCGGGCGTTGAACTCCGCTACGCCCAGTTTGTAGCCGCCTATCATCATCTCGCCGCGCTGATACTGGCAACGGCGGACCCAAGGCAGTCTCGGGTCTGTCTGCTGTTGCGGGGGCACTCGCCCATTCCGGTCGCGGTTTATGCGGCGTGGCGCGCGGGCGCGGCCTACATACCGCTGGATCCCACGCACCCGGTTGCCCGCCTAGAGCAGCTGTTTGAGCTCAGCGGAGCCGAATCGATCATCTGCAGTCGCGACACCCTCAACCTGGCGCGGCGGCTGAGTACGCGGGTACTGGTATTGGAGGAAGCGATTGAGAATGCCTCGTCGCAAGCGCACCAGGCGACCTCATCTGCGCGACTGCGCCCCTATCCAAACCCCGTAGACCTCGCCTACGTGTTGTACACCTCTGGATCCACCGGTGAGCCCAAAGGGGTCATGGTGGAACACGCTCAGCTGCTGCACTTTTGCGCCAGCTTTGCTCAGCAGGTGGGCCAGTACGGCGTTGATGCCGGTGGCCGCTGGGCGGCCAATCCGCCCTACACCTTCGATATGTCGGTGTTCGACTATCTGCGCCTGTGCAGTGGCGACACGCTGCTGATGGTGGATGGTGATACCCGACGTGATCCCGAGGCTCTGCAGGCATTCATGCAGAGCAATCGAGTCGACGTGGTCGGGGTGACGCCTACCCAGATGCAGATGCTGCTCGCATCCTGCCCTGAATCCGGGACCTTGCCCTCGGTGGTGGTCGCCGGGGAGGCGATCAGCAGCGAACTGTGGGACAGCATCGTCGCCCACTATGCCGGCGGCAAGGCCTGGGCGATCAATCTCTACGGACCTACCGAAGCGACGATGGGAACCAGTACCGCGCTGATGTGCGCGGACCCGGATGCGCCAAGCATAGGCCGTCCACTGCCCGGATATCGATGCCGTGTGATCGATGCCTTCGGTGCCATTGCAGAGCCGGGAATCCCGGGTGAGCTGCACATCGGCGGACCAGGATTGGCCAGGGGCTATCTGAATCAGCCGGAACTCACCCAGCGGCGTTTTGCAGTGCACTCTGATGAGCGGGGACAGGCGGAACGCTGGTACCACTCCGGTGATCTGGTGTTGTGTACGTCCTCAGGTCAGCTGAAGTTCCTCGGCCGAGCCGATGGTCAGGTCAAGATTCGAGGACACCGTATCGAGCTGGGCGAAGTGGTGTCCTGCCTGCGCCGCCTGGAAGGCGTGCTAGACGCTGCGGTCATTCAATCGGGATCGGGTAGCGATGCGCGATTGATAGGCTTCGTGACGCCGGCTACCGCAAGCACCGAAACCGGTGACGCCGAACAACTGCGGCATCAAATGCGGGAGTTGCTGCCGGACTACATGGTCCCAGCGCGGCTGAGCTGGATTGCCGCATTGCCGCTGGGTGCGCACGGCAAGCTGGATCGTGATGCGCTGCAGCGGTTGGCTGCCTTGCCCGAGGCTGAAGCGCCGGTCGAGCAACCCGCCGCGCAGTTGGAGCAGTTGCTGAACATTTGTGCTCGCCTGTTGGGACGTGCTCAGGTGCGGCCTGAGGACAACTTCTTTGACCTCGGCGGCCATTCTCTGCTGGTCGTACGTCTGGCCGCTGAACTGGAGCAGCTGAGCGGCACCCGACCCGCGCTGAAGTCGCTGTTCAACGCGGCGAGCTTGAATGACATTGCGCTCTTGCTCGCCGATCAAACATTGCCCAGCGCGGATCAAAGCGAATCCGCCGAGGTGGAGGAATTCCAATGGTGAGCGCAACCCGGCCCTGGATTGCCTATGACGATGAGGGTTATCCGTCGTGGGAAGAACACGTCTACGATCCGGCGGCATTTCCGTGGGTCAAGACCATCGAAAGCCAATGGGCGACCATTCGCGACGAGCTGCAGTCGGTACTGGATAGTCAGGACGACGTGCTGGAACCCTATCCGGACCAGAACAAGACCAACAGGCGCCACGCGTGGCGCACCGCCGGATTGATGTACTGGTCATTCGGTTCCCGCAAGTATCAAACGATGTTCCCGCGGACCTGGGCAATCCTCAAGGACATTCCCGATCTGACCTCCGCATCGGTATTGCTGCTAGAGCCGCGCTCGACGATCAAACCCCATATCGGCGATACCAACGCCATGGTCCGTTGCCACATGGGGCTGATCGTGCCGGCGTCTGCGCCGCGCTGCGGGCTGCGGGTGAAGGACACGACCTTGAGTTGGGAGCACGGTCGGATCTTCATGTTCAACGACGCCCACGAGCACACCGCCTGGAACAACACCGACCAGAACCGCTACATCCTGTCTTTCGACGTCATGCGGCCCGAGTTCCGCAAACGCCGGCAGTGGGTCTCCTGTTGGGTGCTGGCGAACATCTTCTACGACATCCGCTGTCAAAGGTATCCAAGACTCGCCCGGCTGATGAATGGAAAACGCCGCGAGCGCGCCGGCCGCCTGTTGTCCTTTGCGATGTTGAGATCAATGGCGGCCTTCAGGTTGCCGCTATTCAATCTCTTCTGAGTGCTTCCCGAAACTGATGATGGAACGCTGAAGTGAGCTACCTGCAAGAAACCCGACTATGGTTTGCCGAAAGCGGCGATGCATTCGTAGGTGCCGAGCCGGCCTACTTCAATCCCGGCGAATTCCCATGGGTGAGCGAAATCGAAGCCAACTGGGAAATCATCCGCGACGAGTTCGCAGCGCTGTTGAAGGAACACTCGACCCAGCTGCGACCCTATGCGAATGAGTCGATGACGTCGTCTGACCCGAGCAGCTGGCGCACTTTCACGATGATGTTCTGGTATCGACGCAATCGCGCCAACTGCCAGCGCTGCCCGAAGACCTGGGCGATGCTGCAGTCCATCCCCGGACTTTGTGCGGCCTCATTCAATCTGCTCGAGCCAAACACCACCATCAAACCCCATTTCGGCGACACCAATGCCATCGTTCGATGCCATATGGGGTTGGAGATCCCAGCCCCGGCACCGCAATGCGGGTTCAAGGTGCGCGACGAGGTGCGCAGTTGGGAGCCCGGTCGCTTCTTGATGTTCTGTGATGCCCACCAGCACAGCGCCTGGAACAACTCCGCGCAACGACGCTACATCATGGTTCTGGATGTGATGCGTCCGCAGTTTGCCCAGCAAAGCCGGGCAATCGCGAGCCGCGTCCAGGCTTCGGTTTCCTACGGCGTCGCCCTGCAGCGCAGCCCCTGGTTGCGCAAGCATTGCCGCAGCGGACTGGGTCGCGCCGTTCTCTTTCGTCTGTTGCAGTGGCGCTACCGACTGCAGCTGGCAACGCAGCGCTGATCGGCGCTTGTGACTTGACAGTCCAACCAATCAAAGACTTGGAACTCCCGCCGCAATGACACACACGCACTTTGCGAACGCCATTCGAAAGATGCGCCGTACGCCGTTGAACTCCCTGTTGATCATCATGATCCTGGGCATCGGCGTAGGCGCGGTCTTGTTCACTCTGACTCTGATCAACGGGATGATTCTCAAACCGTTGCCCTACGAGGATCCGCAGCGTTTGTACGCCATCGGGCAGGAGCGCAAGAGCGGTGTCGGCCTGGGCGATATGGAGAGCGAGGACTTCCTGGTTCTGGCCCGCGAATTGGGCAAGTACGGCGAACTTGCCGCCTTCGCCGAATCCTCGGTGGTGCTCAGTCGGGGTGCCCAATCCAAGCCGCTGACGGCGACTCGGGCCAGCGCCAATCTGTTCGACATCCTCGGCGTGGCGCCGATACTGGGTCGAGGCTTCGCCGCCGATGAGGACCGACCGGGCGCACCCTTGGCCGTACTGATCGGTGAACGTCAATGGCGGATCTCCTTTGGTGCGGATCCGGCAATACTCGGTACCAATGTCAACGTGAACGGGCGGCCGGCCAGTGTTGTGGGCGTGATGCCCGAGGGCTTCGGCTTCCCCTATACCTCCGAACTGTGGATGCCGGCGCAGCTAAGCCTGGGCGAATCGGATGATGTCAGCGTGCTGGCCCGCCTGGCCGCCGGTGTGAGTGCGGAGCAGGCAGCGCAGATCCTGGAACAGACCACCGAGTCGCTGGGCTCAAGGCTGAGTTCGATCCGCGAAGACGAGCGCGCAATCGTGCACAAGCCGCTGGACTACCTGTTCGTTGACGAGGCCACGCGCGCCTATCTGTGGTTGATGTTTGTGGCCGCCGGACTGGTGCTGGTGCTCAGCTGCAGCAACGCGTCCAGCCTGTATCTGATCCAGACGCTGGCGCGCAGGCGCGAGTTGGCGCTGCGCAACGCGCTTGGTGCCGGTAGTCGTCGCTTGGCCATGGGCCAGCTCGTGGATGCCTTCATCCACGGCAGTTTGGCGGCGCTGGTGGCGATGGTGGTGACCCGCGTGGCCATATGGCTGACGCTGATGGGCTACGCCAGCGTGGGCCGGCCTGCGCCCTACTACCTGGATTTCGGCGTGGATCTGACCATCGCCGCATTCGCCTTTCTCTGCGCCGTGATCGTCACTGCGGTATCCGGCTTCATGCCGGCCAGACAGGCGGCAGGTGCGGATCTGCGCGAGCTGCTCAATGATGGCGAGCGCAGCAGCGAATCGATGGTGATCGGTCGCACCGTCAACCTGATGGTGATCGGCGAGATCGCCTTCTCGGTGGTTTTGTTGGTTGGCGCCGCGACCTCCATTCGCGGCTTGGATCGTATCGTCGATGCCAACGATGGCGTCGGCGTCTCGCCCGAGGTCGTGCTGGTGGCAGAACTCGATCTCGCCGTTGCCCAGCCACAGGACCAGAACGTAGGCCAGAGTTTGGAACAGGTGGGTCGAGCCATGCGTGCCGATTCACGTGTAGTGGCGGCAAGCGTTACGACAGGCTTGCCCGGGGTGGGCTACGGCAGCGTGGAGGAGCTGGGGCTGCCCGATGTCGGCGCCGACCTGGACGATGAGTTGCTGGTCAATGTTGCCGCTGTCGACGATCAATTCCTGTCCACATTCGGTATCCGACTGGCTAGCGGTCGAGGCATCGAGGTCGCCGATGACGGATCCCGTTCAGCCGTGGTGGTGGTGGATGAAGTCTTGGCCAAACGGTTGTTCGGGAGTCGTGAGCCGTTGGGGCAGACGGTGCTCTTCGATGCCGGCTCCGATGAGCCCATGCCGGTCACTGTGGTTGGCGTCACGGCGCCGGTACAGCTGGCCGGCGCCAGTTCTCCGCCGCGTCCGACGGCTCTGCTCTCGATACGCCAGTTTCCACAGCAACGGACCTATGTTGCCCTGCAAGCCAAGGGGCCGCTGACCGATCTGAGCAGGGATCTCCCTGATCTGCTGACGCGCTTGGTGCCCGACGCGGTGGTCTATCGCAGTCGCAGTCTGGCCGAGGCCATGAGCGCCACCCAGATCGACGCTCTAACCCTGGTCCGGGTGTTTTCTGCGGTCGGCGTGGTCGCGTTGTTCCTGGCGGTGACCGGGTTGTACGGGCTGCTGGCCTACCGGATACGCCAGCGGACCCGGGAGATCGGCGTTCGCAGGGCGCTGGGTGAGACATCTGCATCGCTGCTGCGCAGCTTGGGCCGCAAGGTGGCCTGGCAGTTGCTGATCGGACTGGTCATCGGCCTGGCGCTCGCCGTGCCGTGGTCGATGGCCTTGGCCGATCCCACGCTCGGAACCCGGGGCATGGAGCTGTCGGCATTTACGGTGACTGCGGTGATGCTGGTCTCGGCCACCGTTGCGGCGGTCATCGCGCCGCTGTGGCGGGCGCTGCGGATACAGCCGATGGTCGCCCTGCGTGACGATTAGTGTCGCTGGCGCGCAAGCGCAGGCTCGGCAACCCGACCAATGCAAGGACCAGCTGCTGGCGAGCGCTGATGGGGTCATCGCCCGATGGGTGCGCGGCCCGGCGGTTGGCTTCGCTGTACCCATTCATGGGCTCGAATACGACCTCCGACGCTGGGGCACAGAGTCCCTGGCCGCCGCTGCGATGCCGGTGCCCGATTCGGTGGCCCGCAGCGTCGCCAAGCGCCAGGCCGAGTACGTCTACGGCCGCTTGTGTGCCCAGGCGAGCCTGCGCGCACTGGGCATGGACGCTCGCTGGCCGGCCCTAGGCCGGTCCGGACAGCCGGTTTGGCCCGAAGGTGTGATCGGCAGCATCACCCACTGTGAGCCCTACGCCGCTGCGGTCGCTGTGCGTGCGCAGCAAGGTGGCGTGGGCATCGATGTGGAACGGGTGATCGCCGCCGAGCAGCTGTCGACGCTGCTGAGCGTTGTCGATCCAGTTGAGCTGGCGCTACTGCAGCAGCTGCGCCCGCGGCTATCGCTAGCGACGGGATTGACGCTGGTGTTCTCGGCCAAGGAGAGCCTCTACAAGGCCGTGTTCCCCAGCGTGGGTACGTTTCTGGACTTCGATTGCGCCAAGCTCTGTGGCCTCAACCCGGAGCAGGGTTGGCTTGAGCTGAGGCTGGCCAAGACCCTCTGCCGGAACCTGCCTGCGGGGACGCGCTTGCCGGTGCGATTTGTATACCTTCGCTCGTCTTGGGTGCTGACCGCCCTGTACTGGGCCGGCTAACCAGTAGCCCGGATATTTCATGAGTGTTCGGGGCAGACGGCGCAACCCATCGTTCTTTGTGCAGGCTTGACGAGGCTGCGCTTATCATTGCGCACTGTTTTGCAGGACGATCAGCGAATCATGAATTTCGAAAGACTGCGCCGACGCACCATTGCGATCTGGGGCTACGGTGCTGAAGGGCAGGCGGCACTGGCCGCGCTGCGCCGACGTATGCCGGACAAGCCCCTGAATCTGATCATCAGCGAGGCAGAGGCAGCGAAATGGGATTTCTCCACCGATCCGCTACTCACCGTGCACACCGATCAGCCCGATGCCGGGATGCTCAGCCAGTTCCAGGTGATCATCAAGTCGCCCGGCATCTCGCCCTACGGCGAACTGTTCGACTGGGTGCGGTTTCGCGGCTCGCGGTTCATTTCCGGTACCCAGCTGTGGTTCACCGAGCACGCCCAGGACCGCAGCATCTGCATCACCGGCACCAAGGGCAAAAGCACGGTCAGCGCGATGGTGGCGCATCTGCTGCGCAGCGCCGGGCAGCGTACCGCGCTGGCGGGCAATATCGGCATGCCTCTGCTGGAACTGCTGGAGCCCGATCCGGCGCCGGAATGGTGGGTGATTGAGCTGTCCAGCTTTCAGACCGTGGAACTGGGCGATGCGGTGCCGGCAGTTGCGGTGGTGCTCAATCTGAGCCCGGAGCATCTGGATTGGCATGGCGACGTGGAGCGCTATTACAGCGACAAGCTGAAGGTGCTGGCTGGCGGTCGTGCCGACGTCGCGGTGCTCAATGCCGACGACCCGGAGTTGATCAAGCGCAGCGCCGATATCGAGCGCCGGGTGCTGTTCAATCATGGTTCCGGCTGGCACGTCGCCGACGGCTGGATCTGCGATGGCGCGGAGCAGGTGCTGGCGACGGCTGATCTGCCGTTGCGCGGCGCGCACAATCACAGCAACGTGTGCGCAGCGCTGGCCGTGATTGAGGCCTGTGGGCTGGACGCGCGCGGCCTGGCCAGGCACCTGAGCAGCTTCAAGCCGCTGCCGCATCGGCTACAGCTGGTCGGTGACGCGCAGGGTCGGCGCTATGTGAACGACAGCATCGCCACGACCCCGGCCGCTACGCTGCAAGCATTGAAGGCGTTTAGCGGCGAGCCAGTAGCGCTGCTGGTCGGCGGCTATGATCGCGGTCTGGATTGGAGCGATTTTGCGCGTAAACTGACCGCCAATCCACCGGCTGCCGTGGTTGGGGTCGGCGAGCAGGGCGCGCGAATTATTGACCTGCTCGCAGCGCAGGGGATCGACGAGAATCAACTGCGGCGCTGCGCGGACCTGCACAGCGCTGTGCGTGCGGCCGAACAGCTGGTCGAGCAAGGTGTCATTCTGCTGTCACCCGGTGCACCTAGCTTCGACGCCTTTACCGACTATCGGCAGCGCGGCGCAGCATTCGCCAGCGCGGCCGGATTCGAGCAGATTGAGCTGGGCGAGATCGAAGGCTTGGGAATCTCTTAGCCCGAGTGCCAGTGACGGAGCACCAACCATGCGAGTGAAAGTTTGGGATCTCCCCATCCGCCTATTCCATTGGCTACTAGTGCTGGCACTGATCGGCTGCTACGTCACTGCCGAATTGGGCGTGCTGGATATGCAGTGGCACTTCCGTTTCGGCTATTTGATCCTGGGGTTGTTGGTATTCCGCCTGCTGTGGGGCTTTTTCGGGCCGCGCTACGCGCGGTTTGGGCAGTTTCTGCGCGGACCCGGGGCGGTCTGGGCCTATTTGCGCGGTGACGGGCGGCGCTGGCTGGGGCACAACCCTTTGGGCGGCTGGGCGGTGCTGCTGCTGCTGCTGGCGGTGGCGTTCCAGGTTCTTACCGGCCTATACAACGGCGACGACATCGAGTGGTTTGGGCCGCTCTACGATATAGCCTCCGCCAGCACCCAGAAGTTTGCCCACCGCTGGCACGATAGCGGCTTCTATGTGCTGCTGGCGCTGATCGGCGTCCACGTCCTCGCCGTGCTCGGCTACCTGGTGGTCAAGCGCCAGGATCTGATCACCCCGATGGTCCACGGCAGCAAGGACGGGGCAGCTGAAGACGCCACCGAGCCGGGCTCGCTGATTGCACTGCTGCTGTGCGTGGCGGTCAGCGTTGCCAGCGTTCTGGGATTGGTTTATCTGGTTGCTTAGGAATCTGCTACCAACCTCCGCTGCCTACCGGGTTAGTCCTTCCGATAATTGTCGTGACAGGCCTTGCAGGTGGCGCTGACCGCGCTGAACTGTTCGCGCAGAGAGGCTTCGTCGGCCTTGGCGGCCATGCTGTAGAGCTTGTGTGACTCGCGCTGGAAGTCGGCCAGTTTGGCGTCGAAATCGTCCTTGTTGGCCCAGATCTCGGCCTTGGCGTCGGTCGGTGCACCGCTGTCGGTGCCCGGGGCGAAGCCTTCAGCCAGCTGGCGGCTGTAGTTGGAGACGCGCAGCGCGCGCATCCGGAATTCGTCCCGATCAAACTCGATGCGCTCTCGGGCCATCGCGCTCAAAGTACTGAAATTCCAGAAGATCATCTTGAAAGCGCTTTGACGGTACTCGATGGCGGCTTCGGCATCGACGTCCTGGGCGGGCGCGGTGGCGCTGAACAGCAGCGCACACGCCGCAGCAAGACCGGCCAATCGGCGCGGGTTGTTGAATCCAATCATGGTGATTCCTCCGCAAAAGACGCCGCAGTCTAATCGCAAACGGCGGTTCGGTGTTTGCCAGCGATCGGCATTCGGGGATCGTTTGCGCGATTGATGCGGTTCGCTGCTGCGGAAGCCGCAGTAGAAGGTTCATGAATAATCCAGGCTAGGAGTCTGCGCGGCAGAAGGGTTGGAGGAGAAACGGATGCCATAGCGATTCAGGGCGTCTATCGGAGCGGCGCGCATAGTGGCTCTATGCAAGTCCGACGATAGGCGGCATCAATCGCTAGGGCGCCGTTGCAGCCCCGACCGCTTCTGCCGCGCAGACTCCTAGGAGCTACGCCGCAAAGCATGCTCTGCCAGCAGCATCAGCGCGCTGCGCCATTGGCCTGCCGGCAATGCATCCAGCGCCTGCTTGGCCAGGGCGATTTCGTCAGCGGCCAGCTGTTCGCAGGCTTCCAGCGCATCAGTCTCGCGCAGTGCGCTGACCACTTTCGGCAGCGCGCTGCGGTCGCCCTCTCGTATCGCCGCGGCGATGCATTCGGCCACCGCCGCGCTGCCGCGCTGCTGGGCCAGGATCAGCGGCAGAGTGGGCTTGCCTTCGGCCAGGTCGTCACCGAGTTCCTTGCCGATCTTCTGCGCATCGCCGGTGTAGTCGAGCAGATCGTCGGCAATCTGAAAGGCCATGCCCAAATGATGCCCATAGCGGGCGCAGGCCAGTTCGACTTCGCTGCTGGCTGCGGCGGACAGGGCGCCCAGACGGCAGGCGGCGGCGAAAAGCACCGCGGTCTTGCGCTCGATCACATCGCGATAGCGGGCCTGGGAAATCTCCGGGTCGCCCAGATGCATCAGCTGCAGCACCTCGCCTTCGGCAATGCGGTTGGTGGTGTCGGCGAGGATCCGCATCACCGCCATCCGGTCGACCCCGACCATCAGCTGGAAGGCGCGCGAATACAAAAAATCGCCAACAAGCACGCTGGCCGCGTTGCCCCACAGCGCATTGGCGGTGTGCTGACCGCGCCGGCGGTCCGATTCGTCGACGACGTCATCGTGCAGCAGGGTCGCGGTGTGGATGAACTCCACCACCACCGCCAGCTGCACGGCGTCTTCGCCGACCTGACCGCAGGCCTGCGCGCAGAGCAGCACCAGCTGTGGGCGCAGTCGCTTGCCGCCGGCGGCAATGATGTGCTCGCCGATCTGGCGGATCAGCAGCACGTCACTGTGCAGTTCGCTGCGAATACGCTGGTCGACGCGCTTGAGATCGTCGGCGGTCAGCGCCAGCACGTCGGCCAGGGACTGCAGTTCGCTGCCGCCGGTTGCTTGGGAGAGGGCTGAAGTACGCATATGGGCAGAGTATAGCCGCCCGTGTAGATGGGAAGAACGAGGAATATTCCTACACGCGCAGCGGCAAATGCCTACAAGGCCGGTCCGTCACTGCGTGGTAGTATTTAGCCACTCGCCGCCTGCGGCGAACCCGCTACAGCCCCGTCTTGAGTTCGGCTACCGAAGCGCTGCCTCGCAGCCTCGGCTCTGGCTGCTCAAGCGCCGATCAGGCTGTGCGGCACCAACCAATCACGAAGGATACGGTCATGGCGCGTGGCGTTAACAAGGTCATCTTGGTGGGCAATTTGGGCAACGATCCGGAGGTGCGCTACACCGCCAACGGCGCGGCGATTACCACCATCAGCGTGGCCACCTCGGAAAGCTGGAAGGACAAACAGACCGGTGAGCTGCAGGAGCGCACCGAGTGGCATCGGGTGAAGTTCTTCGGCCGTCTGGCCGAGATCGCCGGCGAGTACCTGAAAAAGGGCCGACAGGTCTACATCGAAGGCTCCATCCGCACCGACAAGTGGACCGACAAGGAAGGCATCGATCGCTACTCCACCGATGTCATTGCCAACGAGATGCAAATGCTCGGCGGCCCCGGCGGTGGCGGGATGGACGAGGGCGGCGGACGCGGCGGCATGCAGCGCCAGGCGCCACGCCAGCAGGGACCAGGGCCTTCGCGTCAACCCGCGCCGCCGGCAGACGACTTCGAGGATGAGATTCCGTTTTAGCCTCGAGGGCTGAGGGCTGAGGGCTGAGGGCTGAGGGCTGAGGGCTGAGGCGCGGCGCGAAGGAACTTTGCGTCATGGCGTGGGTCGGACGGTGGCGCGCGGGGCGGGGCGCGGACGTTTGATCGGATTGGAGTGAGATGATGCAACCTACTTGGCTGGTGACCGGCGGTGCCGGATTCATCGGCGGAAACTTCGTGCTTGACGTGGTCCAGCGCGAGCGCGCCCGGGTGATCAATCTGGATGCGTTGACCTACGCCGGTAACGCCGAGACTCTGGCGCCGCTAGCCGGTAATGCCGGCCACCAGTTCGTCCATGGCGATATCGTCAACCGCGCTCTTATCGATCAGCTCCTCGCCGAGCATCAGCCGCAGGCGCTGGTGCACTTTGCGGCGGAATCGCACGTGGACCGTTCCATTGACGGTCCCGCCGCTTTCGTGCAAACCAATGTGATCGGCACCCTGACCCTGCTGGAAGCGGCGTTGGCCTACTGGAAGGGGCTGCCTGCCGACCGACGCAGCAGTTTCCGCTTCCTTCATGTCTCCACCGACGAGGTCTTCGGCAGCCTCGGCACCGAAGGCAAGTTCAGCGAAAGTACTGCCTACGCGCCCAACTCGCCCTATTCGGCGTCCAAGGCAGGCAGCGACCATTTGGTGCGCGCCTTCCACCACACCTACGGCCTGCCGACGCTGATGACCAACTGCTCCAACAACTACGGTCCCTATCAGTTCCCTGAGAAGCTGATTCCGCTGATGATCCTCAAGGGTCTGGAAGGGGCCGATCTGCCGGTCTACGGGGACGGCAAGAACGTCCGCGACTGGCTCTACGTGCTCGACCACTGCCGCGCCATCGAGCGGGTGATCGAAGCCGGCCGGGTCGGCGAGGTGTACTGCGTTGGCGGCGATGCCGAGCGGCAGAATCTGCAGGTGGTGCATGCCCTGTGCGACATTCTTGATAGCCGTCAGCCGCGAACCGACGGGGTCAGTCGACGACAGCAGATCCGCTTCGTCAATGACCGCCCCGGTCACGATCAGCGCTATGCAATCGATTCCTCCAAGCTGCAGAACGAGTTGGGCTGGCGTCCCAGCCGTGATTTCGAGGCCGGACTGGCCGAGACGGTGGATTGGTATCTGAACAACCAGGGCTGGTGGCAGCGGGTCCGCGACGGCAGCTATCGTGGCGAACGTCTGGGCCTGAGCGAGGCCGGCGCATGAGCGTCAAGCGCGGCATCATCCTCGCCGGCGGCGCCGGCACACGGCTGCATCCGCTGACCCAGGTGGTCAGCAAACAGCTGCTGCCGGTCTACGACAAGCCGATGATCTACTACCCGCTGTCGGTGCTGATGCTGGCCGGGATACGACAGATCCTGGTCATCAACACGCCGCACGAACAGCACATGTTCAAGACCCTGCTGGGCGACGGCAGCCAGTGGGGCATCGAGATCGAGTACGCGGTGCAGCCTGAGCCCAAAGGCCTGGCGCAGGCCTACTTGATTGGCAAGGACTTCGTTGCCGGCGAGCCCTCGGCGCTGGTCCTCGGCGACAACATCTTCTACGGCCATGGGCTGGTCGAGGCGCTGAATCGCGCTTCGGCCGGAACAGCCCAAGGAGCCACCGTATTCGGCTATTGGGTCAAGGATCCTGAGCGCTATGGCGTGGCCGAGATCGATGACGGCGGGCAAGTGCTGTCCATCGAGGAGAAGCCCGCGCTGCCCAAATCGCGTTGGGCGGTGACCGGTCTGTATTTCTACGACGGCCGCGCCAGCGAACTGGCCGCAGCGCTGAAACCCTCGCCGCGCGGTGAGTTGGAGATCACCGATCTCAATCGCAGCTATCTGCAGCAGGGCGCGCTGCGCCTGGAGAAGCTCGGCCGCGGCTATGCCTGGTTGGATACCGGCACTCACGATTCGCTGCTGCAGGCGGGAAACTTCGTGCAGACCATCGAAGAACGTCAGGGCCTGAAGATGGCCGTGCCTGAGGAAGTGGCCTTCCAGCGCGGTTGGATCGACGCCGCGCAGGTGGAACGGGCGGGCTTGACCTTGGGCAAGACCGGCTATGGTCAGTATCTGCTCGATCTGGCGCAGCGGCCGCTACGCCCATGAAGTGCTTGGAAGCCGCGCTGGGCGGCGTACAGCTGCTTGAACCCAAGGTCTTTGGTGACGATCGCGGCTGGTTCCTGGAGAGCTTCAACGCCGCGCGCTTTGCCGATCTGGGACTACCCACAAACTTTGTGCAGTCCAACCTGTCGCGTTCGCGGCAAGGCGTGCTGCGCGGTTTGCACTACCAGTGGCCCAACCCGCAGGGCAAGTTGGTGCAGGTGGTCGAGGGCGAAGTCTATGACGTGGCGGTGGACATACGGCGCGGCTCGGCTACTTTCGGTCAGTGCTTCGGCGCCAATCTGTCGGCGCAAAACCGTCGCCTGATGTACGTGCCTGAAGGCTTCGCCCACGGCTTCGCGGTGCTCTCCGAATGGGCCACCTTCAGCTATCTGTGCACCGCACTCTATGACCAACCCAACGATCGCGGCATTCGCTGGGATGATCCGGCCATTTCAGTGCCGTGGCCGATCGCCTCGCCGACGCTATCGGACAAGGATCTGCGCGCGCCGCTGCTGGCCGAGGTGCCGGCCGAGCAGCTCCCCAGCTGAGTCGTGGCCACCGGTATCCGCCAAATCCTCCTGCTCGGGGCCAACGGCCAGGTCGGCTTTGAGCTGTGTCGATCGCTGGCGCCGCTGGGGCAGGTGCACGTAGCCGATCGCAGCGGCGGAGACGGCCGTCTGGCTGTGGATTTGGCCAGGCCGGGCAGTGCGGCCGAGGTGATCGCGGCGATCAAGCCCGACTGGATCGTCAACGCCGCCGCCTACACCGCCGTGGACAAGGCCGAACAAGAGCACGAGCTGGCCGACCGGGTCAATCACCTGGCCGTGGCGGAGATCGCCGCTGCTGCCGATGAGGTCGGCGCCAAGCTGGTTCACTACTCCACCGACTATGTATTCAACGGTCGCGCCCGATCGCCCTATGTGGAATCCCATCCCACTGAGCCGCTGGGCGTCTACGGGCAGACCAAGCTGGCCGGCGAGCACGCGCTGGCCGAGCGCTGCGCTGAGCATCTGATTCTGCGCACTGCCTGGGTTTATGCCAGTCGCGGCCACAACTTCCTGCGCAGCATGCTGCGTCTGGCGGCCGAGCGCCCGCGCTTGACCATCGTCGCCGACCAGCTGGGCGCGCCCACGCCGGCCCGGCAGATCGCCGATGCCACCGCGCTACTGTTGCAGACCCAGGACGCGTCATTCGAGGCGCACAAGCACTGGGGTACCTATCATTTGACTGCGGCAGGCCTAACCAGCTGGTACGGTTTTGCCTGTGCAATTATCGAATCAGCGCATCAGGCCGGATGGCTGTCGGCGATGCCGCCGATCACCGCGATCGCCACCGCCGATTACCCGACACCGGCGAGCCGGCCAGCGTTCTCAGCGCTGGATTCTGGCCGGCTGCGTCGGCACTTTGGTATTGCGCTGCCGGGCTGGGAATCCGGTCTGGCGCAGGTGATGGGGCAGCTCACTGACCCGCAGCGGATTTTGCCCAACCCATAAGGCTTTTGCGGTCTGGCCGCAATCGCGAGCAAGGAAAAAAGCCATGTTGATCCCACTGATACTCTCCGGCGGCGCAGGCACCCGGCTCTGGCCGGCCTCCAGGCGTAGCTATCCCAAGCCATTCATGGCCTTGGACGATGGCGAGTGTCTGCTGGAGAAGGCCGTCAAGCGGGCCCGGGCGGTGGCTCCTCAAGCGCCGCTGTTGACGGTGACCAGCCGTGATCACTACTTCCTGACCCGCGACCTCTACGAACGTATCCCCGATCTTGGTCAAACCCGGTTTCTGCTCGAATCGGTTGGCCGTAACACTGCGCCAGCGCTGCTCGCGGCGGCCCACTGGGCGTTGGCCGAAGGGGGTGATGAAGCGCAGCTATTGGTGTTGCCGGCCGATCATCTGATCGACGACGTTGAAGCCTTCAAGGCGGCCGTGGACAGTGCCAGCAAGCTGGCCGGGCAGGGCTATCTCAGCACCTTCGGGGTGGTTCCGACTCGCGCCGAAACCGGCTACGGCTACATCCTGCGCGGCGCCGAGCTGGACGGTGGTTATGTCATTGATCGGTTTGTGGAAAAGCCCGATCAAACGACAGCCCAGGCCTATCTGGATAGCGGCCAGTACTACTGGAACTCGGGCATGTTCTGCTTCCCGGCCAAGGCATTGCTGGCCGAGGCAAAGTCCAGCAACCCGGAGCTTGCCGAGGCCGTGGCAGCCTGCTGGCAGGCCACCAAGCGCGAGGAGCCTTGCCTGCTGGATCGCGACAGCTTTGCGTTGGTACCTGATATTTCCATCGATTATGCGGTGATGGAGCATGCGCAGCGCCGCGCGGTTGTTCCCGCCCGCTTCGATTGGAACGACATCGGCTCATGGCAGTCGATGGGCGAGTTGGGTGAGTCCGATGCCAGCGGCAACCGGGTGCGCGGACCGGCGGTGATGGTGGAGAGCAGCAACTGCTATGTGCGCAGCAGCGGCCGTACCGTTGCCGCAGTGGGGCTGGAGGACGTGGTCATCGTCGATAGCGGCGATGCGGTACTGGTCAGCCACAGGCGCAGCGCGCAGGCGGTCAAGCAAGTGGTCGATCAGCTCCGCGCCGACGGCCACCCGGGTGCTGACACCCACCTTACCGTGCGTCGCCCCTGGGGTAGCTACACCATCCTGGAGGATGCCGACGACTGCAAGGTCAAGCGGCTGGTGGTCAAGCCCGGTCAGATCCTCTCCCTGCAGCTGCATCACCGGCGCAGCGAACACTGGACCGTGGTCCGCGGTACGGCGCGGGTCAGGGTGGGCGACGACGAGGTCGATCTGCAGGCCAACCAGAGCATCTACATCCCGGTCGAGACCCTGCACCGCCTGGAAAACCGCACCGCCGAGGATATCCACCTGATCGAAGTGCAGTGCGGGGATTACTTTGGTGAGGATGATATAGAGCGGTTTGAGGATCGGTACGGCAGGATCTAGGAGCGAGGGCCCAGGGTCGCTAGGGGCGAGGGCCCAGGGATCAGGGCCCAGGGCCCAGTAGATCTCGGCTTCGAAACGACTTCTGGACTCTGAACTGTATCGAGGTCGCAGGACCCAGCAATAGCGCAGCTTCGTAGGGGCTCTTCTGGGCCCTATGCCCTGAGCCCTGAGCCCTATCCCGCTTCATCCCCATAAATTGCCACCCGAACCTGCCCATCCGCGCCCACCCAGCCCCGATACATCCCCGCCGAGTTGAACGGCAGTGCGAGGTGTCCGTCGCGATCGATGGCGATCAGGCCGCCATTGCCGCCCATGCTAGCGACCTGGGCCAGGGTGGCGGCGCAGGCGTCTAGCAGATTGTTCCCGGCGTAGGCCATCCGTGCGGCGACGTCGTGGGCGACCTGGGCGCGGATAAAGTACTCGCCATGGCCGGTTGCGGACAGGCACAGATGGTCGTTATCGGCCCACGTGCCGCTGCCGATCAGCGGGCTGTCGCCGACCCGTCCGGGGTGCTTGTTGGTCATCCCGCCGGTGGAGGTGGCGGCGGCCAGATTGCCCTGCGCGTCGCGGGCCACTGCGCCCACCGTACCCGTGCGATCCTCCGGGTCGAAAGTATCGAACTGCTGATCATGGTCCAGGCTGACCTTGTTCTCGGCTTTGGCGGCAATCAGCTGCTGCTGCCGCGCGCTGATCACCAACTGCTCCTCGCGAAGCAGAGCAAAGCCCTGTTCCACCGCGAAACGCTGCGCGCCGCGTCCGGCCAGCAGCACGTGGCGACCGTCGTCCATGATCGCCCGGGCCACGCTCACCGGGTGGGCGATGCGGCCCAGAGCGGCCACCGCACCGCAGCGCCGATCGCGCCCGTCCATGATTGCCGCATCCATTTCCACCAGACCGTCGGCGTTGAGCACCGAACCATAGCCGGCGTTGAACAGCGGGCTCTCCTCCAGCGCAACGACGGCCTGCTCCACTACTGCGACGGCGGATTCGCCGGCCTGCAGTCGGCCCAGCGCATCCCGGGCAATCTCGCCCAGCGTTTGCCGATAGTCTTCCTCGCGCTGCGCCGACAGCGCCGCCCGCTCAATCACCCCGGCGCCGCCGTGCAGAGCGAAACGGATCATGGGCACTCCTGGCTTCGGGTTGGATCGCTATTGTGGGCCAGTGTGCGGTGCTTGTCAGGTTCGGGGCAGGGCCCAGGGCCCAGGGACGAGGGCCCAGATTAGCCCAGAACCCCGCGATGCTGACTTCTGGGCCCTGGGCCCTAAGCCCTGGGCCCTCGCGCCGCTACCCTTCCGCCGCCGCCGTCATCCGCCCCACCAACAGCGGACCGCAGCGGATGTTGCCGCGGGTGTCGGTGTCGCTGCCGATGGCTTCGATGCGTCGGTACAGGCTGGGTAGGTGGCCGGCGATAGTGATTTCGTGCACTGGGTGGGCGATCTCGCCGTTTTCTATCCAAAAGCCGCTGGCGCCGCGGGAGTAGTCGCCGGTAATCAGATTGACGCCTTGACCCATCACCTCGGTGATCAGCAGGCCGCGGTTGATTCCGCCGATCAGCTCATTCAAATCACCAGCGTTGCTGTTGATCAGCAGGTTGTGCAGTCCGCCGGCGTTGCCGGTGCTCTCAAGGCCCAGCTTGCGCGCCGCATAGCTGCCCAGGAGGTAGTGCTGGAGGACGCCGTTATCGATCAGCGGTTGGCGCTTGGTGGCGACGCCTTCGGCATCGAAACTGGCGCTACCCATGCCCCGGGGCAGGAATGGATCCTCCACGGCCTGCAGCCACTCGGGTAGGACCTGGGTGCCACAGGCATCCAGCAGGAAAGATGCGCGTCTGTACAGCGCACCGCCGCTGGCGGCCGAGCACAGGTGGGCGAAAAAGCCGCGCGCCAGTTCGGCCGAAAGAATCACCGGATACTCACCGGTCTTGATCGGACGCGGCCCGAGGCGGGCCAGGGTGCGTCGGCCGGCTTCGCTGCCGATGGCTTGCGCACTACGCAGATCGCCGGTGGCGCGGGCGCTGTCGTAGTCGTAGTCGCGCTGCATGGCGTCACCTTTGCCGGCAATTACCGAAGCTGACAGCGAGCAGCGGGTGCTGGCCTCGCGGCCGACGAAGCCGTGGCTGTTGGCGTAGATGGAAATGCCCTGGCCCAGCGCGCTGCTGGCGCCTTCGCTGTTGCTGATGGCGGCGTCGAAGGCTAGCGCCGCCGCTTCGCAGGCCTTGGCCTGGGCAATAGCGTTCTCGGCGTCCAGAGGCTGTGGGTGCCACAGATCCAGGTCGGGAAACTCGGTCGCCAGCCGTGACGCCTCGGCCAGTCCAGCGGCCGGGTCGGCCTCGGTGTGATGGGCGATGGCCAGCGCATGCTCGAGCGTCTTGGCGATCGAATCCGGACTTAGATCGGCAGTGCTGGCCGAGCCCTTACGGCCTTGGCAATAGACGGTGAGCGATAGGCCGCGATCACGGGTGTATTCCAGCGTATCAACCTCGCCATGGCGCACGTTGACGCTCAATCCGGCCTCTACCGACAGCGACAGCTCGGCCTGTTCGGCCCCGGCCTGGCGTGCCTTGGCGATGGCCTCGGTAGCCAGCTGCGCGAGTGGATCGAGCTGTGCGCGCAGGTCGTTGGCGGCAGCGGGCGCAGATTGCATGGGGTGGTCCTGTGTTGCGGTGCAGAACCCGCTATTCTGACAGAGCATTGGACCGCTGGAAGGAATCTGCGCATGTGCCCGGAACTAGACCCGACCGCAGGCGACGAGTCGGAACAGGAGTTCGTCAGCAAGAGTCAGCTCAAGCGCGAAGCGCAGGCGGTGACCGAGCTGGCGCAGACCCTGGTTGAGGCCAAGCCCGGCCTGCTGGCCAAGGTACCCATTCCTGATGAGATCGCTGCCGACCTGAAGCTGGCCCGGTCTATTGCATCGCGCATTGCGCGCAAGAGGCAGATCGCCTTTCTGGCCAAGAAGATGCGCGAGCTCGACCTGGAGCCCATACGCAAGGCGCTGGCACCTGACGATGCCGCGCATCGGCAGTCCGTAGCGCGCATGCACCTGCACGAACGCTGGCGCGACCGCATCGTCGCCGAAGGCGATCCGGCGATCGAGGAATTCCTCGCCGATTTCCCCAACGCCGACCGCCAACGCCTGCGCCAGCTGGCCCGCCAGTCCGCCAAGGAAGCCGCCAAAGGAAAGCCGCCCGCAGCAGCGCGGGCGATTTATCGGATCGTTGCCGAGGCGGATGAAGAAGGAAAGGGCTGAGGGCCTAGGGCTGCGGAAAAGAATCAGCGTCTTGTACGCTTTTCCCAGCCCTCAGCCCTCAGCCCTCAGCCCTCAATCTCAGGGCCCAGGGCAGAGGGCCCAGAACAGCAAGAGCTCGCCGGGTGTTGCTCTCCTGGGCCCTGGGCCCTGTTCCCTGGGCCCTTCCGCTGAGGCTGATTAACCAGCCTCAGTAGTAAAAGTCATACAACACATCCACCACCTCGCCGCTGTCCAGATCGACCAGCAGCAGATCGTGGTCGACGCGGATCCATTCGCAGCCCCAGGGCGGCGCGGCCAGCCCGTAGTCGCGGTAGTTCACGTAGTAGCGTGGGGCGAAGTAGGCGCGTGGCAGGAGCAGACCGATGCTCCACGAACGGGCATAGTAGCCGTGTGGACGGTAGTAGCGGCTGGGCGCGCGGTAGCGGTGGCCAGACCAGCCATGGCGCCAGCTGCGACGCCAGTCGTGGTGCCGCCAGTGACGGCGGTCGTAACGTCGATCATGACGGCGGTCTTGACGAACGTGACGTCGGTCGTTGCGGTAGTCGCGTCGATCATGGCGTCGGTCGTTGCGGTAGTCGCGTCGATCATGCCGTCGATCCTGGCGGGCATCGCGGCGATCATGTCGTCGATCTTGGCGGGCATCGCGGCGATCGTGACGCCTGTCTTGGCGGGCGTCGCGACGATCATGACGGCGGTCGTTACGGTCGGAGCGGCGATCTGAGCCACGATCATTGGCGTAGACCCGATCGCGCTGCAGGCGCTGCTGCGCCGACGGCAGGCCCTGACGCTGGCCGGAGCTGGAGACGCTGCGGCTGTTGCCGCGGCGGGTCTCTTGGCCCCGATCGCGTCCGCTGCGGTCGCCTCGTTCGGCGCGATGGCCACGGTCGCCGCGGTGACTGCGATCACCGCGATTGCCCTGATTGCCGCGCTTGTCTTCTGCTGAGCGTTCAGCCTGAACGGCATTACGGCCGCGCTGGTAGTCCTGGGCCACCGCGCTGACCGCGGCGGTGCCGATAATCATTGCCACGAGGGGCACTAGCAAGCGATTCATCATTTATTTCCTTAGCAGCGCGCCGTGGCGCGGACGAGCGAGCAACCTATGGGGGTTGACTACTGCTACGGTTCCAGCATGCACGGCCGAACCTGAACAAAAGGCTGCAAACTCGGTTTTTCACCAACTTCGTTCAGTTTCGGCGCTTTGTCGTTCAAGTGGCCTTAAGAACTTGGTTGCTTTGCTGACCCAGCGCGCCGCAGTCGACGTAACGCCAGCCAAGGCAAGCAAAGTCCGACTGCCCCAGCTGTAACCAACGCGAACCACACCAACAGCGGGACATCGGTCCGTGCGGCGGCGGCGGGGACGGTGGGCGTACGAGTCACTGCAAAGAGCAGCGCCGCTTCGCCGGTGTAGGGCGCGTCGATCAGATTGGAGAGCAAACGAGGGAACAGCAGTGTGTCGTCTGGCAACGGCCACGCCGCTAGAACGCCAAGGGTGCTGAGCTGAAAAGCCCGATCCATATCACCGTGGGTGCGCGTCGCGCCTAAGCCAAATCCGTTTGCGGCCACCCCGAAACCGGCGACGACTGGACCGGCATCGACTTCAATCATCCAGTCGATTCGCGGGTCGGCGTTGCCAGGGAATTCTCGAAATCCGACCAGACCGGCGCGTTCCTGCCAGTACTGATCGACATAGCGCTGATACCAGGAATCGGCCAGTTCCGGCCACCATTGGCTGGCATGACACAGCATCATGGAGATCCCCACACCGCGGGCCCAATCGTTGGTCCTGCCGGTCTGCGCATTGACCGCGTAGGCAGGCAGGCCGCGAGGTCTGTCCAGATAGTCATTCGAGAAGGCACGTTGTGCATTCTGCAACCAGTCCTGGTCCAACCTGTCCAGGCGTTGGTGAGCACGCGCGATCGCGGAATAGGCCAGGAGCACATCGACCGTGTAGCTCTGACCGGGATAGTCCTCCAATACCCCAAATGGCGATGCGGCCAGCTCGAAGGCCAGCGAATCCGACTGCTGGACCAGCAACTCGCGAAACTGCTGATCCCCCGAGAGGCGTTCGTAGCTGTCCAGCCCGGCAATCAACAGCATGCGATAGAACAGGTTTTTCTGCTTCAGGTAGTCGTCGCCCCAATGCCGACGCACCCAATCGGCCTGTCCAGGATCGGCGATCAAAGCGCCAAGCGCTCTGATTGTGTCGGCGGCCAGTGCCGCCGGCGCTTGCCCCTGCCGCGGTCCAGCCTCCCATTGCTGTTGCAGCGCCTCGGTGGCCCACAGGTAGAAGACCGAGCTGAATAGTGGCCATTCCGTTCCGGAGATGTCGTCCAGTTCGAGCGCCTGGGCTCGCGATGACTCTACGCGCTGCTGGGCCCATGGCGCCATTCGCTGACTCAACGAGGCGTGCCAATCGAAGGCAGCCTGCGGGATCTCGCCATTCCGCCAAGCTGGGTCCTGGAGCGTCCAGGCAACGTTCGCCGCCGGCAGCAGCAACAGCCAAAGGCAACCCGCACTTACTGCAATGACGGTCAGCCATGAGCTGATCTGTCTCACCTTTTACTCCCTGTAACGAATGCGCTGGCGATCGTGGTGCTGCTATGCACCGAATTCACCGCTGGCCCGATATTCTCAAAGGCCCAAGGTGTATCGTCACCGTCCGAGGTTCACCGCTTTCCGATTGGAAAGTCGCCATCAAGCCTGGAGCATCCGATGTCAGACACTCGCCGAGTGACCGCCAGTGATTTCGATCCGCAGGTGATGCGCCTGTTCGATCAGTATGTGCACGGACTGATCGATAGACGCGGTTTTCTCGACCAGGCCGGGAGGCAGCTCGG
>JAUIFV010000269.1 GCA_030430155.1 Gammaproteobacteria bacterium
GTTCAAGCACGCCTTCATTGATCTCCAGTCCGCGGACCGCACCACAGCGCCTCTCCGACGCCCTCGCTACGAACACTCATGAAATATCGGGGCTAGCCAATCGCAGGGCGCTGGCGCCACGGCCACCAGCGCCGCGGAGCGGGTTCGCTGTCGGCGTGGTGGGTCGTGCTCATGCTGCGTAGTCGATCCAGATCGTCAAACTCCAGCACCACCACGTCGCCGTCGGCGCTGGTTGCGGTCAGGACTTTGCCGGCGAAGTCCAGCTTGTAGCCCTTGTAGGACAGGTAGGCGCCGACCGCCGGCAGATGATTGAGATCGGCGCGCGACAGGCTTTCGGTGATCCGGCCGATCACGTGTTCGGGCCCATGGGCATTGAGCGCCTTGAGTTCTGGCGAGCCGGTGATCAGCAAGTAGGCCGAGCCGCCGGGAATCGGCGCACAGTAGTAGCCATCGGCACGGAGCAGGCCAACGCAAAGCATGGCGATCGCGTGGCCATTGAGGTCATCGAGCTGAAAGTGGCCGGTGGTCAGCTCGGGCGTGTGCAGTCGCTCGCCCATCTCGCGCAGCCGTCGAGCGGCATAGGTGACGCTGTCTGCAAGCTCCGATTGTCCATTTTCCCAGGCCCACAGCCAGCTGTCGTCTTCCTCCGCTTCGCTGCCCAGCAGCTGGATCTGGAAGCGCCGGCCGTTGCCCAGACGCAGCTCGCCCTGCTCGAAATCGACCTGCCAGTCGGACTGCTCGCAGAGTTTGGCCACGCGCAGCTGTTTGTCATGTGAGGCGATCGCGTGGCGGTCAAATAGCGCCGAGAACTGATCGGAGGCGCTCATCGGATGGTCCTGCGCTTGTAGCTGGCGGCGCGCTCATCTTTGCGATCGAGTATGGCCAGACTCTCCCCATAAGGGCGGTTGAGAAATGATCCGCCGCCAAAGCGCCAGCCGTCATCGGAGTTGGCCATGACCACATACTCCTTCTCCCTGGCGCCGGCCTTGGCGTACCGGCTGTTGAGCACAATCATCACCGTCTGCATGTCCTTGCGGAAGCAGTGGCCCATCTCGGTGCAGGGAATCTTCTCGGCCTCGATGGCGCCGACGGCGATCACTTCGAATCCCTCCAGCGGACCGTTGTTGAGCACGCTCTTGCGCATTCTGGAGACCCAGCTCTTTTCCGTTTTGAATTTGCGAATGCGTCGATGCACCAGTTTGTACTGGGATCGATAGTCGGCCTGCAGGTAGTGGTTGGTGAAATCCTCAAAGGCGGCAACAGCCATTGCCACCTCCGCATCGGTGGCCAGCGGTGGTGGATTGATGCGCGCAGCTGCCGCGCTGGCGCCGCACAACCATGCGGCTATACATAGCAGTAGCCAGTGCGTCTTGTAGTGCGTGGTCATGGTGGATTCCTTGCAGCTGATTCGACTATGGGGCGCAGTCTTGTCGCCGCCCGGGACTGCGACAAGCGCAGTTTGACCAACACCCCACAGACTGGGCTAAAGCGCCTCGCAACTGGCAATATCTGCGCGGGGCGAGGCAGAAGTTGCGCGGCTGGACCTCAATCGCGAAGGCGCATGGGGCGGCCGATGGCAAGCAGCGGAGAGCAGGACAACGCGGTTGGTTCGGCGCCGGGCTGGCTGGGTGCCATTGAGCGCATTGGCAATCGCCTGCCCGATCCGGTGTTCATCTTCCTGGCCCTGATCGGGCTGTTGGTGCTCGCTTCGGTCGTTGCGGCGGCGCTGGGCTGGGGCGCCGCGCATCCGTTGAGCGGCGAACCGCTGCGTACCGAATCGCTACTCTCGGAAGCCAACCTGGCCCGTTTGCTGGTGGAGATGCCGCAAACCCTGACCGGCTTTCCGCCGCTGGGCCTGGTTCTGGTGGTGATGCTGGGTGCGGCTGTGGCCGAGCGCTCGGGGTTATTCAGCGCGCTGCTGGGGCGCAGCATCGCGCGGCTTTCCGGGCCGCTGCTGACGCCGGCGGTGTTCATCATCGGACTGCTCTCCCATCACGCCTCCGATGCCGCCTACATTGTGCTGATTCCGCTGGCGGCCTGGGTCTATGCGCAGGCCGGGCGGCACCCGCTGACCGGCATCGCGGTCGCCTACGCCGGGATTTCCGGCGCTTTTGCCGGCAACGTCGTGCCTGGGCAGTTCGACGTGCTGATGCTGGGCATCACCGAGCCGGCGGCGCGGCTGCTGGATCCGGGCTTTGTGATGAATCCGCTGGGCAACTGGTGGTTCACCCTGGCCATTGGCGTGCTGTTCACCCCGATCGCCTGGTGGATCACCGACCGGGTGGTTGAGCCGCGGCTGGGGCGCTGGTCGCAGCAGGGTGAGATGGCCGAGCGCATCGAAGGTCCGCGGGCGCTCAGCGACGGCGAACGCCGCGGGCTGCGCCATGCGGGCGTCGCGGCGCTTGGGGTGATCGCGCTGTTCGCCGCGCTGAGCCTGATAACCGGCTACTCGCCGTTGGTCGATCACGGCGCGGACGGACCGCAGCGTTACACCGCCTTCTACCGCTCGCTGGTGGCCGGATTCATGCTGCTGTTCTTCGCCACCGGCTGGGCCTACGGCGCCGCCGCCGGCACGGTGCGCAGCCATCGCGATATCGTCGCCTTCATGGGTGAGGGAATGCGCAGCATGGCGCCCTACATCGTCATCGCCTTTTTTGCCGCGCACTTCGTGGCCATGTTCAAGTGGTCCAATCTGGGTCCGGTGATCGCCATCAACGGCGCCGAAACGCTGCAGTCACTGGCGCTGCCCAGACCGCTGCTGCTGGTGGCGCTGCTGTGCATGTCCGCGGTCTTCGATCTGGTGATCGGCTCGGCCTCGGCCAAGTGGAGCGCGATGGCGCCTATCGTGGTGCCGATGCTGATGCTGCTGGGGGTGTCACCGGAAATGACCACCGCGGCCTACCGGATGGGCGACTCCATTTTCAACATCGTCACCCCGTTGGCTTCCAACTTCCCGCTGGTGCTGGTGCTGTGTCAGCGCTGGCGCAAGGACTTTGGCGTAGGCTCGGTAATTGCCATGATGCTGCCCTACAGTCTTGCCTTTGGCACCGCCGGACTGCTGCTGGTCGGGCTTTGGGTAGGCTTGGAACTGCCGGTGGGCCCGGGCGCGCCGATGCCCTACAGCTTGCAGGCGCAGCCGTGAGTGAGCAGGGCTTCCCGGGAGTCAGACGACTGGTCAATCAGATGGTGGCCATGCGCGACGGCGTGAGTCTGGCTACCGACGTCTATCTGCCCGCCGACGCTTACGGACCGCTGCCGGTGCTGCTGGAGCGCACCCCCTACGACAAGAGCGGGACCAACCACGCCGACTGCAGTCTGGCTGAGCCGATGCCCCGGTCCAAGCCGCAGGTGGCGGCGGAGTTTGCCCGTAGCGGCTACGCCTACGTGCTGCAGGACTGCCGCGGCCGCTATGGGTCGGAAGGCGGCTTCTGCAAGTACGTCAACGAGGCCGCCGACGGCGTCGATACGCTGAGGTGGATACTCGCCCAACCCTGGTGCAATGGCGCTGTCGGAACGCTCGGGCTGTCTTACGGCGCCCACGTGCAGACAGCGCTGGCCGGCGAAAACCCAGCCGGCCTACGGGCAATGTGGATCGATTCCGGCGGCTTCTCCAGCGCCTATCACAGCGGCATCCGTCAGGGCGGCGCCTATGAGCTGAAGCAGCTGACCTGGGCACTCAAGCACGCCAAGCTGGCGCCGCAAACGCTGACCGATCCGCAGCGCAGAGCAAGTTTGGAAGCGCAGGACATCGGCCGCTGGGCGCGAGTGAATCCTTGGCGGCACGGCCACTCGCCGCTGCTCGCCGCGCCAGAATACGAGTCCTACATCGTCAAGCAGTGGGCACACGAGTGTTTCGACGACTACTGGCGCCAGCCGGGTCTGTACGCGCGTGGTCGCTACGCCCAAATGGCCGACCTGCCGATGGTTCATCTGTCCAGCTGGTACGACCCTTACGCGCTGACGGCGACCGAGAACTACCTTGGCCTCAAGGCCGGACGGCGCGGGCCGGTCAAGCTGGTGCTGGG
>JAUIFV010000076.1 GCA_030430155.1 Gammaproteobacteria bacterium
GCAAGACGCACTGGTATTTGCTATCGACTCTCCTGGCCCGTACACGCCGGTGCAGCTCAGCGCGGACGCGCCCGCTGTCGGCGAGTCGCTCTACGCGGTGGGATGCACATTCGCCACCCAGGATGAGTGCACGCAGGACACCTATGTCGGTCAGCTGCTGGAAATCACCGAGCACAACCTGATCATTGACCTTGCCGATGTCGAGCCGGGCAGCCTGCGTGGACTCAGCGGTGCGCCGGTGGTCAACGCAGCCGGCGAACTGGTCGGAATCGTCTCCAACGTGATCCCAGACGCCGCTGGCGTGCCCCGCTTCGCGCCGACGAATCTGGCCTACTTGCGCCAGGTATTGAGCACGATCGGCAACAACTAACGTCACTTTCACGATCGAATTGACCCCAAAGCCACCTTGAGACTCGCATCGCGTGATTTCTTCGGTGGATCGGCGAGACCACCATCGCAGACCGAAGGGGAGATACCTATGCGTATGCTTGCTTGCGCCGCTTCGGCCGCGTTTTTCCTGGTTGCCGCGTCGGCGGCCACGGCAGAGGCGTACGACTTCATTGGCACCTGGCAAATCGAATCCCGCATCGACGCCACAGGTTGCGAGGACGGGATGAAGACCGAAAACGTCGAAGCCACGGTGAGCCAAAAAGGGAACAAGCTGGTGTTTGCCCTCGGACCGGTCAGCATGGACGCCGAGCTCAAGGGCGATGACCTGCACGTGACTGGGGGCTACGAGGATGAGGGCCTGATCACCAAGGACCTGAAGCTAAGGATTGAAGGCGGCAAGATGGTCGGTGGCGGCTCCTGGACCTACTCCACCGAAGGCTTTGAGTGCGAAGGCACCGAGACCTTCAACGGCACCAAATCCTCTTGATCGCAGAAAGACCGACGCTGCCGTCGATGCACGGCGGCAGCGCTACTGGATCGGCAAAACATTTCCAAAATAGTTGAAGTAACCGCTCTATCTCACTGTTTTTCTGGTGTTTATTCTATTCCAATCTTTTCGAATACTACTCTTCGCAACGAACTCATCAGCGCTCACCCTGTCGCCTCAAAGTCAGCAACCGATGCCGGGCCTGTTCAGCAGCGCTCGGCTCAGTTAGCCTCTCGGCGAACACCGGGAGAGGAACAAGGGTTATGCAGCAGCGATTGTGGATGATGGCCTTGGCGGCGCTTTGGCTGGCGCAGCCGTGCGCCGCGGCGAAGGCGGAGGACAAAGAACCGAAGTGGGACGTGAACGCGCCGCGAGGCAAGGCCGTGCGGGCGCAGTTTGACGTTTCCGAAGGCACCTGGATGAACCTGGACGTCAGTCCGGATGGTCAGCAGATCGTGTTTGATCTGCTTGGCGATATCTACACCCTGCCCATCGCCGGTGGCCAGGCCAAGCGCATCGCCTCGGGCAAGGCGCTGCAGATCCAACCGCGCTGGTCGCCAGACGGCACGCGTATCGCCTACACCTCGGACGCTGGCGGCGGTGACAACCTGTGGCTGATGAACGCCGACGGCAGCGCGTCCAAAGCGCTGACCAGCGAGAAATTCCGGCTGCTGAACAATCCCTACTGGTCGCCGGACGGGCAATACCTGGTCGGCCGCAAACACTTCACTGAATTGCGCTCGCTGGGCGCCGGTGAGATGTGGCTCTATCACGTCGGCGGTGGCGAGGGTCTGCAGCTGACCAAGCGCAAGAATGAGCAACAAGACGCCGGCGAGCCGGCCTTATCCCCTGATGGCAAGTACTTGTACTTCAGCGAGGACGTCAGCCCGGGCCCCACCTTCCAATACAACAAGGATCCCAACGGCACCATCTACGCCATCCGCCGACTGGACCGGGAAAGCGGTGAGCTGATCGATCTGGTTCGTTTGGCCGGCGGCGCGGTACGACCGCAGCCCTCCCCCGATGGCCGCCATCTGGCTTTTGTGCGCCGCATTCGCGATCAATCGGTGCTGAGCCTGTTCGATCTGCGCAGCGGTGAGACCACCACGCTATGGGACGGCTTGTCGCACGACCAGCAGGAAGCCTGGGCGATCTTCGGTCTGTATCCGAACTTCGGCTGGCTGCCGGACAGCTCGGCGATCGTGATCTGGGCGCAAGGCAAGCTTTGGCGGGTCGATGCGAAGTCAGGTGAACCCAGCGAGATCCCGTTTACGGCAAAGGTCGACCAGATGCTGGACCAACCGGTGCACAGCAAGCGGCGGATCAATCAGGAGCAGTTCCGCTCGATGATGATTCGCGACGTGGCGCGCAGTCCGGACGGCAGCGAGATCGTCTTCCACTCTGCCGGCCACCTGTACCGCATGGCCCTGCCCAACGGCACGCCGACGCGCTTGTCCAGCGACGATGCCTTTGAATACAGCCCGGACTATGCGCCGGACGGCTCGGCGCTGGTCTATGTGCGCTTCACCGACCGCGAACTGAGCCAGGTGGTGCGGCTGGACCTGGCCAGCGGCGCCCGCCTGGAACTCAATCTGCAGCCGGGCTTCTATTTTGATCCGCGTTTCTCCCCTGACAGCCAGATGGTGGTCTGGAGCAAACAGGCCGGCGGCGGCTTGGTCGACTTCCGCTTCGGCCTGGAACGCGGCATCTATTGGGTGCCGGCAGTCGGCGGCACCCCAACCCGGGTTTCTCGCGATGGCTATGATCCGCGCTTCTCGGCCGACAGCAAGCGCGTTCACTTTCTCACTGGCGGCGGGCTGGAGAAGCACTACAAGAGCGTCGACCTGGCCGGCGCCGAGCCGCGTGAGCACTTCAAGCTGAAATACGCCAATCAGCTGATCCCCAGCCCGGACGGCAAGTGGATCGCCTGGACCGAGCTCTACGACGCCTACGTGGCGCCGTTTCCGCAAACCGGCAAAATGGTGGAACTGGGCAGCGAGAGCAAGGCCATTCCCATCACCAAGGTCTCCGGCGAAGCCGGACAGTATCTGCACTGGTCGCACGACAGCAGCGCGCTGCACTGGCTGGTCGGACCGCGCTACTACAGCCGCGACTTGAGCGACAGCTTTGCCTTCCTCCCCAGCGCCCCCAAAGAGCTGCCCAAAGCGAATGAATTGGCGGTGGTCGACATTGACCTGCAGCTGCGCACCCACCGCCCTGAAGGGACCATCGCGCTGGTCGGCGCGCGGCTGATCACTCAGGACCAAGGCGCGGTCATAGAGAACGGCACAGTGCTTATCGAGGGCAATCGCATCGCCGCCATTGGCGCGAAGGACGCGGTGCAGATACCGGATACGGCGCAACAGTTCGATGTCTCCGGCAAGACCATCATGCCCGGCATCATCGACGTACACGCTCACGCCAACCATTTCCACAATGGGCCGTCGCCGCAGCAGAACTGGAGCTATTTCGCCAACCTCGCCTACGGCGTCACTACCATGCACGACCCCTCCGCCAACACCCAGGAGGTGTTCACCCAGGCCGAGATGGTGCGCAGCGGGGTGATAGTCGGCCCGCGGGTCTACTCCACCGGAACCATCCTCTACGGCGCCGATGGCGACTTCAAAGCCAAGGTCGACAGCCTCGACGACGCCCGGGATCACCTCAAGCGGCTCAAGGCGCAGGGCGCGTGGTCGGTGAAGAGCTACAACCAGCCGCGCCGCGATCAGCGTCAGCAGATCAATCAGGCCGCGCAGGAGTTGGATATGCTGGTGGTGATGGAGGGTGGTAGCACCTTCTTCCACAACCTGTCGATGATCATCGACGGCGCCACCGGGGTGGAACACAACCTGCCGGTGGCCCCTCTTTACGCCGACATGGTCGGCCTGTGGTCACGCACCAATGTTCCCAACACACCGACACTGGTGGTGTCCTATGGGGGCTTGAGCGGCGAGTACTGGTTCTATCAGCACACCGAGGTGTGGAAGAAGGAGCGCTTGCTGCGGTTCTTCCCGCGCGAGTTGATCGACGCGCGCGCGATTCGCAGGCCGATGGCGCCTACCGATCAGTACTACCACCGCACCGTGGCCGAATCGCTCAAGGATCTGCACGACGCCGGGGTGGCCATACAGGTCGGTGGCCACGGCCAGATGCAGGGTCTGGGCACGCTGTGGGAGATGTGGCTGATTGCCCAGGGCGGCATGTCCAACGCCGAGGTGCTGGAGGCCGGCACCATCGCCGGCGCGCGCTATCTGGGTTTGGATCAGGACATCGGCAGTCTGGAAATGGGCAAGCTGGCCGATCTGATCGTCATCGACGGCAATCCGCTGACCGATCTGTACGATCTGGAGCAGGTCAGCATGACCATGATCAACGGTGCGCTCTACGACTCGGAAACGATGGCCCGGCTAGCCCCGTCCGAGCAATCCCCACCGCAGTTCTATTGGCAGCGCCACGGCCACCGCGGCGCGACTGCCGCCGGTTTTGGCGCAATGGGACCGACCGGACACTGTCATTGCCCGAAGGGACAGTGAGCGACTTGCACCGATATAGCCGAGTTTGACCACGGGCCCAGGGCAACGCGCCCTGGGCCGGCAACTGAATACGAATGGGCGCTAGTCGTCAGCCCGATACAAATGGAAGGTCGATTCGGTACTACCCTCCGGGCCAGCGCAGGCAGCGGCCGACTGCAGTCGATCAACACCGACGGACCGATATGCGAAATCGGTAGCGCAGGAGTAGTCGCCAAAGAAATAACCGACGACGCGGCATCGAGGCGCCCTGCTCTGGTCGATGTCGGTACAGAAGATACTGTAGAGATACTCGCCTGAGGCCGTAGTGCTGACGTCGAAAACCCACTCGTTGATCGTACCTATACCGGTGCCGCCCCCAAAGCTGATGCTGACAGCACGGAGATCGTCCGGCCGGACCGCATCGCCGGTCATGCCACCGATCCAATCACCGACCAAATCCGGCAGCGGCTGGCGATTTGGAATGTTCAGTTCAGGCGGTCGCTGGAAGTCCAGCCGGTCGTAGACCATGGTGGTGAATACCACGCTGGGGCTGGGCAGCGCGTCCACATAGGTCGCCAGCAGCTGATTTTCGAACACCAACATGGTCACCTGACCGCGGCGTATGGGCGCGGTACGGTCGCAGGGCTCGGTGACGCAGACGATCTCGCCGTAGCTGTACAGCTCGGCTGAAAGCACATTGCCGTCGATGGTCCCTACGCCGTAAGACCAGGTGGCATCGCCGTTGCCGTCGTAGTCGAACAGCGCCATGGTCATCACATCGCCCTGCCGATCGATGAACAGCCCGTGGTTCTGCAGACTCGTCACCCAGCTGCCGGTCTGGACCCGCGTCGGCGTATTGCCCAACTCGTTGAACACCACCTGTTCGGTGCTACGCAGCTCACCGTCGAAGTGGAAGTTCACCGTCACGCTAGAATCGAACTGAAAGTCGGCGCCAGCCGAATCGCGGGGGTTGACCCAATACTGGAAGGGCACGATGACGGCAGCACAGAAGTCACCGGGCGCACCAGCAAAAGGGACGGCGTGGATGTCGATAGTGCTGGCCGTCACTTCGATCTCGAAGCTGCCTTGGCAACCGTTGATCCATTGATCCTGAACCAGGATGAACCACGGCCCCTGCTGGCTGATGTTGGTAGGGAAGTTCCTGATCGAGGCCCAAACCGGGCTCGCCAGCATGCAAAGCAGCAGAACTAGCAACGACCGACGCAGTGTCATAGAACCTCAACGGATGTGAACGCCTTGGGCGGAGTTGATCTTAGTCCCGACAAACGCGCAATAGTTTCCGCAAGAAGTCTGCCGCGCAGACTTCTAGCCCGAATTTTTCATGAACGTTCTAAGCGACGGCGCGCTCTTTTTGTTGTGGCTCCGATCTGTGATCGGACTAGGGCAGCAGGACCTCAAACCCGTCGACCAGGATTCGCTCCAGGTCCACCAACTCATGCAGCCAGGCGCCGCGGCCGTAAGTGCCGGCGACCAGGGAGTAGGGATTGTTGTCGATTTCCAGATCGGTCACCACCGCGCCTACAGGCATGCCGGCGTCGAAGGGCGCGAAGCTGAGCCCGCCGTCTTCGCTGACGTACACCCCCACATCGGTGCCGACGAAAACCCGCCCGGCAGTCAGCGGGTCGACCGCCACCGCATTGGCCGGGACTTCCGGCAGACCGCCGCCCACGGCGGTCCACAGATCGCCCAGGTTGTCGGAGACATACAGTCTGGGGCCAGTGAAGTCGGCGCGAGTCACGTAGACGCGCTGCGGCTGCTGCGGGTCCTGAGCGAAATCGGTGATCGCGCCGCTGCCGGCGATACTGCCGGTGATCTCGACGAAGCTGCAGCTCGCCATCGCGTTGTCGCAGCGAAACACCCGCCCCGTGGTGCTGCCGGCCAGCACCTTCAGCGCCCCGCCGTGGCGAAATGGATAGACCGTGTTCGGCGTGCTGGGCAGATTGGCATCGCTGACCCGGGTCCAGCTGAAGCTGCCCTGCGGTTGGTCTATCGCCGCCCGGTAGACATTGCGACCGGTGATGAACAGCTGGCTGGACTGCCCGGCCGCGCCAGCAACGATACCCATCGGGGTGACGAAACGGTAGCCGTCGTTGTTGATCAACCCGGTGTCGGGCAGGGTCTGCAGACTGCCCACCGCACCGCCGCTGAGCGAACGGTGAATGCTCGGAAAGCCGCCACTCGGATAACCATTCTGAATCACGATCGAGGGATTGAGCGGATCAACCGCGTTCATAAATCCATCGCCGGTGACTCGGGTCACGTTCCACAGCAGATCGCCACCCAACCGCGCCAAAGAGGAATTGTCCTGTGCGCCGCCGAAGACCCGAGTCGGATCGGTGGGATCGGTAGCCACGTCGTAAAACTGGGTAATGTTGAGATTGCCGTTCAGATTGGTGTAGGTGCCACCGCCGTCGTCGGTACGCCACAGCCCGCCGTCGGTGCCGACCCAGAAGCGCCCGCTCTGATTGACCGAGTAGACCAGGACGTGGGTGTCCTGGTGCACCGCCTGGCCGCCGCCCCAGGTTGAGGTCTGAATGATCAGGTTACTGCCGGCATCGGTGGATTTGGCGTGGCGGATGGTACCGACCAGCACTTCGTCGGCGTCGAAGGGGCTGACCGCGGTGACCAGGTTGTAGGTGCATTGCCCTTCGCAGGCATCGTTGTTGCGCAGACTGAAGCTGGCGCCGCCGTCGACGGAGCGATACAGCTGGTCGGTGTTGAGCGCGTAGAGCACGTTCGGATCCGATGCCGAGATGGCCAGCCGGTTGCGCGCCTCCGGAGTGAAACCGTTGTTGATCGGGGTCCAGTTCAGCCCGGCATCGGTGGACTGGTACAGCCCGGCGCTGGCCGCGGCGTAGACGATCTGTGTGCTGCCCGGGGCAAAGAACACATCGTTGACCGCGCCTGCCAGCACCATGGTCCAGCTGGCGCCACCGTCGTCGCTTCGAAAAATACCGCCCGGGCTGGAGCCGGGGCCCGGATTGCAATAGCGGTCACCACCGACCAGCACCACGGCAGGGTCATCCGGCTTGGTGGCGACGGCGTTGATGGTGGTCAGAGTCAGTTCCCCTGCCCCGCTGCCGTTCCTGGCCACAAAGCTGCTGCCGCCGTCGGTCGAGTAATACAACCCTTGACCGAAATAGCCGGTGCAGCTCTGGGTACGGTCGCCGGTGCCCACCCAGAGGTGGTCAGGGTTGCCGGGCTCCAGATGCAGTGCGCCGATGGCCTGCGTACCAATGGCACCGAACAGCTCCACCCAGAAGCCGCCGCCGTCGGCACTTTTCCATAGCCCTCCCGAGCCGGTAGCCAGATACAGCACGTCATCGTTGCGCGGATCGACCGCCAGGGCGCTGGTCCGACCGGCGACCCGACCCATGGTCCAGTTGAGCATGGTCATCGGCGACGGTCCGAGCATCTGCCAGCTTGCCATCGCCCCGCGAGTCGAGGCCCGATCAACTTTGACCTGCTCGGCGGCTCGGGCGCGTAGCGCCGCGGGATCGCTCCGCTGATCCAATGCGCGTATCTCGCTGAACCATTGCTCGCGCTGGATGATCTGTTCCATTTCGCCAAAACGACGATCGGGCAGCGCCTGCGCCAGCAATGCGGGGGCGGACAGACACAGGGCGATGGCAGCAATCGTTCTCGACATGGGGGCTCGTGGCGATTTTGAGGTCGGGCAAGACTACGCCATCGGCGGACTGGATTGAATGATGGATCAGTCCGTGGCTACCGCTGATCGAGTAGCGCGCGCAGATCGGTCGGAATGGGCATCGGCTTGAAGGCGCTCACATTGGCACCGCCAGTATTGCCGGCCGGCACCCAGATCCGGCTGAACAGCAGCGCTGCCAGCATCCGCGGCGGCTGTCCCAACAGCTCCGCCAAACTGCGCCGCTGCCATCCCAGCAGAAACATTGCGGCGTGGGTCTTGAAGTGCAGCCAAGTGTGGCGCTGCCCAAGGATATGGGCGCGCTCCAGATGGGCGAAAGCGGCCTGATGATTGCCCTCTGCGCGCCGGCGCTGGGCCAGCAGCCATTCGCGATCGAATGCGCTAATGGAGCTCTTGCTCATCGGCTTGTTGCCGCGCCGCCGTCGGGCCACAGCTCGCGCCAGGACTGCCTGATCACCGTCGCAGAGGTGTGCAAGAAGATCATCGCGATCAAAGTACCGATGACCGCGTCGGGCAGATTGCTCTGACTGTAGGCCACCGCGCCTGCGGCGATGATCACTCCGATGTTGCTGAGCACATCGTTGCGGGTACACAGCCAGACCGAGCGCAGATTGAGGTCCTGATTGCGATAGCGCAGCAACAGCCAGAAGCAGCTGAGATTGGCCGCAAGCGCCACGATCGCCATTCCCAGCATCCACGGCGCAATCGGTACCACCTCACCGCGCAGTCGTCGGTAGACCTCAAACAGCACAAGCAAGCCGAAAAGGCCCTGAATGATGCCCTTGAGCAAGGCGGCACCGGCTCGCCAGCGCAGCGAGCGCCCGACCACGAATAGACTGAGTGCGTAGACGCTGGCGTCGCCGAAGGCATCCAAAGCATCGGCCTGCAACGCGCTTGAGCCAATCAGATATGCAGCGATGAACTCCACCGCAAACAGGGCCAGGTTGATGCCCATGACGATCATCAGCACCCGCCGCAGGGCGCGATCATGACTGGACGACAAGGTGGCGGCAGTATCGTGGCAACCGCAGCCCGTAGTGGATTGATCGTTCATGATCAGCGATCCTAATGCCTGTAGTAGCTACAGGGTCAAGCATGCGTATCGGGGAAGCTTCACGCCGCAGCGGCTGTCACATCGAAACCATCCGCTACTACGAGCGGGTCGGTCTGCTTCCCGCCCCTGAGCGGGGGCCAAATGGCTACCGGCACTACAGCGATGACCACGTGCGGCGACTGCACTTCGTCGCTCGAGGGCGCGAGCTGGGCTTTAGTATTGATGAGATCCGCGGCCTGCTGCAGCTGGCCGAGGACCCCAAGTTGTCCTGTAGCGAGGTCGATCAGCTGGCCCGTGTGCATCTGCGCGAAGTGCAGAACAAGCTGCGTGAACTGAATGCCATCGCCGCCGAACTGCAGCGCACCATCGACGTCTGCGCCGGCGGCGACCGCGAACATTGCGCCATCCTGCACGCGCTCGAGGCCTGTGACGAAGCCGGTGGGGAGTGCAGGCACGGTGGGAACAGTGTGAACTTGTAGGGCACGGCTGGAGGGCCCAGGGACCAGGGCCCAGAAGAGCAACAATCCCGCTCGATCTTGATCTCCTGGGCCCTGAGCCCTGAGCCCTGCGCCCTGTGCCCTCGAAAAGCCAACTGCAAAACTTGCGATAAAGTCGGAGTCGCGCTCTTGATCTCCTGGGCCCTATGCCCTGGGCCCTGGGCCCTCAAATAGCCAACTGCCAATCCTGCGATGAAGTCGGAGTCGTGCTCTTGATCTTCTGGGCCCTAGGCCCTGAGCCCTGGGCCCTCAAAAGACCATCTCCCAAGCTTGCGATGAAGTCGGAATCGCGCTCTTGATCTCCTGGGCCCTAAGCCCTGGGCCCTGGGCCCTCAACAAGCCAACTCCCAAACTTGCGACAAAGTCGGAGGCTCAGCCCCCCCCGACCCAAGCGCCGACCCCGCTAAGCCACTCTACGAATCGCCGAAGCCGCCGCCCGATCCAGGCCCGCGAGCAGATCGGCCAGCAAATCATCCGCATCCTCGATTCCCACCGACAGACGCAGCAGCTGATCGCTGATCCCGGCCACGGCCCGGGCTTCGGCGCTCATCGAAGCGTGGGTCATCGTTGCCGGGTGGGCGATCAGGCTTTCCACGCCGCCGAGCGACTCGGCCAAGGAAAAGCAGCGCAATCCGTCCAGCAACGCACGAACCTGAGCCTGTCCGCCGTGCAACTCGAAGCTCAGCATGGCGCCGAAGCTGCGCTGCTGGCGTTGCGCCAGAGCGTGGCCGGGGTCGCTGCTCAAGCCGGGGAAATAGACCCGGCGCACGGCCGGATGCTCAGCGATACGTGAGGCGATGCATTGGGCGTTCTCGGCATGCACGCGCAGTCGTGCCGACAGCGTGCGCAGCCCGCGCAGGGTCAGATAGCTGTCGAAAGGCGCCCCGCTCAAGCCCAAACAGTTGTTCCATTCGGCCAACTCCTCATGCAGCGCCTTGCTGCTGCTGACGATGGCGCCGCCGACCACGTCGCTGTGGCCATTGAGATACTTGGTCGTGGAGTGCAACACAAGATCCGCGCCCAGCTGCAGCGGCTGCTGCCATAGCGGCGAAAGGAAGGTGTTGTCGGCCAGCACTCGGGTGCCTGCCGCATGGGCGAGTTCGCAAAGGGCGCGCAGATCCACCACCCGCAGCAGCGGATTGCTTGGCGTTTCTATCCACAGCAAATCCACTTTCTCGCTGAATGCGTTGCGTACAGCCTCCAGATCACCCTGGTCTACCAGCTTGAGGCGAAAGCGGCCGCGCTTGGCGAGGGTGTCGAACAGCCGCCATGTCCCGCCGTAGCAATCGTGCGGCGCAACCAGCAGGCCACCCTCGGGCACCAGCTGCAGGGCCAGGGTCACCGCCGCCATTCCGGTACAGGTCACTACCGCGCCATATCCACCTTCCAACTCGGCCAGCGCCTCGGCAAGTGCGTCTCGGGTTGGATTGCCGGAGCGGGTGTAGTCGTAGCGTCTGGGGGTGGCGAAGTCGGCGAAACTGAAGTTACTCGACAGACACAGCGGCGGCACGATGGCGCCGTGCGCGGTATCGGTGTCGATGGCCGCACGAACGGCGCGAGTGGCGGGGGCAAAGGTGCTCATGGCGGCGGCTCCACGGAAGGTGTGGGCGGATAATAGCCGTATAGACGTCTATACGTCTAGTATCGGGCGCTGTTGCCGCCATTCAGGGCCCAGGATTCAGGGCCCAGGGCCCAGAAAGGCGTGCGGCGGTTGGAGGCCCCGAGCGCTGGGCGCTGGGCGCTGGGCCCTGAGCCCTGTGCCCTTGGCCTTTGCCCTGGGCCCTCTTCCGCTGAGCTACAATGCTTCCAACCTCAGCAGCGGTAGTCGCACAGCCCATGGCCCTCAGCTTGTTGATCGTTCTGGTGGTGATAGGAGTCAGCGCGGCCGCGCCGGAGCTGACCCGCTTGCGCGACTACGACTGGTTCAGGCGCTGGGTGACCACGCTGTCGGAGCGACTGGAGCTCAACGCGCTGTGGACCCACGGTTTGGGGCTGCTGATCAGCGTCGGTCTGCCGGTGTTGGCGGTGCTGGTGGTCTACAACCTGCTGGCCGGGGCGATCTTCGGCCTGATCGGCCTGCTGCTTTCGGCGGTGATCCTCTACTACAGCTGGGGGCCGCGCGATCTGGACGCTGATGTCGCCGATCTGGTCACCGCCACCGATCCCGAGCTGCGCCAGCGCGCGCTTACCGCGTTGGGTGCCGATGACGACATCAGCAAGCCCGCCGACCGCGTCGAACTGGTCTTCCATCAGGCCCTCAAGCGCTGGTTTGGGGTGCTGTTCTGGTTTGTTATTTTCGGCCCGGCCGCGGCGCTGGGATTTAGGCTGATCCAGCTGTTTGCCGACAGTGCCGGCTTTGCCGGCAAGCTGCCGCAGCCGCAGGCCGACGCCGCGCGCCGGATGTACGAGGCTCTGGCCTGGATACCCGCACAGGCGATGACCTGGGCCCTGGCCCTGGCGGGCGATTTCAACGCGGTAAGCAAGGCCTGGCGTGAGCACCATGCCAGCCACGGTCAGGGATTGCTGCACCTGGACCTGGGCTTTCTGACCGCCACCGGCATGGCCTGCATCGAGTACGACGATGTGGATGAGGTGGAAGGCGGCAACCCGCGTGAGCTGGTCGCCGAGCAGGCGCTGCAGCTGGTCTGGCGGGTGCTGGTGGTGTGGCTGACCGTGCTCGCGGTGATCGTCCTGGCACGTTTGCTGGGCTGACGTCAACCTGCGCCACGCAGCGGACGGTCCTTCAGCCTTCCTTTTTCAGCGCTTTGAACGCATCCAGCGCCTCAGCGCGGCTGCGTTTGAGATCCACGATGGGCTGCGGATAGCCGCTCACGCCGCCATCGCTCCACGGCTGATGGACGTAGCGGTTGCTGACCTTGGCCAGCTCCGGCACCCAGCGGCGCACGTACGTGCCGTCCGGATCGAAGCGTTCGCCCTGGGTCACCGGATTGAAGATGCGGAAGTAGGGCGCGGCATCGACGCCGGTGCCCGCGGTCCACTGCCAGCCCTGCGAGTTGCTGGCCAAATCGGCGTCCAGCAGCGTATCCCAGAACCAGCGCGCCCCGTGCAGCCAGTGGTAGCGCAGGTTTTTGGTCAACAGCGAGGCGACGATCATCCGCACCCGGTTGTGCATCCAGCCGCTGTGCCAAAGCTGGCGCATCCCTGCATCGACGATCGGGATCCCGGTCTGACCACGCTGCCAGGCGTCGAGCTTGTTGAAGTCCGGCTCCACCCAGTCGAAATCGGCGAAACGCTGATTCAACGGCTGATCGGTGGTTTCAGGGAAATGGCGCAGCAAATAGTAGGAGTAGTCGCGCCAGCCCAGCTCGCGCAGATAGGGCTCTGCACCCGGATTGGCACCGAGTTCGGCGACGATGCGCCGCACCGAGATTTCGCCGAAGTGCAGATGGGGCGAAAGCGCTGAGGTCCCTTGGCGATCAGGCCGATCCCGGTCGTCGGCATAGTCCTTCAGCGCACATTCGGCGAAGCGCTGCAGCGCGGCGTGGGCACCCGTCTCACCGGGTTGCCAGTGATCGTAAAAACCCGAATCCCAGCTAATCTTCGGCAACAGCCCGAGCTCTTCCAGCGCCAGACCCGCAAGCTTGGGTATCGCGGGCAGTGACTTCGGCGCCGGCAGCGGCTCACCGAGGTCGTCCAGCCGCCCGGCCAGCGTCCGCCAGTAGGGGGTGAACACCCGATACGGGCCGCCGCTGTTGTTGAGCAGGTGATCCGGCTCGGCCAACACATGCCCGGAGCAGCTCTCGGCCCGCAAACCAGCCTTGCGCAGCTCCGCCTTGATCCGGCTGTCGCGTTCAACGATGGCGGGCGCGTAAAGGCGGTGCCAATAAACGGCCTTCGCGCCGCTCTGTTCAGCCAGATGCAGCAGCGTGTCCAGACTAGGTCCACGCTGCAGCAGCAGATCCGAACCCAGCGCACGCAGATCATCACCCAGTCGGCTCAGACTGTGATGTAGCCAACACAGGCTGGCCGCACCGGGCGCCCAAGGCTGCTCTTCCTCCGGCTCATGGATGTAAACCGGCAGTGGCTCATAGCCATCGCTGAGCAACTGCGCCAGAGCGCGGTGATCGTCCAGTCTTAGATCACGACGCAGCCACAGGATGGCGCGCTTTGCGCTCATCTACTCGCCGTCCACCGGACGCCTGCGGCGCCCACGCGCGGCCATGTTGAGTGCCTCCACACCAGCGGAAAATGCCATCGCAAAATACAAATAGGCCCGAGGGATATGGAAATCTAAGCCATCGGCGATCAAGGCCACGCCAACGAGGATCAGAAAGGACAGCGCCAGCATCTTGATGCTGGGATGGCGCTCGATGAATTCGCCGATGGAGTTGGCAGCCAGCAGCATCACCGCCACCGCGGTGAGTATGGCCAGCACCATCACCGGAATGATGTCCACCATGCCCACGGCCGTAATCACGCTATCCAGTGAAAACACAATGTCGATAATGGCGATCTGGGTGATCGCGCTGGCATAGGTGGGCGCCGGTCGCGCGACCAACTCACCCTCCTCACCTTCGACTGCGTCATGGATCTCCATCGTCGCTTTGACAAGCAAGAACAATCCACCAATGATCAGCACCAGGTCGCGAATCGAGAATTCATAGCCGAACACCGCAAACAGCGAATGAGTCATCCCCGCCAACCAGGCCAGGCTCAGCAGCAGCAGGATGCGGGTACCACAGGCCAATGCCAGACCCCAACGTCGCGCGCTGGGCCGTTGCTCCGGCGGCAAACGGCCGGTGACGATCGACAGGAAGACCAGGTTGTCGATACCGAGGACGATTTCCAGCGCGGTCAGGGTGATCAGGGCGACCAGCGCCTCGCTAGTGAACAGCGCTTCCATGCCTTAGCGCCCGCTCACGATAGCAAGCGCGGGACCAGCAGCAGGCCCCAGGTCAGCAGCACGTTGAGCATGCACAGAAACACGGCGGCCGATCCCATGTCCTTGGCCCGACCGGCCAACTCGTGAAACTCCGGCGTAGTCTTGTCAACCACCGCTTCCACCGACCCGTTGAGCAGCTCGGCAATCATCACCAGCAGCACCGAACCGACCATCAGGATGCGCTCAACGGCTGTGCTGCCCAGGTACAAACCCAGCGGAATCAGCACCAGCGCCAGCTGTGCCTCCAGCCGAAACGAGGCCTCGTGCTGTACCGCCGCGCGCAATCCCTGCAGCGAAAACCGTAGCGCCTTGAGCATCTGGCTGGGGCGCGCGCGTGAGACCGGATTAGCCACGCGGCGGGAGATCAATACTGAGTAGACGGCGGTAACCGCGGCGGCAGAGAACCATCTGTACACCGATGTGGAGACAAGCCCGCAATTGTGGCACCGGCCTGCGCGCAGTCACAAGCCGGACATCCCGCGCTCGCAGCCGGCTACAATACGCGACCCCTACAATCGGATGCGCGCGGATGAACGTGGAAAGGCTGTTGGGTAGCCTGCTGAGCGGCGGCATGGGCGGCGGTCGACGGCGTTCGAAGAAAAGTTCAATGCTCGGCGGACTCGGCGTGGGCAAGGCGCAGGTCGGCATGGGACTGCTGGGCGTGGCATTCGCCGCCTTCGAGCACTATCAGCACAAGCAGGGTCAAGCGCAGCCGCAGCCGCTGGCGGGAATGCCGCCGGCACCACCGACCTCGGGTGGCCCACCACCGCCGCCGCCACCGCCCCCCATGACGGCATCGCCGGCGCCCAGCGTGGACCCGGTGGCCCAGCGCGACGGCGACTTGATGCTGATGGTCGAAGTCATGATCGCCGCCGCACACGCCGACGGCTTGTTGGACAGCGACGAGCGCGCCGCGGTGCTGGAGCGCGCCATGCAGCTGGATCTGGATCCTGCCTCGCGCAAACAGCTGCTGGCGGCGATGGATCAGCCCCCGACCATGGCCCAGATCGCTCAGCGCGCCCGGCCGCAGATCGCCCCGGACCTCTACGCCGCCGCAGTCATCGCCATCACCATCGACACCGAAGACGAGCGCAACTGGCTGGCCTCGCTGGCCGGCGTGCTCGGCCTGGATGAACAAACCTGTCGCAACATCGAGCAGACCTTGAAGCAATAGGAGTTCGCTTATGCATCAGTGGTATTTCAGCTACGACGGCCAGCAGATCGGACCGCTGGATCACACCGCCGCGATCCGCCAGGCGCAGCAGCGCCCGGATGGTCACTGCTGGCGCCAAGGCTTTGCCGAATGGCTGCCGGTAGCGCATGTGGCCGAACTCAGCGGCGCCAGCGCCACCCCCGGCACCGCGATGAGCGCGCCGCCGGCAGTGGGCCTGCAGGCCGGCGGGCGCAGCGACGAGATCGATTACAAGATCTTCGGCGAGGACGTGCAGTTCGTTGAGATCGAATTGGACCCCGGCGAGAGCTGCGTCGCCGAAGCCGGCGCGATGATGTACAAGAACCCGGTGGTGAAGATGGAAACCGTCTTCGGCGACGGTTCCCAGCAGGCCGCCTCGGGTGGTTTTTTGGACAAGCTGGTCGGCGCCGGCAAACGTCTGGTCACCGGTGAGAGTCTGTTTACTACCGTGTTCACCCATACCGGCCACAGCGGCAAGGCCCACGTCGCCTTTGCCGCGCCCTATCCGGGCACCGTGGTGCCGATGACCCTGAGCAACTTCAACGGCCGCATCATCTGCCAGAAGGACTCCTTCCTGTGCGCCGCCAAGGGCGTGCAGATCGGCATCTTCTTCCAGCGCAAGATCATGACCGCGCTGTTCGGTGGCGAAGGCTTCATCATGCAGAAACTGGAGGGCGACGGGCAGATCTTTGTCCACGCCGGCGGCACCATCACCGAGCGCGAACTTGGCGCCGGTGAAACCCTGCACGTGGATACCGGCTGCGTGGTCGCCTTTACCGACGGGGTCAACTTTGACATCGAGCAGGTGGGCGGCGTGAAGTCGATGATCTTCGGCGGCGAAGGCGCCTTCTTCGCCAAGCTGACCGGACCGGGCAAGGTGTGGATCCAATCCCTGCCCTTCTCGCGCATGGCCGGCCGCATCTTCGCCGCTGCACCGCAAGGCGGTGGCCGCGACCGCGGCGAAGGCTCGGTGCTGGGTGGCCTCGGCGACATCATCTCCGGCGATCGCGGCTTCTAGGGACTCCCTAGTTCGGAAAGGATGCGGCCCCCGGCGCGCTGCGCAGGGGCCGCATCAGCCGTCTGGGCCCTGGGCCCTACTCCCTGGGCCCTTTGTTGTCGAAATCGCTGGCCGCGTGCCGTTCCCGCACCTGCTCATTCGGGTCACCCCATGAGCGATTGACCATCCGCCCGCGCTGCACCGCCGGCCGCTGCTTGATCTCCTCGGTCCAGCGCTGGACGTGCGCATACTCCTGCACCTGCAAGAACTCCGCAGCGTCATACAGCACGCCGCGGGCCAGCGCGCCATACCAGGGCCAGATCGCCATATCGGCGATGCTGTACTCGTCCCCGCCGATGTAGCGGCTTTCCGCCAAGCGGCGATCGAGGACGTCCAGCTGCCGTTTCACTTCCATGGCAAAACGGTCAATCGGGTACTGGAATTTCTCCCGCGCGTAGGCATAGAAATGTCCGAAGCCGCCGCCCAGATAGGGTCCGCTGCCCATCTGCCAGAACAGCCAGGAGAGCGATTCGGTACGCGCGGAGGGATCGGCAGGAAGAAACTCGCCGAACTTTTCGGCCAGATAGAGCAGGATGGCGCCGGATTCGAACACCCGCTGCGGCTTGTCCGCGCTGCGATCAAGCAGTGCCGGAATCTTCGAATTGGGATTGACTGCGACGAAGCCGCTGCTGAACTGCGCACCCTCATTGATGTCGATCAGCCAGGCGTCGTACTCGGCGCCAGCGTGTCCTCGTGCCAGCAGTTCCTCGAGCATGATGGTGACCTTGACCCCGTTGGGCGTGGCCAGCGAGTACAACTGCAGCGGATGCTCTCCCGCCGGCAGCTCCTGCTCGAAGGTGGCACCGGCAATCGGCCGATTGATATTGGCGAACTTGCCGCCGTTGTCCTTGTTCCAGGTCCACACTGCGGGTGGGTTGTAGGTGCTCATGTCTCGACTCCATTCGGCAACGCATTCGACGGCGAATTCTCTCTGGGCCCTGCCCTTCTTCCTGGGCCCTGCCCTGCTTCCTGGGCCCTGCCCTTCTTCCTGGGCCCTGGGCCCTGAGCCCTAGCTAGGCTTTCAGCCCTCAGCCCTCAGCCCTCAGCCCTCAAGCTCAAGTGTGACCGACCCGACGTCAAATCGATTGCAAGCCGGAGGTAGTAGCATCCCTGGCAGCGACGTGAGGGCCCCGCCATGCTTGTCGAACGCCTGTGGATTGGTAACAGCCTGCGCAACTACAACTATCTGCTCGCCTGCCCGCAGAGCGGTGAAGCGCTGGCAATCGATCCGCTGGACGCCGAGCGGGTGCTGGCGCTGAGTAAGGCGCGCGGCTGGCAGATCACCCAGATCCTCAACACCCACGAGCACCACGATCACATCGGCGGCAATCCGCAGGTGGTAGCCGCAACCGGTGCCAAGGTCATCGCCCACCATCAGGCCGGCAGCCGCATTCCCGGCGTTGATCGCGGAGTGCGTGCCGGTGATCTGATCAAGGTCGGCAAGACGGTGGAATTGGAGTGTCTGGACACGCCCGGCCACACCATGTGCCACATCTGCCTGAGATCGCACACCGAGCAGCCGATGTTGTTCTCCGGTGACACGCTTTTCAACGCCGGTGCCGGCAACGTGCGCGGCGGTGGCAATGTGGAGGCGCTCTATACCAGCTTCGTCGATCAACTGGCGCGCCTGCCCGAGCACACGCTGGTCTATCCCGGTCATGACTACATCGAGACCAATCTAGGCTTCAGTCTGGACCGAGAGCCTGACAATCGCGCCGCCGAGGACATGCTGGCGCTGGTCAAGGGCCACGACCCGGCCCAGGCCAGAGTTACCACCATGGCCGAGGAGAAGGCCCACAACAGTTTTCTGCGCCTGTCCAGTCCGAGCATCATTGCCCGGTTGCGCGCTGACTTCCCCGACCTGCCGGAGGAGCCCGACGCGATGACCGTCTTCATCAGACTCCGGCAGCTCCGTGACCGTTGGTGAAGTCAATCATTGGGACCGGCCACCCCGAATGTTCACATAGGCTGGCTTAAAATCGAGGCTTTGATCCTGATCCTCCCGCGATGCCCTACTTGCGCGCTCTACCGGTTGTGCTTGCGTTGACCTTGACCAGCGGCTGTGCCGCGGTGATCGATCGCGCCTCGGCACGGCTGGGAGATCAGCTGTCAGCCGGAATCCTCGATCACGACGACCCTGCCACCGTCGAGGCGGGACTGCCGGCCTATCTGCTGCTGCTGGACGGGCTCAATAGTGACGGTGAGCCCAATCCGGCGCGTTTGTGTCTGGCTGCGGACCTCTACGGCGCCTATGCCGGCGGCTTCGTCGATGACCAGCAGCGCAGTAAACGCCTGGCCGCACGGGCACTCGACTACGCCGGGCGCGCCGCCTGCAACAGCGAATCCGACTGGTGCGGCATCGCCGAGCTGACTTTCGAAGAGGTCGATCAGCGGATTACCGCGGCCACGCCCGATCAATCCGCCGAATTGCACTGTCTGGGCGCCGCCTGGGCAGGCTATATTCAGGCCCACGCCGACGACTGGAACGCGATCGCCGCCATTCCCAAGGCGCAGCGGGTGATCGAAAAAGCAGTTGAACTGGATCCGGACTACAGGCGCGGCCAGGGACAGCTCTATCTGGGTGTGATGAACTCCCTGCTGCCGCCGGCCTACGGCGGCAAGCCGGATCTCGCCAGGGACTACTTCGAACAGGCGCTGGCGCTGTCGGACGGTCGCAACCAGATGGTGCGGGTCTATTACGCCAGGCAATACGCGCGCTTGGTTTTTGATCAGGAGCTGCACGACCGGCTGCTGGCCGAGGCGCTTGGCGCCGACCCGAGGGTTCCTGGACTGACTCTGACCAACACACTGGCACAGCAGCAGGCACAGGCGCTGCAGGCCACTTCCAAGGACTATTTTGAATGAGTGTTAGCTATCGCCATGGCATCGTCACCCTTGCCGCCCTGCTGCTACTCGGCGCGACATCGACGGGATTGGCCGCCACCCTGAAGATCGCCACGCTGGCGCCCGAAGGCAGCTCCTGGATGCGCCACATGCGCGATGCCGGCGAGGCGCTGGAGACGCAAACCGAAGGCCGGGTCAAGCTCAAATTCTTCCCCGGCGGAGTGATGGGCAACGCCGACACGGTGCTGCGCAAGATCAAGCTGGGCCAGCTGCAGGGTGGCGCCTTTACCGCCAGCGAGCTGAGCAGCGTCAATCCGGACGTTGCGGTGTACGGCCTGCCCTTTCAGTTTGAGAATCTGCAGCAGGTCCGGCGCGCCCGGGCGCTGATCGACCCGAAGATCAAGGCCGGTTTCGAAGCCAACGGCATGGTCGCCGCTGGGATTACCGGCGGCGGGTTCATCTATCTGATGAGCAGCAAGCCCATCGCCACCCAGGAGCAGATGCGGGCGACCAAGGTATGGGTGCCCGAGGGTGACGTGATCGGCCGTATTGCCTTCAGCGAAGCCGGCATTACACCGGTGCCGCTGGCCCTGGGCGATGTCTACACCAGTCTGCAAACCGGGCTCATTGATACCGTCGGCAACACCACCACCGGCGCCATCGCCTTCCAGTGGGCGACCAAGCTAAAGATGTTGGTAGATCTGCCGGTGTCCTACACGGTTGGCATCCTGGCCATCGACAGCAAGGCGATGAAGCGCCTCAGCGAGGCCGACCGGCAGGCCACGGTGGATGCGATCGGTGCTGCATTCAAGGCGTTGGAAGAAAGCAACGCTGAAGACGACCGCCAGACCCGGCAAACCCTGATCAAGGAGGGCATCGAGATCGTCGCGCCCAGTGAAGCCGAGGCGCAAGCCTGGCGCGCGGTGGGCAGCCGCACGGTAGAGCGCATGCAGGCCGAAGGCCGGATCTCCACCGAAATGCTCGATCTGCTGCGCCGGGGTCGCGACGCCCAAACCGAAGCGCCCTGATGCGTCCGGTTTCCAGGTTTGTGCGGGTGGTGGCCCGCATCGAAGACGGGGTGTTGACCGTCCTCGGCCTGGGGCTGCTGGCCGCTGCCGCCGCGCAGCTGGGCTTTAGACTCTATGGCAGCGGACCGCTGTGGCTGGACCCGCTGATGCGCACCGGCACGCTGTGGCTGGCGCTGGTTGGGGCGCTGGTGGCGACGCGAGAACGCCGTCAGCTGCACATCGACGTGCTCGCCCGTCGGCTCAGCGGCTGGATGGGTCACGGCGCGCGCATCGTCGTTGCCCTGTTCACCTCCGCTATCTGCGCGGTGCTGGCGCAGGCCAGCTGGACCCTGGCGCAGCTGGAGCGCGAGGGCGGCATGGAGCTGTTCGGCGGGGTTCCGAACTGGTGGGCTCTGGCGATCCTGCCGGCCGTGTTTGCGCTGATGGCGCTGCACGCCCTGGCCCACGTGCTGCCGCCGCGCTTTGAACCGCGGAAATCGGCGCAATGATCTGGCTGATCGCCGCCGCGCTGCTGCTGCTGGCCCTGCTCGGTGCGCCATTCTTCGCGCTGATCGCAGCCATTGCGCTGCTCGGCTTCTACGCCCAAGGCTACGACCTGGCCATCGTCGCGGTGGAGATCAATCGGCTCGGCGAGATGCCGGTGCTGGTGGCCATTCCCTTGTTTACCCTGGCCGGCTATCTGCTCAGCGAAAGTGACGCGCCCAAGCGACTGGTGCGTCTGACCCAGGCTCTGGTCGGCTGGATGCCCGGCGGGCTGGCCGCGGTGGCACTGCTGGCCAGCGCCCTGTTCACCGCGCTGACCGGCGCCTCCGGGGTGACCATCGTGGCCCTGGGCGCGGTGATTTTCCCGGCGCTGCTGATGGGCCGCTACAGCGAGCGCTTCAGCCTCGGATTGGTCACCGCCTCGGGCAGCCTGGGCCTGCTGTTTGCGCCATCGCTGCCGCTGATCATCTACGGCGTCGTCGCCCAGCAGCTCAACACCAACCCGCCGGTGTCGGTGGAGGATCTGTTCCTGGCCGGGATACTGCCCGGAGTGCTGATGCTGGTGGTGCTGACCATCTACGCCGCCACCCAGGCACCGAAACTGGCCGCACAAGAGCGGCGCTTCGATTGGAGTGAGGCGCGCACGGCGATTCTCGACGCCAAGTGGGAGATTCCGTTGCCTTTCCTGGTCCTGGGCGGGATCTACTCCGGCCGCATCGCACCGTCAGAGGCGGCGACGCTGACCGCCGTCTACGTCTTCGTGGTCATGGTGCTGATCCGCCGCGAGGTCAAGTTCACCCGCCTGCCCGGCATCGTCCGCGAATCGATGATGCTGGTCGGCGGCATTCTGCTGATCCTCGGCGCCGCCTTCGCCCTGACCAACTACATGATCGACGCCGACATCCCCACCCAGCTGTTCGACTGGGTGCAGGCCCACGTCAGTCAGAAGTGGCTGTTCCTGCTTGCCCTGACCCTGTTTCTGCTGTTCTTCGGCATGCTGCTGGAAGGCTACCCGGCGATCGTGGTGCTGACCCCGCTGGTGCTGCCGATTGCCACCGGCTACGGCATGGACCCGGTGCACTTCGGCATTCTGTTCCTGGCCAGCCTGCAGATCGGATTGTTCCTGGCGCCGATGGGAATGAATCTGTTCATCACCGCCTACCGCTTCGA
>JAUIFV010000077.1 GCA_030430155.1 Gammaproteobacteria bacterium
ATTACGACGATTTCATCGAGTCGCTGCTGGCCATCGGCGTCGATCCGGACAGTGGCCTGCTGCTGTTCCAGTCGCAGAATCTGGATGACGTGACCATCGAAGGCGTCGAAGCGCGGGCGGCATTCGAACTGGGGCACTGGTCCGATGCGCTGGACGGCTGGCGACTCAACGCCGCCTACGCGCAGGCCCGAGGTGATGTGGAAACCACCGATACGCCGCTGAACAGCGTCGACCCGGCCTCGCTGGTGGTCGGATTGGGCTGGCGCGACGATTCGGGGCGTTTTGAGGTCGATCTGGTGACCACCGCCGTGCGCCGCAAGGACCGGCTGGACAGCGACACCCTGTTCGAGGCGCCGGGCTACACCGTCTTCGACCTGTTGGCGACCTGGCACTTCAGCGACCGCATGCGTCTGGACAGCGGCATCTTCAACCTCACCGACAAAAAATACTGGACCTGGGCAGATGTGCAGGGTCGCTCGGCCACCGACCCGGCGATCGATCGCTACACCCGCGCCGGGCGCAGCCTGTCGATGAACTTCAGCGTGGAGTTTTGATCATGAACTTAGCCCCCAGTTCTCACACCTCTCTTACTGCGGCCGCCGATCTCCGTTGGGTGGCGCGGCGTGCTCCCTCCAGCCCGCTTGACGTAGTGCTGACTACGCCTGCACGGTCTTCCAGTCCGCGCGCCGCACCACACCGCGTTCTCGGCGGCCTCGCTACGGACAGGTATGAGAACTGGGGGCTGGATTCCATTGCGGTCCGCGTGTCCGCACTGACCATGACCCTGCTGCTCGGCGCCTGCGCCAGCACCCAGGGCTATGCGCCCAACGCCAGTACCGCTGCGGCCGAGACTGTGGCGAGCAAGCCGGCAAAGCTGTTGACCGATGAGCGTGCGTTGCCCAGCTGCGCCGAGAACGAGCCGAAGCGCGACTGCGACCGCCGCGCCATTCTGGCCATGGCTGGTGAGTTCGAGGTCAGCTTCAACTTCGAGGAAACCGTGCAGCTGGCGCCGGGCTATGCGCGCAAGCCCGATCAGCACAGCGGCGCTCGCGAGTGGGTCGTCGTCGTCCAGGACGACGAGGCCGGCATCGTCCTGCAGCACGTGCTGCAGGTGGGCGCCGCGGTGGTCAAACACTGGCGTCAGGACTGGCGCTATGAGCAGCCGCTGCACTGGGAGTATCGGGGGCTGGGCGAGTTCGCCGGCAAGCAGCGCGAGGCGACGCTGGTGCCCGGCACCTGGACCCAGTACGCCTATGACGTCAACGACGCGCCGCGCTACGCCGGCAGCGGTCGCTGGAATCACCGCTATGGGGTTTCGACTTGGACCTCCGACCGCACCTGGCGACCGCTGCCGCGACGCGACTACAGCAAGCGCAGCGACTATCAGCTGATCAACGCCGAGAACCGCCACACCATCACCCCCAACGGCTGGACCCACGAGCAGGACAACACCAAGACCCAGCGCGCCGCCGGCAGCCGTGACCGTACCCTGGTCCGCGAGTTCGGCTTCAACGAGTATCGCCGGGTCAGCGGCGCCGATTTCGGCAAGGCCAAAGACTACTGGCGCAATACCGCCGACTTCTGGGCCGCGGTGCGCAGCCGCTGGAGTGCCGAACTGGCCGATCATCAGCTGCAGCTGGTCTACGCCGAAGCCGATGATGAAAGCCGCTCCGAGCTGCTCAAGTTGGCCGATCGGGTCAACGGCGGTGAGACCGACGGGCTGGGCGAACTGGATGCCCACTTCGCCCGCTTGGTGAAGCCGGCGCCGGGCCGGCTGGCTACGACCGCGCAATAGAATGACCACCAGGAACTGCCAATGAAGACCTCTATGATGATCCGCATCCTGCTGATACTGCTCGGCGCCTTGCTCAGCGCCCACGCCGCTCTGGCCTACGAGTCCAAGCCCAAAGCCTCCGACGACGAGGCCGCGCACTCACCGACCCGCCAGTACACTTTTGCCTGGCAGTTCATCGACGACGGCGAGATGGCGCCGCGCGGCGGCACCAGCAAGGGCGAACAGCCCAAGCTGTTGACCGAGCCCTCGGAGGAGTGGAAAGCGCTGCAGCAGCCCGGCTTGTCGAGCTTCGAGCGCGACAGGCGCGCGATCCTGGCCATGGCCGGCGACTACCGGGCCAGTTTCGACTTCATCGAAGTGGCCAACTTCACCGGCGCACAGCAGCCGACCCGGCCCTATCAGAGCTGGGGCACCGAGAAGGTCTATGTGCTGGTCGACGAGGGCGAGCGCATCGTCCTCCAGCACGTGCTGGTGATGCGCATCGTCAAGGACGACGGCAGCGTGATCGGCCCCTTCGTAACCAAGCACTGGCGCCAGGACTGGATTTACGAACCCACCCACAATCTGCTCTATCGCGGCATGCAGCGCTGGGACTGGGTCAGCGTGCCGGAGGATCAGCGCCGCGGTCGCTGGGCGCAGATCGTCTATCAAGTGGATGACTCTCCGCGCTATGGCGGCGTTGCCCAGTGGCATCACCACGGCAACTACTCGACCTGGGAAGGTGGCGAGGAATGGCGGCCGCTGCCGCGGCGGGAATGGAGCGTGCGCGAGGATTATCAGGTGCTGGTCGGCAGCAATCGCCACAGCATCACCCCCACCGGCTGGGTGCACGAGCAGCAGAACAACAAGGTGGCCCTGGCCGGGCCGGGTCAGCTGCGCGGGCAGAATCCGGTGCTGGCGCGGGAGTTCGGCTACAACCGCTACGAGCGCGTGCTCGAGGTGGACTTCAGCGCAGGCGATGCCTACGTCGCCGCCACCGCCGATTTCTGGGCGGCGATCCGCAACGACTGGCAGCGCCGCTTTGATGAGCAGGGGTCGGTCACCCTGCGCGGCGCGCCGGATAAGGATCGGCTGTTCATGCCCACCTTCGAGCACGCCCAGCGCATTGCCGATGGCGAGGACAGCGCCGATCAGGACCACGTCGCCAAGGCGCGGGAGTTGATCGACGGCTACATGTTGCAGGAGTAGCCCGGCATGCCGCAGTCGCTGATCGCTTGAGCGCTCAGCTGTCTGATGCTGCCGCCTGCGAACGGGCGTTTCGCGCGATCGCCTCTTCGAATGCGCCAATCGCCTTTTCGAACTTGTCGCGGCAGCCGGGATTGCAAAAACCCACGGTGCGGCCGCGATAGCGGGTCAACGAATCGTTGGCTACGGGCTGGCCGGACCAGGGGCAATGGCTGTTGATGGCCTTCTCGTCTGCGTTGGCTGGCATCGGATACTCCTTGTGGGTGGCGTCGTGATCGGTAGCGTAACGCCACCTGGAGTCCCTTGCCGCCGATGCGCGTAGGCCGCATATTGACCCATCGATCGCAGAAGGCATAACCGGAGTCGATGGGCGAAGAGCAGCAGTCGGTGGATCAGCTGATGAGCGCGCTGTATCCGCTGGCCAAGCAGATGGCGGCGCGTCAGCTGGGCCAGCCGTCGGCGCAGCTGCAGCGCACCGAGGTGGTGGCCAACGCCTACATTCGCATCAAGCAGGCCAACCCGGACGCGGCACTATCGCGCAGCCATTTCCTCTCGCTGCTGGCGCGCGTGCTGCGTCAGGTGGTGGTCGATCAGTGGCGTCAGGACGGGCGTCGCGCGGTGGCCGGCAGCCCGCTGGCGCAGACCCTGTCGGCATTGACCGCCGACGGCGCCAGCATGACCTCGGCGCTGCGTTTTGAGCAGCTGCTGACCCAGCTTGAGGCCTTCGACGCACAGGCTGCCGAGGTGGTGGCGCTGCGCGTCTATGGCGGTATGACCGGGGCCGAAATCGCCGCCGAACTGGGCGTGGGCAGCGCCACGGTGACCCGCAAATGGCGCATGGCCAGCGCCTGGCTGCAGCAGGAGCTGAGCTGAATGAGCGCGCCCGATCCGGCCCAGTGGCGCGCGGCTGAAGCGCTTTGGGAACAGGCCGAGCAGCTCGGAGCCAGCGATATCGACGCCTTCCTGGCCACCCAGGGCGAGCTGGATCCGGCGGTGGTGGCGCTGTTCAGACGGCTCTGGGCCGGCAGCGATGAAACCATGGCCGCATCCGCGCAGACCGATCAGTTCGCGCAGAGACTGCTGCAGGGCAGCGCCGGCCGCGGTCGCGAGGGTCAGCAAATCGGCCGCTTCCGACTGCTCAAGCTGCTCGGCGAGGGCGGGGCCGGCGTGGTCTATCTGGCCGAAGAGGTGGATCAGGACCTGCGCCATCAGGTTGCCCTGAAGCTGCTGCATCAGCGCTACAGCGAAAACGATCCGGCGCTACGCGCGGCGCTGCACGAGCGCCGCATGCTGGCCAGGCTGACCCATCCGTGCATCCCCCGCTATCTGGATTCGGGCCTAAGCGAGGACGGACTTTGCTTCGTGGTCAGCGAGTACGTCGACGGGCGGCCGATCACCCGCTATGTGCGCGAGCAGCGCTGCACCGCCAGGCAGGTGTTGGAGCTGTACGCGCAGACCGCGCGGGCCGTGCATCACGCCCATCAGAATCTGATCATCCACCGCGATATCAAGCCCTCCAATTTGCTCGTTGATAGCCGCCACCGCCTGCCCAAGCTGCTCGATTTCGGCATCGCCCGCGATCTGCAGGGGCGCACCGTGGACGAGCAGACGGTGGTCTTCGCCTACACCCCGGCCTACGCCAGCCCGGAGCAGCTGGCCGGGTCGGCGACCATCGGGACGCCCACCGATCTGTATTCGCTGGGGCTGGTGCTGTTCGAGCTGATTCACGGCCGGCTGCCGGTGGATGCGCAGCTGACCCAGGCCCAGGCCCGCCGCGACGCGCTGCGCAAGCTGCCTTGGCCGAAGGCCGATGCAGACCGGGCGCTGTCGCTGCGCGGGCTCAGTCGCGCCCAGCGGGTTGATCTGGACACCGTGCTGCGTCGCCTGCTCGCCTTCCATCCGGAGGACCGCTATCCCAGCGCCGAGGCGCTGGCCGCCGATGTCGACAGCATCTTGGCCGACCGCACTATCAGTGTCGGCCACTACTCCTGGCGGCGTCGCGCACAGCGCGTACTCGCTCGGCACAAGGCGTGGAGCGCCGCCGCGGCGCTGGCACTGCTGCTGGCGCTAGGCGCGGCCAGCGTCTATGTGATGCAGGCGCGCAATCTCGCGGTGCAGGCGCAGCGGCTGGCCTCGGTCAAGTCGGTGCTGACCGAGCTGCTGACTCGACCGGATCCGCTGCGCCGCGGCAACCGGGTCACCCTGGCCGAAACCGTGCTGGAGATGGCGCCGGAGCTGGCCGCCGACCAGAGCATAGAGCCGGCTGTGAAGGCGGAGATCGAAACCATCCTCGCCGGTTCGCTGCTGCGCCTGGGCGAGGTCGAGCAGGCGCAGCGGCTGCTTCAGGGGGCACAGTCGCGGATTGCGCAGCTGCCCGAGGATGCCGATCTGCGCCGGACGCTGGCGCTGACCCAGGCGCTGAGCGAGATGGAGAGCGGACGCTATGCCACAGCCCGCGATCGCGCCGAGGGCGCAGTGGCCGCGCTGCGCCGGTCCGACGATCCGCGGCGCCTGGCCGAGAGCCTGCGCGTGCTGGCCACCGCCGAGATTCACGCCGAACGCAATCTGGACGCGGCTATCGCCCACTGCGAGGAAGCGCTGGAACTACTGCAGCAGACTGAGCCGGTTGATCTCACCGAGGTCCTGGCCGCGCGTACCGTGCTGGCCCTGGCGCACACCCTGGCCGGGCGCCTGCAGCTGGCGCAGACGCTGCAGGAACAGATCCTGGTCGATGCAGTGAGTCAGTTTGGCGAACTATCGGGGCAAAGCTTCGATCCGCGTAACAACCTGGCGCGTACCCTGCAGCGGCAGGGGGAATACGACCGCGCCGGGATGCTGCTGGACGCCAATCTGGCGCTGGCCGAATCGTTGTTCGGCACTCAGGCGCCCGACACGCTGATGGCGCAGAACAATCTGGCTCTGAACTACTTTCGACAGCAGCGCTTTGCGCAGGCGGCGCCGCTGATGCGCCGCGTTCATGAAGGTCGGTTGGCGGTACTCGGCCCGGACCATCCGCGAACGCTGATGGCCGCTTCGAATCTGGCCGACGGCTTGCTCAAGATTGGTGAAGTCGAGGAGGCCTGCCAGTTGAGTCTGACGGCGCGCGAGGAACTGCGGCGCAATTCCGACAGTGCCCCGCATCTGCTGGGCTATCCGTCCAAGGTCTACGCCCGCTGCCTGCGCGCCCGCGGCGAGCTGACCCAGGCGCAGGCGGCACTGGCCGAGGTGATCGCGCTGTGGCAAGAGGTGCTCGGCGAGGATCATCTGGAGACGCTCAACGCGCGCACCGATCATGCCGAACTGCTCGCCGCGCTGGGCCAGCGCGAAGCGGCGCTGGCCCAGCTGGAGCAGATCATCGCCCAGCGCTCGGCGCGCTACGGGCAGGCGCATCCGGGCAATGTGCAGGCGCGTGAGCTGCAGCGGCAGATAGCCCAGGCGCAGTAGCCCGCATTATTCATGAACCTTCTACTGCGGCTTCCGCAGGCGCACCGTGGCGCGGCTTGCTCCCTCCAATCGACTCGACGTACTGCCAAGTACGCCTTCATCGATTTCCGGTCCGCGATCCGCACCACGGCGCGCCTGCGAAACCCTCGCTACGAACGCTCATGAACAATGCGGGCTAGCGCTCAGTCGAAGCCGTCGGCGAAGATCGGATCGGGCAGCGGCCCGCTGGCTATCTCAAATACTGCCAGCCCGCTTGCTGCGGCACTGTCGCTGCCTCGGCCGCGGCCGATGAACTGGCCGGTAACCACCAGCTGATCATCGACCAGGTGCAGCTCACGGACATCGCCGGACTCACCGCGGGTATTGAACACGCCGCCGTCAAAGCGATCACTCCAGGCGCTGCCATCGAAAGCGACCAGCGAACGACCGCCGTCCAAGGTGGCGAAGTCGCCAGCTACGATCACACCCTCGGCGCTGTTCGGCAGCAGGCGCTCGATCTCGACCAGCAGGCTGGGACAGGCCTCATTGATCACGGAGCAAAAACTGGCCATCGGGACCCAGCTTTCGCTGACCACGTTCCAGCGCGCGATGCTTGGTTGGGCAAAGCCACCGGCGCTGCTGAAGCGGCCGCCAAAGTAGACGTAGTCGCCGCGCGCGAGATCGATGCCGATGGCGGTCACCAAACCGTTCAGACCAAACCCGGCAGCCGGTCCGCCCAGGCTGTCCCAACTTGCGCTTTGTACGTCGTAGCGGGCCGCATTGGCCGCCCCCACGCCGGCCACATTGGACAACTCGCCGGCGATATAGAGCACCCGATTCAGATCGTCGAAGGCCATGGCGTAGACCTGTCCAGTGACCGTCCCGATCAGGCTGGAGGCGCCGGTGGCGGGGTTGTAGTTGCGGATCTGTGCGCTGCTGGCGGTGTTGTTGTGCGCGCTGTAGACCACGCCGGAGGTGGCGGAAACCGCGCAGCGATCGGCCGGATGGGCGCCGCCGGCGGTTAGTGCGCCGGTGGTCAGATTGAGCTGTGCATGTGGTCCGGTAATGCCGGCCTCGGCGAAGGGCATGCTGCCGGCGGCAAATAGCTGCACGCTGCGGTCGCCCGGGTCAGCGCAGCCGATGGTGAAGTCGGGAATGTCCATGGCGCTGGGCAGCACCGGTCGCGGCAACCCGCTTGCCGCCTCCCAGCGCAGCGCGTTGGAGGTGTTCTGCAGGCCGATGCGGGTGACTTCGCCGATGAACACGGCGTCGCCGCCGAGGATACGGCTCGGTTGCCCGGCGCGGGTGCCGAAGAAGTTGCGCCCGACCAGACCCGCGCCGCTGTCGGCGCCCAGGGCACGCCAGCCACCACCCTGGTAGTGGGCGATGTGGTTGTAGGGCGCGGTGCCCGCGCGGTCTATGTCGCCGCCCACTGCCACTCGGCCGCCCACTTCGACCACCGCCTGGGGGCCGGGATCCAGCCCCAAGCCGCTGGCCACATCGTCATAACCCGCCCACGTCGCGCCATCCCATCGGGCCACGCCGTTGACCACCAGCGCGCTACCGGCGGTATGAAAGCCGCCGGCGGCAAGCAGCTGCGTGCGCGCCTCGTTAAGGCGGATGTCGCGCACCGTCCCACCGCGCAAGCCGCGATTGGACAAGCTGGCGCCCAGCACGTTGTAGCCGCTGCCGTTGTAGCGGGCGATGTTGTACAGCTGGGTGATGCCGGCCATGCCGCTGCTGAACTCGCCGGCCAGATACAGGCCGTCAGCGAGGCCGCCGTTGCCACCTTGCACCGACTCGAGGGTGTGCACCGGGCCATTGACGCCGGCACCGTCCAGCACCGCCGGCAGGGCGGCCCAGGCGCTGCCGGTCCAGCGCGCGATGTTGTTGGCGCCGGCGCCGCCGATGCTGCTGAAGCTGCCGCCGACAACGACTTGCGCGCGTTCAAGGTCATAGGCGATGGCCTGGATCGCCCCGCTCGGTAGCAGGTTGCTGCTGCCCAAGCGGGTAAAGGTCCAGGGTGAGCCCGGGTTGCCGCGCAGCACGGTGCGGCCTGTCGCGATGTACAGACTGCCGTCCGGGGCGAAGTCCATCGCGATCGGCGTTCCGGCGATGGACGGTCCGCCGCTCTGGACGATCCACTCCAGCTGGTTGCTGGCGTCGGTGCGCGCCAGCTGCAGCCGGGAAGTGTTGTCGGCCTTGGCCAGATAGACCCGACCGCTGCCGTCACCGACGATGGCGCTGGGTTCATACAGCGGCAGCTGATCGGCGTCGGCTCCCAGGCCCACACCGACGGTATGGAACTGGCCGCTGGCGAAGTTGTAGGCGGCCAGCTTGGGCGCCACCGCGGTGCCGCAGACGCTGAACTCGCCAAGCATGATCACTCGTGAGGAATCCAGCTTGGCCAGCCGCTGTACCGGCTGATTGCAGCCGCGTGGTACCGAGTAGTCGCCCTCCCGGCCGGCGATCGCCGCGCTGCTTGCGATTAGCAACCCGCAGATGCCGGTGATCCCCTGTTTCCAACGCCACATGTCGCGTGCTCCAGTGCTTGTGTTGCCTGGGGTTACGCTGGAGGGGCGGAAATTTGATCATCGCATTAGAAGACGGACTTCCCGATCCCGTCGTCCCGGCCTCGAGCCGGGACCCAGTGCCGTTCAAGCACGCCGTAAAGCCACTGTTCTCGTCCAACCACCGGATCGATACGCACTCTTGCTCCCGGCGCTGAGCGGCTTGGGACTGCTGCTGGCTGCAGCATTCGTCGATGCGCTGCATGACCACGAGGGCGCGCTGTCCCTGGCCGCCGCCCACGGCTGGCGTTGTTATGGCCGCAGCAAGCTGCCCACGCTCCGCGCACAGGCGCAATCGGCGGATTAGGCAAAGAGTCGGGCACGCTGCGCTTTGCCCAACCTACGATTTAAGGCAATGCGAGGAGCAAACGTAGGATGTGGTGAGGAACGAACCGCATCAAGGACGGTACACGGTACGACGCTGCTTCACGTGATGCGGTTCACTCCGTTCACCACATCCTACGCCCCGCGCCCTCGACCCGCACCCCGGCATCACCGGGGTCACGGCGAGGGTTGGCCGGGCAAGTCGTGATGAGCGTGGTGTCGCGCTTTGTGACAGATCCGCGCGAGCTGGTCGCGACGCAGCTGGGGCTCGCTAAACTGCGCGCCCCTACCCGTGGGTGATATCGATGCTCGCCTTCTTCCGCTACCTGAGCCTGGCCGAAGGGCTCTCCTTCCTGATCATCCTGGGCGTCACCGTGGGCTGGATCAGCCGCGACTATGTCTTTCCGCTCGGTATGGGACACGGCGTGCTCTACATCGCCTACGTGATCGCTTCGCTGGTGGTCTGCGGCCGCCAGGGCTGGGGACTGAAGATCTGGTTGCCGCTGTTCCTGGCCGCGATCATCCCCTTTGCTTTCATTGGCGTAGACGTGTTCCTGCGCAAGGCAATGCGCCGCACTGCCGAGCCGGAAGGGCGCTTGGCGTAGAGCTACTCGATGCGGCATGCCGCGCTCAAGGCCCTCGGCGCCGGCAACGCCGCCGCGACGCGGACACGCTCTTGATTTTCTGGGCCCTGAGCCCTGAGCCCTGGGCCCTCAGCCCCCAGCAAGAATCGGAGTGTTTGCCGCGCCGGCCATCGCTAACCTGACCGTGTACCCTGAACCCATGGAGCACTGTCATGCACTACCGTATACGCGGCCTGGATCCCGAGCCCTTTGCCCCCTTGTTCGCCATGGACGACGCTACGCTGGCTGAGCGCGGCGCGCGTCGCGTGCAGGTGAATGATCAGCACGCCTTTCCTGATCGCATCGAGCTGCGCGACGGCGAGGTTGGCGAGTGGATGCTGCTGCTGAACTATTGCCACCTGGATCTGCCCAGTGCCTACCGCAGCAGCCATGCCGTCTATGTGCGGCAGGGCGCGACCAGCGCGGCTGAGCATCACGACTGCGTACCCGAGGTCATGCAGCGGCGCATGCTGTCGCTGCGTGCTTTCGATGGGAAGGGCTGGATGCGTGACGCCGCGCTGGTGGACGGCCGCGAGGCGGATGCCGAGATTCGTCGGCTGCTGCAGAATCCAAAGGTGGACTTCATCCACGCCCACTACGCCGCGCCGGGCTGTTTTGCGGCGCGCATCGATCGCGGGGCCGACCGTGGCTGAGCATGACCTGGTGGCGATGGCTCGCCATATCCTCGAGCATGCCGATCAGCCGCTGACCCTGGCACAGCTGGCCGAGCGGGCAGGTTGTTCGCCGACGCAGCTGCAGAAGCGCTTCAAGGCGCTGCTGGGCATGTCGCCCAAGGCCTTTCAGGACGCCGCCCGGCTGCAGCGGATGAAGGGCGCGCTGCGCGACGGGGACAGCGTCACCGAGGCGATCTACGGCGCCGGCTTCGGCTCCTCCAGCCGGGCCTATGCTCCCGGCCGCGAGTTGGGCATGACCCCGCGCCGCTATGCGCGCGGCGGTTCAGGCGAACAGATCAGCTATGCCTGCGTGCTGACCGCCTACGGCTGGCTGCTGATGGCGGCGACCGATCGGGGCGTATGCTGCGTGCAGTTCGGATCCGCGCCGTCGACCTTGTTGACGGCGCTGCGCGAGGAGTTTCCGCAGGCCGAGCTCACCCCGGCCGCCGACAGCGGCCAGCTGCATCATTGGCTGACGGCCTTGAGTGAGCATCTGCAATCCGACGGACCGTCGCCGCAGCTGCCGCTGGATCTGCGCGGCACCGCCTTCCAGACCGCGGTGTGGCGATTCCTCACCGGATTGCAGCGCGGACAGACGCTGAGCTATGCCGCCGTGGCCGAGGCGGTGGGTTCCCCGCGCGCCGTACGCGCCGCGGCGTCCGCCTGCGCCCGCAACCGCATCGCCGTGTTGGTGCCCTGCCATCGGGTGCTGCGCAGCGACGGCGAGGTGGGCGGCTACCGCTGGGGCGAGGGGCGCAAGGCGGCGCTGCTTGCCGCCGAAGGGGCGACTACTGCGTCTTTGCGGGCCTGAGCAAGAACACCTGATTGGCCGCGCCGGAGTTGGCCACGACCACGTCAAGCTGCTCATCGCCGGATAGTTCGCCCACCGCGATACCGTAGCTGTCGGCCTCCTCCTCACCTAGCGCGACGCGCTCGAAGCGATCCTCGCCCAGGTTGAGGTAGATCCAATTGCGCTGCTCGTCGTTGCCTTCGATCAGGTCAAGGTCGCCATCCTGGTCGAGATCTGCGACCGCGAGCGAGTAGGTGCGGCCATCGCTGCTGCCGAAGCTCGGGCCGGCAGCAAAGGTACCGTCTCCCTTGCCCCAGAAGACAGCATTGGCGGCGCCGATACGACCCAGCACCAGATCCGCCTTGCCATCGCCGTTGATGTCGGCGGCAAGGATTTTGCGATTGTCGCCCATGCTATCGGGCAGTTCGCTTTGACGCTGAAAGCGGCGCGCAGCATCGGCGGCACCAAACAGGATCAGCGCCGGCTGTTGATCACGACGGGCAAAGGCCAGATCGAGATGGCCGTCGGCATCGAAGTCGGCGCTGGCAACGCCGGTGGAGGCGCCGTCCGTGTCGCCCAGCTGGCGTGCCTCGCCGAAGCCGCCCTGGCCGTCGCCCAGATAGAGCAGATCGGGATCGCCGCGCCTGGCCAGGACCAGGTCGGGGTTGCCATCGCCATCCAGATCGCGCAGCAGGGCGCTGCGCGAGTCGCCACCAGACTGGCCGATCTGCGCGCCGCCGCTGAAGTTGGCGTGACCATCGTTGAGCCAGATCCGCGCCGGAATATCGTCGTAGACGGCGACGATGTCGGTATCACCATCGCGATCCAGATCAGCCAGGGCCAGCATGTAGGTCGGCCGCAGCGCATCGCCCAGCGCTCGCGCCTCCAGCAGCCGACCGCGACCGTTGTTGAGGTAGACCCGGTCCGGCTCCGCCCAGTGGCGACCGTTGGCCAGCGCCACGTCCAGATCGCCATCGCCATCCAGATCGGCCAGTTGGACATCGGCGCTCAGGTGTTCGCTCAAATCGAAGAGCAGGAAGGGGCTGTCGATGACCGCCAATGCGGCGGGTTGTTGGTCGGCGTTGGCTTGCGTGATCCATGCCGCCAGGAGCAGTGAGGCTGGCAGCAAGTGGCGCGGCGCGAGGGACATGAGCGGGCATTCCAGGTAACTGGTCAGCGCAGACTTTGCCACAGCAGGGAGGATGCTCGCGGGTGTCTGTAGACATGGCCATAGTCAGCGATACGTCCGCGACGTCGCCCTGTTCGGGCGGCGAATTGTTCCCCGCGACTGAACGACCGCGCCCAGATAAGGAAGCCTTAAGTTTCCCCAAGTAGCTTGCTCGCACCTGTCAAGGCGGAGCGAAGATGGTGCAGCAGAAGGCTATGAACTCGGGTGGGCGCGGTCGGTCGCCGGCATTCCTCCGCACCCTGGATGTGCTTCCCGAGTTGACCCTGTCGCGCGCAGGTGATGACGACCGTGCGCGCCTGGAGCGCTACATCAACGCCAGCTTTGCCGACCGTCACGGGGCCAGCGTTGATCACTTCCTCCCGCAGTTGCTTGGTGTCGGTCAGGGCGGACGGTACTGCGCTGCGGTTGGTTTTGGTGAAGCAGGCAATGGTCCGCTGTTCGCCGAGCAGTATCTGAGGGCGCCCATTGAGCAGCTGATCTCCGAGCGCATCGGCTTGCCGGTCAACCGGCAGTCCGTCGTCGAGATCGGCAATCTGGTTTCGACCTGGCGCGGCGGAACGCTTTTGCTTTTTGTGGTCCTGAGCGAGTTGGTGGATCGTTTGGGTTCCCGCTACGCGCTTTTCACGGCGACGCCGGAGGTGGAGCGCGGATTGGCGCGCTTGGGCTATGCGCCGGTGGTGCTCGCAGCCGCCGATCCCAGCCGGCTGGCCGACGGCGGCGCCAGCTGGGGACGCTATTATGAGCGCGGCCCGCGGGTGATGTACGGCGAAGCCCCGCCGGCCATCGCTGCTGCCCGGTGCAAGCTGAGCTACCGCTTGCTGGCTGCGGCATTGGCACCGCAGATCGACCGCTTGCTGGCCGCGTCCGAGTCCGATCTGGTGGCGCCGGCTTTGGTGGCCGCCTGATGCGCGCATTGCTGCGGGCACTGACCGATCATGCCGCGCGTCGGCCGCAGCAGGTGGCGCTGCGTGGTGTGGATCGGGAATGGCGCTTTGCCGAACTGCACGCGGCAATGGTCGAGCTCGCCGAGTGGCTGATCGAGCGGCTGGGCGACGATGGCGAACCCATTGCCGTGGGGTTGTATGGCGAGAACTCACCGGCGTGGGTGATTGCCGATCTGGCGCTGGGATCGGCGGCGGCGCTGCGTGCAGGCGGCCTGGCGACTGTCCCCTTGCCCGGCTTCTTCTCCGAAGGGCAGCTGGCGCACATCCAGCAGTCCACAAACCTGCGCTGGATGCTGCTCGGCGATACGGAACGTTGTCCCTTGCCGGTGGAGGCGAGCTGGCCGGCACCGGTGGCCGGGTTGCGCTTGCTGCGCCTGCGACCGGCTGCGGACTGCAACCGACCTCGGTGGGGTGCACAGGTCGCCAAGATCACCTTCACTTCGGGCACCAGCGGCCAGCCCAAGGGCGTCTGTTTGCCCGCGCCGATGCTGGATGCGGTCGTCGCGGCGCTGGCCGAACGCATTCATTCGGGACTTGCCGTGGAGACGCTGGCGCCGCACATCAATCTGATGCCGCTGAGCACGCTGCTGGAGAATCTTGCCGGCGTTTATTTGCCACTGCACCTGGGCCGCAGCGTGATTGCGATCCCCGGCTCGGCGCTGGGATTGAGCGGCAGCTCGGGACTGCAGGCGCCGCAGCTGCTTGGCGCCCTGAATGAGCATCGCCCAGGTAGCCTGATCCTGCTGCCGCAGCTGCTGTATGCGCTGGTGCAGATGGTCGAAGCCGGCGCCACGTTGCCGGACACTTTGCGCTTTGTGGCGGTGGGTGGTGGCGTCTGCTCACCGACTTTGTTGGCCCGGGCCGAAGCGCTGGGGATTGACGTCTTCCAAGGCTACGGGTTGAGTGAGGCGGCGTCGGTGGTCAGTCTCAATGCGCCCGGTGCGAACAAGCCCGGCAGCGCCGGGAGACCGCTTTCGCATCTGCAGCTGCGGGTCCGTGATCGCCACATCGAAATCCGCGGAGAGCATCGCAGCCACTACCTGGGCGAGCCGCCTACGCCAGCAACGGCGTGGCTGGATAGCGGCGATCTGGGGCGCATTGATGAGGACGGCTATCTGTACATCGATGGCCGGCACAAGCATCTGCTGATCTCCAGCTACGGACGCAACATCGCCCCGGAGTGGCTGGAGGGCGAGCTGGCCTTGTGTCCAGCGGTGGCCCAGGCGGTCGTACTCGGCGACGGCCAGCCCTATTGTGCGGCCCTGATCGTGCCGCGTCCCGGGTTACAGACGCAGCTGGCGGCGCAGATCGAGTCGCTGAACCGGCGCCTGCCCGATTACGCGCGCATCCAAGGTCACCAGATCGTACCGCCCTTTACTGCCTGCGACGGCACCTTGACCGACAACGGCCGCCTGCGCCGCGAGCGCATCGCGGTCCGCGAGGCCGCTGCCATCGCCGCATTGTTCACCCCCGATCCCGCTGAAATGGAGCTTCAGATGCCGTTCTTTGACCGCTTGCAGGCGCAAACCAGCGCCGAGCGTGAGTACTTGCTTTCCTCCCCGGTGATCCGCCGCTGTTTCGATGGTGGCGGTTTCACTCTGGCCGAGTACGTCGCCTTTCTGACCGAGGCCTATCACCACGTGCGCCATACCGTGCCGCTGATGATGGCGGCTGGCAGTCGACTGCCGCGCGACAAGGAGCAGTTCCGCGAGGCTGTCGCCGAGTACATCGAGGAGGAAATCGGCCACCAGGAATGGATACTCAACGACATCGCCGCCTGCGGCGCCGATCCCGAACAGGTGCGGCACGGCCAGCCCGGCATGGCCACGGAAATGATGGTCGCCTATGCCTATGACGGTATTTCCCGAACGAACCCACTGAGCCTGTTCGGCATGGTTCTGGTGCTTGAAGGCACCAGTACGCAGCTGGCCACCGCCGCGGCGCAGATCATTCAGCAGCGCCTGCAGCTGCCGGACCGGGCGTTCTCCTATCTGCGCTCGCACGGCAGCCTGGATATCAAGCACATGCAGTTCTTCGAGGGGCTGATGAACAAGGTCGACTCGGTCCAGGACCAGGCCGCGATCATCCACGCCGCGAAGCGCTTCTATGTGCTGTACGGGAACGTCTTTCGCAGCATCGAAGGTGCCCAGGCACTGCCGGAGGCCGCCTGATGAACCGCCCTTCAGCCCAAGACTCGAGTACTCGACAGGTCGATCTGCGTGAGCGCTGGGTGTTGCTCACCGGCGCCGGTGGCGGCATCGGCAGCGCGGTGGCCCAGCAGCTGGCCGACGCCGGCGCGCGCATGCTGCTCTGCGGGCGCAGCGCACAAAAGCTGGAGCAGACGCTGAGCAGTTTGCCCGGTGCCGGCGATCGCCATCGCATGCTGGCGGCCGATCTGACCACCAGCGCCGGACTGGCTCAGGTTGAACATACGCTGCGATCACTCTCATCGCCGCTGGCCGCGCTGGTCAACTGCGCGGGCTCGAGCGACTTCGGCCTGTTTGCGCAAACTAGCGCAGAGGACATCGAGCGCCTGGTAGCCACCAACCTGGTCGCGCCGATGCAGCTGTGCCGTATTGCCTTGCCCTATCTGGATACCAAAGCGGGGCGCATCCTCAATGTCGGCAGCACTTTTGGCGGTATCGGTCACCCCGGATTCGCCGCCTACTGCGCCAGCAAGTTTGGCCTGCGTGGCTTCACCGAGGCGTTGCGCCGAGAGTTGGCCGACAGCGCCATCGAGGTCGCCTGGTTGGCGCCGCGGGCCACCCGCACAGCGTTCAACTCGGCGGCCGTGGATGACCTGAACAGGGCGCTAGGCAACCAATCCGATCCGCCGCAGCGGGTCGCAGCCGCGGTGCGCGCAATGCTCTGCAGCAAGCGCATGCGGGACCGCGCCATCGGCTGGCCTGAGCGACTGTTTCTCCGGATCAACGCACTCTTTCCATCCCTGGTCGACGGCGCTCTGCGTCGCCAGCTCGGCACCATTCGCAGCCACGCCCATGGTGTCCACGCCGCGCCGGCTGCGGCGTACTCCCCTCAATCCACTCGCAAGGAACATGCGCTATGAAAACGTCCGTGTTGATCGGCTGTGCAACCCTGCTCGGGCTCTCCTGGGGCGGGATTGCGTCTGCCAATGAGGATATCGCCCATCTGCAAAGCCGCTGGGCGCAGGTGAACTACCAATTGCCCAAGGCCGAGCGGGAAGACGCCTTTCTGAGTCTGGCCAGCGAGGCCGAACAGCTCCGTCAAAGTCACCCCGGCGAGGCCAGCTACCTGATCTGGGAGGGCATCATTCGTGCCACCTATGCCGGTGCCAAAGGCGGACTGGGCGCGCTGTCGGAGGTCAAACAGGCCAAGAGTCTGTTCGAACAGGCCATCGCCATCGATCCCACCGCGATGTCCGGTTCGGCCTATACCTCGCTGGGTTCGTTGTATTACCAGGTGCCCGGCTGGCCAATTGGCTTTGGTGATGATGACGAGGCGCGCAAGCTGCTCCTGCAGGGCCTAAACTACAACCCCGACGGGATCGACTCGAACTATTTCTACGGTGACTTCCTGCTGCAGGAAAAGGAGTATCGGCAGGCGCTGGTGGCCTTCGAGAAGGCGCTGGCGGCACCACCGCGACCCGGCCGTGAATCCGCCGATGCGGGTCGTCGACAGGAGATCAGCGACAAAATGGCTCTGCTTCGACGCAAACTCTGAGGACTCTTGCACGCAGCGCACGGCGATCCACCGCCGGGGAGACGCATGCGCGTCCTGCTGATCGAAGACGATGAGCTGATTGCCGACGGGGTGATGGCCGCGCTGCGTGAGTCTGGTGCGGTCGTCAATCGACTCGCCTTGGGACGTCCTGGTCTGCAGGCCTTGAAAGCGGATCGGCCGGACATCCTGATTCTGGATCTGGGTCTGCCCGACATCGACGGTTTCGAGCTGCTGCGCGAGGCCAAGCGGTTGGCGCCGGATCTGCAGGTGCTGGTGCTGACTGCGCGTGATAGCACTGAGGCCAAGGTGCAGGGTTTGGATCTGGGCGCCGACGACTATCTGACCAAGCCCTTCGCGCGCGCCGAGCTGCTGGCGCGGGTCAGGGTGCTGGAGCGACGCCTGGGGAACGCCGGTGCCGCGCTGATCCAGATCGGCCCCTTGAGTCTGGACACCCGACAGATGCAGGCCAGCGTCGATGGGCAGGCGCTGACCCTGTCCCGGCGCGAATACATGCTGCTCAAGGCGCTGGTGGAGAATGCCGGGGTGATCCAGACCCGCGATGCCCTGGAAACCCGCATCTATGGTTGGGGCGAAGAGGTCGCCAGCAATGCCATTGAAGTGCACATTCATCACCTGCGCCGCAAGCTGCCTGCTGACTTCATCAAGACTCTGCGCGGAATCGGCTATCTGGTGTCCAGGCCTTGAGATCGATCCGCGTCTTTCTCACGTTCAGCCTGTTGGCCATAGTCACGCTGGTCAACTTCGCCGCCGCGATGCGCGGCTATCAAAGTGCGATGGACGAGGCCGAGGAGTTGCTGGATCGGCATCTGGCGCAGCAATTCGATCTGTTGGATTTGAGCCTGCCGCCTTTGACTGGCACTGACTCGCCGACGCAGGTGCTCTCCAACGCCGGTGGCAGCGGTTTGGAGTTCCAGTGGCTGGCGCCGGACGGCGCGCTGCTGGCCCGATCGAAGGGCAGCCCCGACACGGCCATCGCCATGCCAGGTGACAGCATGGACAGCGCCAATTTCGCCGGTCATCGCTGGCATCTGTTGATGGCCGAACGCGCCGGCCGACAGGGCTGGATCATTCTGGCCGAGCGCGACAGCGAGCGCTTTCGCGTCGCCGAATCGGTGATCGTGCCGGCCGTGCTGCCGATGGTGCTGGCGGTCCCGGTGCTGGGGTTGGTGATCTGGTCGGTGCTGGGACTGGGACTGCGCCCGGTTTGGCGATTGGCGCAGGACCTGGGCCAGCGCGAAGCGACCGATCTGCGCCCGCTGGCCACCGATGAGCTGCCCAATGAGTTGCAGCGGGTGGCGCGCTCGGCCAACTCGCTGCTGCGTCGGCTGGAGGCCGCCTTTGAACGGGAGAAGCGTTTCGCAGCCGATGCCGCCCATGAACTGCGCTCACCCATTGCGGCGCTGCGCATCCAGTGCGAGAACCTCGCCCAATCCGCGCCGGAGCACGGTGATCAGGCAGCCAAGCTGCTCACCGGTGTGGAGCGCATGCAGCATCTGGTGGATCAGATCTTGCTGCTCAGTCGACTGGCGCCCGACCAGCTCGGCGGAGTGCGAGCGCGCTTCCGCCCGGTGGATCTGGCAGAGCTTGCGCGTCGGCTGATCGCTGAGCAGTCAGCCCTGCTGCAGCACAAGTCCCTGGACATCACCGTCGAAGGCGAGGTGGCCTGGGTCAACGGCGATCCCGAGGCACTGGCGGCGATGCTGCGCAATCTGCTCGACAACGCACTCAAGTACAGCCCGGAGGGAGGCCAGGTGCGGGTGTCGCTGCGGCTCGAGGGTGACCAACAGGTGCTGAGTGTACGGGACAGCGGTCCGGGTATACCGGCTGAACTGCGCGAACGGGTGTTTGATCGCTTCTATCGGGTGGGCGGTGATCGTCACCCGTCAGGGGTCAGCGGCTGTGGCTTGGGGCTGTCGATCGTGCGCCACGCATTGGATCTGCACCAGGGGCGGATTCGCTTCAGTGATCCACTCGACGGGCCGGGATTGCTGGTGGAAGTTCGGCTCAGCGCTGCCGCAGCGGAGCAGCGACAGGGGAACAACGATGCGGTTTAGGGCTTGCTGCTGGCTGCTGGGTATGAGTGTATCGACAACGACCCTGGCGGCGACGCCGGTATTCGAGATCGATATCCGCGATCACCTCTTTGAACCGGCTGAGCTGGTGATTCCCGCCGACACCAAAGTGAAACTGCTTGTTCACAATCTTGATGCCACGCCGGAGGAGTTTGAGAGCTACGAGCTCAATCGCGAGAAAGTGATCATGGGCGGTACTACGGCGACCATCTACATCGGTCCACTGCCGCCAGGCGTCTACCCCTACTTCGGTGAATTCAATCCGAAAACGGCGCAGGGGATCATCCGGGTGCAGCAGGGAGAGCGCTAACGATGCTGGATGCCGTGCTGTTGGTCTTACGCGAAGTGCTCGAGGCGGCGTTGTTTGTCGCCATCCTGTTGGCGCTGGGACGCAAGCTGGGCATGCGCGGCGCTTGGGTTTGGCCGGCTTTGCTGATCGGCCTGACCGGTTCCTGGCTGCTCAGCGCGCAGGCTGCGGCAATTGCTGATGCCTTCGACGGCAGCGGTGCCGAAGTCCTCAATGCGCTGCTGTTCGCGCTGGCGATCGGTTGTTTCATCATCATCAATTGGCTGTTGAGCGATGAGCTATGGGACCCGCAGCAGCCGCATTCGACGGCATCTCAGCCGCCGCGGCCGATTCTGGACAGCTTGTTCGGCGTGATCGTCGCCGCGTCGATGGCGCGCGAAGGGTCGGAGGTCTGGATCTATTTCTCTGCCTTCGGTGGCCAGCCCGACGCGCTGCTGGGTTCGCTGATGGGCGGTTTGATCGGCACCGGTCTGGGGGTCAGCATCGGTGTGTTGGTCTACTACCTGTTCGACTTCCAGCCGCGGCGCTGGTTTCTGCCGATCTACATGGGGCTGGCAACGCTGGTTGCCGGTGGACTGTCGATGCAGCTCGCTCGGCAATTGATGCAGATGGGCTGGCTGGACTCCGGTCGTCCGATTTGGGACAGCGGCTGGATCGTCGATGAGCGCGGCTGGATGGGGCAGTTCCTGAACGCCGCCTTCGGCTACGACGCCAATCCGGATGCAACCCAGCTGACCTGCTACGTCGTGGTGGTCCTGCTGGTGCTGGCCGGCATTCCGCTGCGCCGGTGGCGGCAACGGGTGCAAATGGAGGCACTGGGTTGATGGTGAAAGGCTGTATCCCGCTGATGCTGACGCTGGGGCTGCTGCACGCGCAGCCGGCAGCAGCCGAGATCCGCGGCATCTACCACCCCTACGTCAACCAGGGCGAACGCGAGTTGGAGTACCAGTTGCTTTGGCGCGGACCCGACGATCAGCCGGACACGCTGCAGCAGTTGAGTTTTGGCTATGCCTGGACGGATCGATTCGCCACGGAGATCTATCTGCTGGCCGAATCCGTGCATCAGCAGGGCAGACGCAGCCGCGGCTACGAGGTGGAGGCGATCTGGCAGCTGACCGAGCAGGGTGAGTACTGGGCCGATTGGGGATTGCTGGTCGAACTGGAGTCCGACGACCAGGGTAAGGAGCGGGAGCTTGGCGTCAGTGTGCTGATGGAGAAGCAACTCGGCAGACGCTGGGTGGGCACGCTCAATGCCCAGCTGGAGTACGAGTTCGGCGATGACACCGACAACGAATTCGAGACCGGCCTGCGCGCGCAGCTGCGCTATCTGCACAAGCCGACCCTGGAGCCCGCCGTGGATCTCTACCTGGATGACCAGGACTACGCCTTGGGCCCGACCTTAATAGGCGCCGTGCGGCTCTCGCCCGGTCGTCAACTGCGCTGGGAGCTGGGTGTCCCGATCGGCTTGAAGTCGCGCACGCCGGATCTTGGCCTGCGCTTTGCCGTCGAGCTGGAATTCTGAGCGACTGCGATTGCCGCTATTGGTTGGCGCTGACGGCGGGCTGCCGCCGCCACGTGTAGCTGCGCCGCGGTTTCCAGTTGCCTTCGGCGTCGATGTCGAAGGAGCTGCCGATTTGCACACCGGCCTCTGGATGCGTGGTGCGGTGACCGACCTCCATCCGACTGCCGTCAGGCATGTGCATGGTCTGCTGCAGGCGCTCGCTGCCGTCTGCTTCGATGCGCATCGGGCCCTCCAGCACCGCGCCGCCGGCACCGTACTGCAGCAGCAGCGCCTGATCCTGACCGGGATGCCAATACAGTCGGAATTCCCAATGGGTGCCGGCCTCCTCGCCGTCGACCAGCGAGTACAGCCGACCAATGGCGCTTTGCTTGCCAATGCCGTAGCGCCAGTGCAGGGCGTAGTGGTCGGCCGGCTCCTGTTCGGAGCGGTAGGCGCTGTTGTCGGCCAGCCAGACACCGCCGTCGGCGGTGAGCTCGGCGATGTGTTCGTGGAACCAGCCGGGCGCCGGGCCGGCAAGCGCGCCGCTGGACCAGCCGAACAGGGCCGCGCAAAGGAGGCGCCACTGTGTTGCGCTAAGGATGCTCATCTCGGTGGCCTCCAGCGATGGTCGCTTCACTATGCCCCAATCGACGCGCCTACCGTCGACAAGTTGCTGCGAATTGAGGAGCTGCGCGATGCTTGCAGGATGACCGCGCCGTCGGTGCAGCGACCAGCCCGTAGGGTGGGCAAAGCGCAGCGTGCCCGCCTGGGTCGGCAGGCTATGCCCATAGTTCACACACTCCCGCCGGCAGCCGGTCCTTTTGTCTAGGGACTCCCTGAATAATGCACGTGAGCCGCGTTGCGAGTCCAAATCGTCGCCCACGTTACCAACAAGCGGGGGCGCAGTCCCGAAAGGCATAGTCATTCTATGCCCGAGGGCTGCAACGCCGCAGCAGGCGCTGGGCCTCCAGAACTCTACGGGAC
>JAUIFV010000270.1 GCA_030430155.1 Gammaproteobacteria bacterium
ATGGCTTTCGATCAACCTCGCGGCTCCGCACGATTGCGATTGGCCACCGCATAGAGCACGCTGCCAACCGCCAACAGCGCCACCGTCGCCGCCACCGAGGTCAAACTGACCTGGGTCAGCAGGCCCAAGCAGACCAGCACGGCGAGCACCGCAACGGTCCAACCACCCGGCAAGCGCAAATAATCCGGGTCGGCACCGGAGCGGGCATGCACTCGGGGCATGGCGGCGATGCACAGCAGATACAGCAGCAGGCGAATCAGCACGCTGAGCACCGCCAGCCAGACGAAGCTGCCGCTGGCGGCAAGCAGAAAGGCGAACACGCCGTAGAACAGCACCGAATTGGCCGGGGTGAGAAAGCGCGGATGAACCGCGGCGAACCAGGCCGGCAGCTGCCCATCCAGGCCCAGCCGGTAGCTCATCCGCGCGGTGGAGAACATCGAGCCCATCAGGTTGCCGGTCACTGACGCAATCAATCCCAGCATCACCAGTACCGCGCCAGTTCCGCCCAGCCAAACCTCGCCAGCAGCGACCAGAGCTCTCTCAGTGCCGACCAGATCCGGCAGCAAGCGCTGCGCCGCGAGCTGGATCAGTGCATACAGGATCGCCGAGATGCCCAGCGCCCAAAGCAGCGCGCGCGGGATGTCACGCATGGGACGACGGGCTTCACCCGCAGGCACCAGACCGGACTCGAAACCCACGTAAGCATAGATCACCAGCAGCAGCGCCGCGCCCAGATCAGCCGCTGGCGGCGGCTGCTGGATGCTGGCCAGCGCCGGCAGATCGAGCTGGCTCAATCCGTAGGCAGCCAGCGCAATCAGCGGCAGCAGTTTGATCAGCGTGAAGCCGCTCAGCGAGCGCATCGTTGCTCGAGCGCCGATGACGTTGATCCACACCAGCAGCGCCGACAGCAGCAGCAACAGCGCGATTCGCACCACCGGGTCGTTGGCCGCCGGCCAGAAGTAGCCCAGCGAGGCCACCAGCAGACTCAGATTGGCGGCGAAGGAGGTGACCCGGGCGATGTAATAGCCCCATCCGGCCTGAAAACCGACGAAGCGACCAAAGGCCACCCGGGTGTAGAGCAGCGGGCCGCCGGTACCGCGAAAGGCACTGGCCAGTTCGGCAAAGCAGAGCATGATTGGCGCAATCAGCAGCGCGCAGATGACAAACACCCAGGGACTGAAGGCACCCGCCAGCCGCTCGGCGGCGGCCGGCACGCCGAAAATCCCCGCCCCGATCATGCCGTTGATCATCAGCAGCCAAAGCGCGAAGGCCGATAGCTGTCGCTGCAGCGGCTCCTTGATCTCGATCTGCGCGGCAGCTTTGTCTAGTTCCACAGATTCGGTATCCGCGATAGGGGCTCGCGGAGATTGACGCGACGGCCGCTACGCCGTCAAATCAGTCCATCCACGGCAACCGCGAACGAGACCAGGATGAACACGTTCAAACACCGACTGCTGTCCCTGTCATTGCTGCTGCTGATTTCCGCCCCGCTGACGGCGCAGCAGCGCGGCGATTGGGTGCTGGCCCAGTGGCAGGGCGGCGTCTACTGGTTTCCGGGCGTGGTCGAAAGCCGCACCCGCGACACCATCACCATCGCCTACGACGACGGCACCCGCGAGACCCGTCCGGCTAACCAAGTGCGCTACTACGACTGGCGCGTGGGCAGCCGCGTCGAGTGTCGCTGGGCCGGTGGCAACGAGTGGTACGGCGGCCGGATCAGCGCCATGGATTCCGGCGGCTCGGTGATCTCCATTGCCTATGACGATGGCGATCGCGAGCAGACCACGACGGCGATGTGTCGCTCGCGATAGGCGCGTTCATGACCCAACGGCAACGCTTGGGCTCTCAATTGGTGAGTTCGTGAATGTCGCCGACTGGGCTAGGATGGGCGCCCCTCGCCGATATACGGTCTGTCACGATGAGCACCAATCGCCTCGCACTTGCCCTGGCTCTAGCAGTTGCCCTGACCGGATGTAATCAGCCCACCGAGCAGGAGACGGCTGCGCCGACATCGTCCGCTGGCGAGCCGACAGCCGCATCGGCAACCGAGCAGTCCAACCCCATTGCCGACAAGGTCGCGGCCTACGCCGAAGTCACCCTGACCGCCGATCTATCGCACCTGGGTGACGGCGACAGGGAGGCCATCGGCCATCTCATCGACGCGGCCAAGATCATGGACGCGCTGTTCTGGCAGCAGGTCTGGGGCGACAAGGGCGAGCTCTACAGCCAGATCGAAGACAGCGCGACGCGGCGCTTTGTCGACATCAACTACGGGCCCTGGGACCGGCTGGACAACGACCGACCCTTCGTCGACGGCGTCGGCGCGCGGCCGCCCGGCGCGCGCTTCTACCCGGAAGACATGAGTAAGGCCGAGTTCAATGCCGCCGACCTGCCGGGCAAGGACAGCCTCTACACCCTGATCCGCCGCGATGAGACCGGAGTACTCACTGCGGTTCCCTATCACCAGGCCTATGCCGAGGAACTGGCCGCTGCGGCCGAACTGCTGCGCAAGGCCGCGGCAGTGGCTTCCGATCCCGGCTTTGCCAGCTATCTGGGCCTGCGCGCCGACGCGCTGACCAGCGACGACTACCAGCCCAGCGACATGGCCTGGATGGACATGAAGGAAAGCCCGATTGATGTGGTGATCGGGCCCATCGAGAGCTACCAGGATGCGCTCTATGGCACCAAAGCGGCGTTCGAGGCCTTCGTGCTGGTCAAGGACATCGAGTGGAGCGAACGACTAGCCCGCTTCGCGCAGCATCTGCCCGCCCTGCAGCGCGATCTGCCCGTGGACGACGCCTACAAAGCCGAGCAACCGGGTACCGACGCCGATCTGAACGCCTACTTCGCCATCTACTACGCTGGCGATGCCAACTCCGGCGCCAAGACCATCGCCATAAATCTGCCCAATGACGAAGAGGTGCAGCTGGCCAAAGGCTCGCGGCGGTTGCAGTTGGAAAATGCCATGCAGGCCAAGTTCGACGCCATAGTCGAGCCCATCGCCGACCTGCTGATCGCCGAGGATCAGCGTGCCCACGTCACCTTCGATGCCTTCTTCGAGAACGTGATGTTCCACGAGGTGGCGCACGGTCTGGGCATCAAGAACACGCTGGGTGGCGAAGGCACCGTTCGCGAGTCGTTGACCGATCTGGCCAGCAGCTTCGAGGAGGGCAAGGCCGACATCCTTGGCCTGTACATGATCGCCAAGCTGGGCGAGATGGGTGAGCTGGATCAGGCCAAGCTGCGCGACAACTACGTCACCTTCCTCGCCGGCATCTTCCGTTCGGTGCGTTTCGGCGCCAGCAGCGCCCACGGCCAGGCCAATATGGTGGCCTTCAACTATCTGCAGGCCGAAGGCGCGTTCAGCCGTGATGAGGGAAGCGGGCGTTACAGCGTCGATTTCGACAAGATGGCGGCCGCCGTCGACAGCCTGTCGGCAAAGATCCTGACCCTGCAGGGTGACGGCGACTATCACGGTGCGCGGACGCTGCTGGATGAAAAGGGTCAGGTCGGCGAGGCGCTAGAGGCCGATCTCGCTCGCATCGAGGCGCAGGAGATTCCGGTGGATATCGTCTTCAAGCAGGGTCGTGAGGTGCTCGGGCTGTAGCTTGCGCCTCGCTCCAAGGCGCACCGGCAACCTGCCGGCGCGCACTTCGTTCGGTCGAAGAGACTGGTTGATGCTATGGCCGAGTCCTGCTTAGCGCCGAGGCTTATTGAACCCTGCCGCCGCATCAGCCGCACAGGCCGCCACCTCGCGGTTGTCGCCGTCGCGGCTGTCCAGCTCCCAACAGTCGTTGAGCACCGAGCAGTAGCAGACCTTGGCCCACATCTGGAAACGGCGCTGGTCCAGGGCCTGCCATAGCGCTTGATCGGCTCTTTCGCGGTCGATTCTGAAGAAAGTCAGTCCTTCGTTGGCCGGCAGCACCGGCTGGTCGATGGGGCTGGAAACGACGGC
>JAUIFV010000078.1 GCA_030430155.1 Gammaproteobacteria bacterium
ACATCCAATCTGGGTCGTCGACATCACTTGCTCTCCTGCGTTCGCTCTCGAAGGTTGATTCGGGAAAGCAATGATCGTCGACGACCCTCCTCAGTGGGGCATAGCGTCTACTTTGCCTCCGTCAGCGACTCCGCCGATACGCCCGCCTCTGGGCCCGATGCCCTGGGCCCTGGGCCCTGTCTCCGCCCTACTCTTCCCGCGTCACCTTCAACACCTCATCCACCGAGGTAATCCCAGCACGGCACTTGTTCCAGCCGTCGTCAAGGATGCTGTCGGTGTGGGCGCGGGCGGCGGCTTCTAGGGCCTGTTCGCCGGCGCCGTCGTGGATCAGGGTGCGCATGGCTTCGTCGACGACGACCAGTTCGTAGAGGCCGCTGCGGCCCTTGTAGCCGCCGCCGCGGCCGGCCAGCTCGGCGTTGGGGCGGTACAGCGTGACCACCTCGTTGCGCTGGCGGCCGAAGGCGGCCAGTTCGGACTGGGTGGCCTGATAGGGCTCGCTCAGCTCGGGGTCCAGGCGGCGGACCAGGCGCTGGGCGATGACGCCGTTGATTGAGGAGGAGAGCAGAAAGGGCTCGATGCCCATGTCGCGCAGGCGGGTGACTGCGCCGACGGCGGAGTTGGTGTGCAGGGTGGAGAGCACCTGGTGGCCGGTGAGCGAGGCCTGCACGGCGATCTGCGCGGTTTCCAGATCGCGGATTTCGCCGACCATCACCACATCCGGATCCTGGCGCAGGATGGCGCGCAGGCCGCGGGCGAAGCTCATGTCGACCTTGGTATTGACCTGGGTCTGGCCGATGCCGTCGATGTAGTACTCGATCGGGTCCTCGACGGTCATAATGTTGCGGCTGGCGTCGTTCAAGCGTCCCAGCGCCGCATACAGCGTGGTGGTCTTGCCGCTGCCGGTGGGGCCGGTGACCAGCAGGATGCCGTGCGGGCGATGGATCAGCTCGTCCACCCCGTCCAGGGTGGCGCCGTCCATGCCCAGCTCGGACAGATCCAGCCGTCCGGCCTGCTTGTCAAGCAGACGCAACACCACGCGTTCGCCAAAGGAGGCGGGAATGGTTGAGACGCGCACATCCACCGGTCGACCGGCGATGCGCAGGCCGATGCGGCCGTCCTGGGGCAGGCGCTTTTCGGCGATGTCCAGCTTGGCCATCACCTTGATTCGCGAGACCACCGGCGCGGCCAGCGATTTGTGCGGGCTGAGCACCTCGCGGAGCACGCCGTCGATGCGGAAACGCACCACCAATCGACCCTCGTAGGGCTCGATGTGGATGTCGGAGGCCTGCTGCTTGATCGATTCGGCGAGCACCGCGTTGATCAAGCGAATGATCGGCGCGTCGTCCTCGCTTTCCATCAGATCAGCCGGCTCGGGCAGGGCGTCGGCGATCTGCTCCAGGGTCAGCCGTTGATCGATGTCGGCGGCCATCTGTGCCGCCGCCTCGCTGCCGGATTCGTACAGCTCGCGAATGCGCTCGTCGAAATGCGCCTGCGACAGCGCTTCCAGCTGCAGCGGTCGGCCGGCGTAGCGGCGCAGCTCCAGCAGCGTCTCGGCGCGCACGTCGGGTCGATGGATGACGTGCGCGGCTTCGCCAATCAGGCCGACCACGGTGGCCCCGTGGCGGCGGGCGAAACCGAAGTTGGGTCGCGGTGGCAGGCTGACCGGGGCGCCGGCAGGCGACGCCAGCGGCTCAGGGCTGCTCATACCCACCATCGCTGGCCGGGGCCACGCTGGCGCCGCTGCCCGTATCGCCGGACTGCGGTCCACCCTGGCTTAGGAAATCGGCCATCTCCGGCAGCAGCGGCATGCCTTCGCTGGGCAGCAGGCCGGCGTTGTCCTGGCGTGCATCCAGCTGGCGGGCGCGGATGTAGTTGTACTTCTCGCTGGACACCATCTGCTCGCTGATCGAATCTCGGGTGATGGTGGGCGTTAAGAACATCATCAGGTTGCGCCGGTTGACGTTGGAGTTGCGGTATTTGAACAGATTACCGACCACCGGGATCGAGCCCAGACCGGGCACCTTCTGCACCGAATCGGTCTGCTCCTCGCTGGTCAAACCGCCCAACACCAGCAGGCCACGATCCTGCACCAGGACGCGGGTGGTGAGCTTGCGAGTGTTGGTGATCAGGTCCACCGCACCGGTGGCGGCGCGCGTGGTCGGGGCCAGCGAGGAAATCTCCAGATCCAGATCCAGGATCACCGCATCGCCTTCGTTGACGTGCGGAGTGACTTTCAGCTTCAGACCCACCTCGCGCCTGTCGATGGTCTGGAAGGGATTGACCAACCCGGCGTTGCCGTTGCTGCTGCTGCCGGTGGTGGACGCATTGGTGGAGTACTGACCGGTGATGAAGGGCACTTCCTGACCGACGCTCAAGCTCGCTTCCTGATGATCCAGGGTCATCGTCGACGGCGTGCTGAGCACGTTGGAGGAGGAATCGCTGCCCAGCGCACGGGCCAGCGCGCCGATCTGCAGCAGCGGCTCACCGGTGATGGGGTTGTCGATGGTGCCGCCGATGTAACCCACATTGAGTCCGCCCAGACCGGCCAGACCCGTGGGGTCGCCCGACAGTCCGATGATCCCGTTCGAGCCATCGGTGCTGGGGAAGTTGGTGCCGCCGAAAACTCCGCCGTTACCGCCGGCGAGCGAATTGTTGGTGGTTTGCCACTGAATCCCGATTTCCTTGGCGGCGCCATCGCTGACGTCGGCAATCAACGCCTCGATCAGCACCTGGGCGCGACGGATGTCCAGCTGTCGCACCACCTCCTTGAGCCCACGAAACACCGCTGGCGGCGCGCTGATCACCAGCGAATTGGTTTCCGGATGGGCTTGGATGGCCGAGCGCGCAGCGTTGGCCCCCTCCGCGCCGCCGGCTGCCGTGCCGCTCTCTCCGGTCATCCCGGCCATCGCGGTTTCCAGTATCGGCACCAGCTGCTCGGCGTTGGCATAGCGCAGATAGATCACCTGCAGTGACTCATTGCCGGCCAGCGGGGTGTCCAGATGGGTGATCAGCGCCTTCATGCGCAGTCGGCGCGCGCGATCACCGGCCAGCAGCACCGAGTTGGTACGCTCATCGGCGGCGATCTTGTTGCTGCCGATGTCGCCGGCACCGTTGGGCTGCAGCAGGGTCAGCGTACGCACCACTTCCGAGGCATTGGCGTGCTGCAGCGGAATTACCTCCACTTCAGACGCTGAGGCCTGATCCAGGCGCCGGATCAGCTTCTCGATGCGTTCGACGTTGGCCGCGCGATCGGCGATCAGCAGGGTCGATGAGGTGGGATGCGGCAGCAGCTGCGCCGACTGCGGCACCAGCGGCCGCAGCAGGGTGACCAGTTCGGCCGGACTCAAGTGATTTACGGTGACGATGCGAGTGATCAATGCATCCGGCGCACCGGAATCCGGTCCAGCCGCAGCGTCCTGCTGAGCCAGCGCTTCAGGCACGATCTTGGTCATGTTGCCGGCCTGCACTGCGGCGAAGCCGTTGACTCTGAGCACCGAGAGGAAGACGTCGTAGACCTCGTCCGGGGTCATCGGCCGATTGGAAATCACGTTGACCTTGCCGGTCACCCTGGGATCGACAATGAAATTGCGTCCGGTTATCTCCGAGACGGTGGCAATCAGGGAGCCGATCTCGGCATCGCGCAGATTCAAGGTGTGCCCGCCGGCCATCGGCGTCATTGCATTCATCGCCTGTGGCGCGTAGGCCGCCGGCTGCTGCGCGTAAGCGCTGGCGCTTAGCAGACATAGCCCGAGGATCGAATGCAATAAGGTCAGGGCGCGAGTTGGTTTAATCATTGCGAGCCGTCCAGATTGATCGGTGGCAGGGCGACGGTACGTCCGCCGCGACGAACGCTGACGCGAGCGCTGCGCGCATTTTGAAGCTGTTGGGCAATTTCTGCACCCCGTGCGAGCGAATCAATGGGGATGCCGTTGATCTCGGTAATGATGTCGGTGGGCTGCAGCCCGGCTTGGGCCAGCAGCGCCTGGTTGGCACCTGCGTTCAAACGCACGCCAACAAAGCGGCCACCCTCGATCACCGGTAGGGCAGTGATCGATCGCGCCAGCGCGGCCGGATCGGGCACCGCCTGTGAGCGCATGTGTTCAAAAGCCGCGGCTGAGCTGCCGGCGATCGGATTGACGAAGCTTGATGGCTGTCCCGGCAGGGTGCTGGCATTGGCCTGTGGCAGCGGCGCCGATGAGGTCAGCGCGTTGCTGCGATTGCTCGCCGGTTCGGCCAGACCGCTGCCTGGCCGCAACGGCAAGGTCTCGCGGCGGCCATCGACGCGCAGCACGACATGATCGGAATGGATCGATTCCAGGGTGGCACCGCCGGGCAGATCCATCCCCGGCGCGTAGCTGGCTTCGCGGCCACCGCCGGCAATCAGCGCGCGACCGAAACGCGGATCGGCAACCGCGAAGGTGCCCTTGAGGACCAGATCCAGGGTGGTGACCGGCGCCGCCTGCACCCCCGGCTGGGGACCGTCGCCGAACAGGTGGAAGTCGGCCAGCGGGATGCTCGGCACGCTTGGCAGCTCGGCCTGGCCGGCCTGCTCCAGCGGGCCCTCGGGCAACGGCGGTGGGGTGATCAGCAGCAGCCAAAACGCCTGCACCAAAGCCAGGGCCAGGGCGACCGCGGCAACCGCGACCGCTGCTTTGAGCCCCAGATCGAGCAGATCATCGCTGCTATTGGCCAGCATCGCGCTCACCCTCGATCATTCCTCCTTGGCCGTTGCCGGGCTTTCGGTCTGCGCCGTATCGGCCTGAGCCGCACCGGAACGCGGTCCACGCCGGCGTCGTCTGCGCCTGGGCTTGGCTTCGGCCGACGCCGCATCGCCGGATTCGGCCGCGGTCGGCGCCTTGCTCTCGGCGTCGCTGGGCTTGCCGCGCGTCGCGCCGGACCCTCCGCGGCGACCGCCGGGTCCACCGCGTCGCCCGCCGCCGCCGCTGCGCCCGCCTCGCTTCTCCGGCTTGCGCGGCGGCCGGCTGAAATGAAAGGCCGGGGTCTTGGCGATCATCTCGGCGTCGATACTGGCGGTGTCGATCTTGTGACCGATGTAGGCCTCGATATCTGGCAGGCTCATCGCATAGCGATCGCAGGCGAAGCTGATCGCGTCGCCGCTGGCGCCGAAGCGGGCGGTGCGCCCGACCCGATGCACATAGTCCTCCGGATCCTGCGGCAGATCGAAGTTGAAGACGTGGCTGACCTCGGGGATGTGCAGGCCGCGGGCGGCCACGTCAGTGGCCACCAGTATCGCCAGCTCGCCCTTGGCGAACTTGCCCAGCAGCACCTGGCGCTTGTTCTGCGGCACGTCGCCAGACAGCACCACGGTGGGCAATCCCAGTTCGTTGAGGCGCCCGGCCACCTGCTCGGCGGCATGCTTGGTGTTGACGAAAACGATGGAGCGCTGCGCGTCCATCTGATCCAGCAGTCCCACCAGCAGCGGCAGCTTCTCCTCGCTAGCCGGGAAATACACGGTTTGCACCACCCGCGCGCCGGTCATGGTTTCGGCTTCGACCTCGACCTTGCGCGGCGAGTTCATGTGCTCGTAGGCCAGCTCCATCACTCGATAGGACAGCGTGGCCGAGAACAACATGCCCTGACGCTGCTCGCGCGGCGCACATTTGCGCATCAGGTAGCGCACATCCTTGATGAAGCCCAGATCGAACATCCGATCGGCTTCGTCCAGCACCACCACCTCGGCCGCGCGCAGGGTGTACACGTGCTGCTTGTAGTAATCGATCAGCCGACCCGGCGTGCCGATGAGGATGTCGACGCCCTGGTCGAACTGGCGGCGCTGCTTCTCATAGTCGATGCCGCCGTAGGCCAGACCCAGGCGCAGCTCGGTGTGGGAACCCAGCAGTTGCGCATCCTTGTGGATCTGGATCGCCAGTTCGCGGGTGGGCGCCAGGATCAACGCCCGCGGGTCGCCGGGACGGCGCTCGGCCAAAGCCGGCTTGGTCAGCAGTCGCTGCATCAGCGAGAGCAGGAAGGCAGCGGTCTTGCCGGTGCCGGTCTGCGCCTGCCCGGCGATGTCTTCGCCGGCGAGAGTGGGAGGTAGGGTAAGGGCCTGGATCGGAGTCAGGCGCTTGAAGCCGGCTTCATCGAGACCCTTGAGCAGGTCGGGATGCAATTCCAGGCTGTGAAAATCGACGTCGGTCAGTACTTGTTCGCTCATACACCTTCCAGCGCCTTGAACCTTGGGCGCGTAGGCCGCTGCCCTTCGGTATTCAAGCCGCTTGCTGTTCGAAGAATAGCGCGTGGCCGTGCCGGGAGTCGAAGCGTATACGCTCGGTAATGCGGTGAAAGCGGTCGCGACAGCCTTGGACGCCTGATCAGGTCGGAGTTCAACTCCGCGCTGACCGGCAAAGGTGCTGCTTTGCGGCTCACTCCTCAACTCCTGCTGGTCAAGACGCAAGCCGGTGCGGATTGACCCCCGCACGAGTTTGCGCCCACACTTCACCTCGACTTGAGGATTCCCAGGCCACGCTGCCCGGCCGAGAGCAATCGCTTTAGCCCTCGGGTCCGTACAAGTGTAGCCGATCCCGTCGATTCAATCTGGAGTGAGGGTCATCGTGAGTGAAAGCGTAAGCCACGTGGGCGATGCGGAATTCGAAGAACAGGTGCTGGAGGCCGCCGAGCCGGTGCTGGTGGACTTCTGGGCCGAATGGTGCGAACCCTGCAAGCGCATCGAACCGGTGCTGCACGATCTGGCCGCGCAGTACGACGGCAAGCTGCGCATCGTCAAGGTCAATGTGGAGGCCAATCAGGCTCTGGCCAGCCAGTACAAGGTGCGTGGCCTGCCGACCTTCATGATCTTCAAGGACGGTCAGGTGCATGCCACCCAGATCGGCGCGGTCAGCCGGATGCAGCTGACCCAGTTCATCGATCGCGCGATCTGAAGCGACGGCTCCGGCATGCGCTCGCACGGCTGCCCTGAACCAGGACCAGTCGTGCCGCTTGCCGTGTAGAACTTCGGTTACGATCGTGCTAGCGTATGGTTCATTCCCGGAATCGCTAGAGATTCCGCCCGCGGTAAATCAGTCCTTTGAACGAAGAAAACAGCGCCCCCGATCGGAGCGCCGAGACGGCTATGTCTGAGTCGTCCAGGCAGGAATCGCCTAGAAAGCGCACCCGACCCAAGAAACCACAGTCGCAGCCGCAGCAGCAATCGCCGTCCGGCCCGTCGATGAATCTCACCGAGCTGAAGAAGAAGTCGGTCGGTGAGCTCCTCGAGCTTGCCGATGAGATGCAGTTGGAAGGCGTCGCCCGCGCGCGCAAGCAGGACGTCATCTTCGCCCTGCTCAAGGCCCATGCGAAGAGCGGCGAGAGCATTTCCGGCGATGGTGCCCTGGAGATCCTCTCCGACGGCTTCGGCTTCCTGCGCGCCGCTGACTCGTCCTACCTGGCTGGCCCCGACGACATCTACGTCAGCCCCAGCCAGATCCGCCGCTTCAATCTGCGCACCGGCGACTACATACGCGGCAAGATCCGGCCGCCCAAAGAGGGCGAACGTTATTTCGCCCTGCTCAAGGTCGACGACATCAACGACCAGCCGCCGGAGAGCAAGAAAAACCAGATACTGTTCGAGAATCTGACCCCCTACTATCCGACCCAGCGAATGACCCTGGAGCGCGGCAACGGCTCCACCGAGGACATCACCGGGCGAATCATGGACTTGATCTCGCCGGTCGGTAAGGGCCAGCGCGGACTGATCGTCTCGCCGCCGAAGGCGGGAAAGACGATGATGCTGCAGAACGTCGCCCAGGCGATCATGGCCAATCATCCGGACGTGCGGCTGTTCGTACTGCTGATCGACGAGCGGCCCGAAGAAGTCACCGAGATGTTGCGGATGATCAACACCGGTGGTGAGGTGATCGCTTCGACCTTTGATGAACCCGCGGCACGCCACGTGCAGGTCGCCGAAATGGTGATTGAAAGGGCCAAGCGGCTGGTCGAGCAAAAGCTTGACGTAGTCATCCTGCTCGACTCCATCACCCGCCTGGCGCGCGCCTACAACACCGTGGTGCCGTCGTCGGGCAAGGTGCTGACCGGCGGCGTGGACGCCAATGCGCTGCAGCGGCCGAAGCGTTTCTTCGGCGCCGCTCGCAAGATCGAGGAAGGCGGCTCGCTGACCATCCTGGCCACCGCGCTGGTGGAAACCGGCAGCAAGATGGACGAGGTGATCTACGAGGAGGTCAAGGGCACCGGCAATTCCGAAGTGCACCTGGATCGCCGCGTGGCAGAGAAGCGGGTCTACCCGGCGCTGAATATCAATCGCTCCGGCACCCGTCGCGAAGAGCTGCTGATCGACCCCGATCAGCTGCAGAAGATCTGGATCCTGCGCAAGCTGCTGCATCCGATGGATGAGCTGGCCGCGATCGAGTTCCTGCTCGACAAGATGAAGAACACCAAGACCAACGAGGAGTTCTTCGGCTTCATGAAGCGCTAGGAGCGCTGCAGCGATCATGAATGGGGCCGGCTACTGTGGCTGAAGCTAGCGACGATAATCGCCGCGATTTTCTGCGTGCGGCGGTGGCTTGCCAAGCGCTCAAGTTCGGCAGTTTCACTCTCAAGAGCGGCCGCACCAGCCCGTACTTCTTCAATGCCGGCGCCTTCTACAGCGGCGCCAGTCTTGATGCCCTGGTGTCGGCCTATGCGGCCAAGGCGGTGGCGGTCATGCAGCCGCAGGCGATGCTCTTTGGCCCGGCCTACAAAGGCATACCGCTGGTTGCGGCCATCGCCGTAGCGGCCTGGCGCGACCACGGGCGCGATTTCGCCTACGCCTACAACCGCAAAGAAGCCAAGGACCACGGCGAAGGCGGGACGCTGGTCGGCGCGCCGCTGCGCGGTCCGGTATGGATCGTCGACGACGTCATTTCAGCCGGCACGTCGGTGCGCGAGTCGGTGCAGCTGATACGCGACCAGGGCGCGCTGCCCGCCGGCGTGCTGATCGCGTTGGATCGACAGGAGCGCGGTCAGGGCGAGCTATCGGCCGCACAGGAGGTTGCCGAGCAGTTCGCTCTGCCGGTAGTGGCGGTGGCCGGATTGAGCGATCTGCTCGATTTCGTCGCCGATGATGAGGCCCTGACCCAGTACGCTGCCGCGCTCAACGCCTATCGACAGCAGTATGGCGTGCGCGGCTGAGCCTTTGACGCGATTGGCGGTTTTACTTCTCTTTACCAATCCAGACCTCGCAGCTGCGTTCATTTAGCGCGCTTTCACCCGATGCGAGTAATATCAAAGGGTCTGCTGGCTTTAGATGCGGAGAGAGTAATGGCACAACGTTCCGTTCCCTTGGTTTTCGCCCTTGGTTTGGCGCTCTGCGCCGGATCGGCCGAGGCCGCCAAGCTGTACAAATGGGTCGATGAGGACGGCAACGTCACCTATAGCGATCAGGTGCCGCCGGACCAGGCCGAGAAGGCTCGCGAAGAGCTGAACAAGGACGGCATTACGGTCAAGCAAATCGAGCGGGCGCAAACGCCCGAAGAACTGGCCGCGAAGTACAAGGCCGAAGAAGATGCCCGCCTGGCTGCGTTGGATGCGGCCGAACAGCGCCGTCGCGACAAGGCCTTGCTGGACTCCTATGCCAGCGAGTCCGATCTGACCCGTTCCTACAACCAGCGCGTGGACCTGCTACAGCAGACCATCGAGGCGCGTGAGGTGGAGATTGGCCTACGCGAACAGGGCATGACCAAGCTGGTGGCCCAGGCCGCTGAAACCGAACGCGCCGGGCGCGCGGTGCCCGAGGCGCTCAAGCAGATGATCGATGGCGAACGCAAGGAGATCGATCGCCAGCGTAGCTTCGTCAAGGACAAGAAGGTTGAGCTGATTCGCGCCAAGGACGACTACGATCGCGATATGGCGCGCTACCGTGAAGTGGCTGCTCGCTACGAGCAGAGTCAGTAGCTCGGCTAGAGCTACAGCGGCGTACCTGGCGGGCTAGCCGCCGCGCAGTACCGGCAAAACGAAAAAGAAGCCGATCGCCAACAGCAGCGCGACCAGGCCGATGGGCAGCCACAGCGGCAGACCGCGGCGCGTCGGCTCGGGTGGCAGATAGCTGTTGCCGCTGCGCGGACCGGCTCCGGGGGGACGTGGAAGTGGTTTCATGGGCGCCAGTATAGCGTCAGCTCTACAGCTTGTTTCGATAGCTTAGCGGTGCAGCCGCAGGGGAATGTCGTGTCCGCTCCATCCAAGCCGCAGCGCCAGCCGATCGCCAAGCACAAGGTCCACGCCGAACGCATCGACCACCAGCTGGCGGCGCCCTTCAGGCGCGCCCGCTTCGTGCTCGCCGCCGCGGCACGCGAGCAACTGCCAGCCGACGCCGGCGGCGCCGAAGTAGCCTTCGCCGGCCGCTCCAATGCCGGCAAGTCCAGCGCCATCAACGCTATCTGCGACCAGACCGGATTGGCCCGCACCAGCAAGACGCCGGGCCGCACTCAGCAGCTGGTGCTGTTCGATTTGGGTGATGACCGGCGGCTGATGGATCTGCCCGGCTACGGCTACGCCAAGGTACCGATCGCGATGCGCAGCGGCTGGCGCGATCTGGTCGATGGCTACCTGCAGCAGCGCCAGAGTCTGGTTGGGGTGGTGATTCTGTCCGATCTGCGTCAGGCGCTGACCGACTTTGACCGGCAGATGCTGAGCTGGTGCGCAACGCGCGAGCTGCGATGCCTGCTGCTGCTGACCAAGGCCGACAAGCTCAGCCGCGGCGCCGCAGGCTCTAGGCTGCAGCAGATTCGCAACGAGTTGGCGGGCGCCGCAGACGTACAGCTGTTCTCAGCGCTGAAGAAGCAGGGCATCGAACCGGCCCGGCGCTGGATTGCCGAGGTGCTCGGCAATCTGCCCGCGGAGTCGAGCTAGTGCTGCTGTGGGTCCGATCTGTGATCGGACGCCTCAAGCCGTGATACCGAAGTCCGACCCAGCGCGTCACTGTCCAGCGCTGATCCGCGGATCCAGCCATCTGGTGATCGCTTCGGCGAGCAGATTGACCGCCGCGACGATAACCGCGACGGTAAGCACGCAGCCCAGCACCAGGGTGTAGTCGCGATTGATCGCCGCCTGCACCAGCAACCGGCCCAGGCCAGGCAGGCCGAAGACCTGCTCGACGATGGCCGAGCCGGTGAGCAGGGCGATCGCCACGGTGGGCAAACAGGCCGCCGCCAGCGGTAACGCCAGCGGCAGAGCGTGACGCCAGCGGATACGCCGCTCGCTCAAACCCCGGGCCCGCGCCGCGGCCACCGCGTCGCCGGCCAACGCTTGATCCATGCCCTGCAGCAGCGCGCTGAGCAACACCCCCAGCTGCGGCGCGACCAGGGTGATCACCGGCAGCACCCACTGCGCCGGGTCGCTGCCCCAGCCGCCGGCCGGCAGCCACTGCAGCTGCACCGCAAAGAGCAGGATCAACAGCGGCGCGAGCACGAACTTGGGCACGGTGAGCAGCGCTGCCGCCAGCGTGTGCAGCACTGTGCGCCAACCGCGTACGCCGGCCATCGCGGCCAGCGGCAGCGCCAGCGCGATAGCAATCAGCAGCGCACTGCCGCCCAAACCCAGCGTCAACGGTAGGGCCGGGGCGATCAGCTCGGCGACACTGTAGTCGGGGTACTGGTACGACGGCCCCAAATCGCCTCGCAGCACCCCGGCCAGATAGCTGCCCAGCTGCTCCGGCCAGGGCCGGTCCAGTCCGTACTGCGCCTCCAGTCGTTCGATCACCGCTACAGGCGCATCGCGCTCGTTGTCGAAGGGTCCCCCTGGGGCCAGCTTGAGCAGCGCGAAGCTGAGCAGCAGCACGGTGAGAATGGCCAGTCCGCTGGCCGCCAGGCGTTTGCCCAGTGCCACCATCATGGCGCGCTCTCCTGGTCGCAAAAGTACAGCTCTGCGCTGGGGTGATGGTCTAGGGGATGAATCTGAAAGCCACACAGCGCCGGGCTGACCAGGTGTTTGCTGGTGTAGGCGTAGATCGGCAGGATGGCCTGATCGGCCAGCAGCAGCGCTTCGGCCTGGTGCACTAGTTTTGCGCGCTCGGAAGGGACGATTTCAGCGCCGGCACGACGGATCAACCGATCGTAATCTTCGCTGCGGTAGCCCACCGCATTGAGCGGCGAATCGCTGACGAAGCCCTCTAGAAAACTGATCGGATCGACATAGTCTGCAACCCAGCCGGCGCGAAACACCTCGGTCACCCGTCGCGCCCGCCGATTGCTGACAAAAACCTTCCACTCCTCGTGACGCAGCACGGTCTGCACGCCGAGCACCTCGCGCCACTGCGCGGCGACCGCCAGCGCCATGCGTCGATGCGACAGGCCGGTGTTGTAGCGCAGCTCCACCCGCAGCGGGTTGTGCTCACCGTAGCCGGCCTGGCGGTAGCGCTGCTTGGCCAGCTCGCGCTGCTGCGCTGGTACATCGCCAGCCGCCGCGCTGGGCAGCGGGGGCACCAATCGATTCAGCGGCAATTCCCCACCGGCACTGATGTAGCGGGTCAGCACCTCGCGGTCCAGAGCCAGACTCAGCGCCTGGCGAAGAGCGAGATTGCCGGCAAAGGGCGGCTTGGTGAGGTTGTATCCATAGTAATAGCTGGCGTAGGCCGGCCCGACGCGAATCTGTTCGGCATAGCGCTCACGCAGACCGGCGAGCTGACCGGGCGGCAGGGTTTCGGTGAGGTGCAGTTCGCCCGCAGCGTAGCGATTGAGCTCGGCGGCGGCGTCAGGCGTGACATGAAAGCGGACCCGTTCTATACGCGCCGGTCGCGAGCCGGCGTAGGCGGCATTGCGCCTGAGCAGGACATGACTTTGCGGCCGGGCAGCCTCCAGCACATAGGGCCCGTTGAAAGGGCGCTGATCCAGCTCGCCATCGCGAAAGGGCATTGCCACCGGCAGGGCCAGGCGGGCCGCCCAGTCGGGCGTGGGCCGCTGCAGTTCGGTGCACAGGGTCTGCTCATCCGGCATTTGCAGGCCCAGCGAAGCAGCGTCACCAGCACCGCTGAGCATCTCCGGCGCGCCGCGCAGCGGCTCCAACAGGCTGGCATAGGGCGCCAGCGTATTCGGATCCAGCGCCCGCCTCAGGGCGGCGGCAAAGTCGGCCGAGGTCAGCGCCTGCCCATCGGACCAGCGCAGCCCGGTGCGCAGCACAAAGCACCAGCGCAACCCGGACTCATCGACCTCGAAGCGCTCGGCGGCGGCCGGCACGGTGTGGCCGTTGGCATCAATCCGGGTCAGGCCTTCATAGAGATCGCGCAGGATCTGATGGGCCGACAGCCCTTGGGCGCGGTGCGGATCCAGACTGTCGGGTTCCGGGCCATTGCCTCGCTCCAGCACCGGTTCGGCCGCGAGCGGGGTGGACAGGATCAATCCCAGCAGCAGGCGCTGGATCAGGTGCTTGAAAGCCATCGCGCAGACCATAGGTCAAGCCGCGGTCGGCGGCAATTACCAGAGCGCGCAAGCATCGCCGCAACCCGCCGGTCTACTATGCTTCGCCGTGCGCCACTCCTTTCGTATCCAGGCCCACCTCGCCCATGTCCCCATCCAAATCCGACGTGATCGTCGAGAGCCGTCAGCAGCTGCTGGACTATCTGACCCTTTCAGGCTGTCCCCGCGAGCAGTGGCGCATCGGTACCGAGCACGAGAAGTTCGGCTTCGACAGGCAGACGCTGCAGCCGTTGCCCTACGAGGGTGAGCGCGGCATCGAGGCGATACTCAAGGGCTTTACGGAGTTTGGCTGGGCGCCGGTGGAGGAGCACGGCAAGCTGATCGCGCTGGTCAAGGACGGCTGCTCGGTCACCCTGGAGCCGGCCGGTCAGCTGGAGCTCTCCGGCGCCCCGCTGGAGCACCTGCACCAGACCTGCGCCGAGACCGGCGAGCACCTGCGGGAAATGCGCCAGATTGCCGACAAGCTGGGGGTGGGCTTTTTGGGCATGGGCTTCCACCCGCGTGCGCGGCGGGAGGAGATGCCATGGATGCCCAAGGGCCGCTACGCGATCATGCGTCGCTACATGCCCACCGTCGGCAGTCTCGGACTGGACATGATGACCCGCACCTGCACGGTGCAGGTCAATCTGGATTATTCCGACGAGGCTGACATGGTGCAGAAGTTCCGGGTCGGCCTGGCGCTGCAGCCGCTGGCCACCGCGCTGTTCGCCAATTCGCCGTTCACCGACGGCAAGCCCAACGGCTACTTGAGCTATCGCAGCTGGATTTGGACCGATACCGACAACGACCGCACCGGCATGTTGCCCTTCGTGTTCGAGCCCGGTTTCGGCTTCGAACGTTATCTGGACTGGGTGCTGGACGTGCCGATGTATTTCGTCGGCCGGCAGGGGCGTTACATCGACGTCGCCGGGCAGAGTTTCCGCCGCTTCCTGGAGGGCAATCTGCCGGGCTTCGAAGGCCAACTGCCGACCATGAAGGACTTCGAAGACCATCTGACCACCGTCTTCCCGGAAGTGCGGCTGAAGCGCTATCTGGAGATGCGCGGCGCTGATGCCGGACCCTGGAACCGGCTTTGCGCACTGCCGACCTTCTGGGTCGGGCTGCTCTATGACCAGGATGCGCTGGATGCCTGCAGCGAACTGATCGCCGATTGGAGCACCGAGGAGATGCAGGCATTGCGCCTGGCCGTTCCGCGCCACGGCATGCGCGCCGCCTTTCGCGACACCACCGCCCAGCAGCTGATCGCCAAGGTGCTGCAGATCGCCGCCGAAGGCCTGCGCAAGCGCGGCCAGGTGGATTGCGAGGGCAACGACGAGCGGGTCTTTCTGCAGCCGCTGATCGAGCTGGCCCTGGCCGGCCGCACCCCGGCCGATTTCAAGCTGGATCTGTATCGGGGGCCATGGCGGGAGTCGGTGGATCCGGTGTTTAGGGATTATGCGTTTTAGGGCCCAGGGCTCAGGGCCCAGGGCCCAGAAAATCAACAGCAGCTGCCGGCTCTGGCCTTGGCTCTCTGGGCCCTAGGCCCTGGGCCCTGGGCCCTCGCTCGCTCCACCAAACCCCAGCTGCCGCCACGCCTCATAAACCACCACGGCCACCGCATTCGACAAATTCAAACTACGACTGCTCTCACGCATGGGCAGGCGCAGGCGCTGGTCGGGGGGGATTTGGGTGCGGATGGATTCGGGTAGGCCGGCGGTCTCGCGGCCGAACAAGAGCACGTCTTCGTCGGCGAATCGCGCGGCATAGACGCTGCGGGTGGCGCGGGTGGTCAGCGCATACCAGCGTCGCGCGCCCAGTGCCTCGCGGCAGTCCTCGAATGAGCGGTGGGTCTGCAGCTGGGCATATTCGTGGTAGTCCAGGCCGGCGCGGCGCATGCGCGCGTCGTCCAGGGCAAAGCCCAGCGGTTCGATCAGGTGCAATCGCGCGCCGGTATTGGCGCAGAGGCGGATGACGTTGCCGGTGTTGGGCGGAATTTCCGGCTGATGCAGGACCACGTGCAGCATGAGTCGTAGCGGTCCCTGTGCGCCGCTCAAACGGTGCCGAAGTGCTCGCGAGAGAAAGCCACCCGCTCCTGCGCTGTTGCGGCCAGCTTGGGCAGCGCCTCGATCGCCTGCAGGCGGTGCTGCAGGCCGTTGCCGTTGGCGATCTGGATGGCCAGTCCCGGCCGCGCGTTGAGCTCCAGGATCATCGGCCCCAGCTGTTTGTCGAGGACGATATCCACGCCCACATAACCCAACCCGCTCATGTCCGAGGCGGTGGCGGCGATCATCATCAGATCGTCCCAATGCGGGATCTCCATGCCGATGATGGAGTGTTCGGTATCCGGATGCTCCTTCACCGGCTCGTTGCCCCATACGCCCTTGCAGGTGCGCCCGGTGGGCAGATCGATACCGACGCCGATGGCGCCCTGATGCAGATTGGCCTTGCCATCGGACATCCGCGTCGGCAGGCGAATCATCGCCATCACCGGGTAGCCCTGGAAGACGATGATGCGAATGTCCGGCACGCCGCGATAGCTGACGTGATCGAACACCGGGTCGAACTCCACGCAGTACTCGATCAGTACCGCGTCAGCCTGACCGCCCAGGCTGAACAGCCCGGACAGCGCGTTGGAGAGGTGATGATTGAACTCATCTTCGGTCATCAGCAGGCCGTTGGCGCGGCGGTATTTGCTGCCGCGGCGGCCCACCACCACCATGATGCCGTCGCCACCGGAGCCGTGGGCCGGCTTGACCACGAACTTCTCGCGGTCCTTGAGCTTGGCGTGCACCTCCTCGATCTCGTGCTCTTCGCGGACCACCGCGTAGAGCTCCGGCACCGGCAGCCCGTGTTCGATGGCCAGCTGCTTGGTCAGCAGCTTGTCGTCCACCCGCGGGTAGAACTTGCGCTTGTTGTAGCGCAGCACGTAATCGGCATTGCGCTGGTTGATCCCGACCAGGCCGATTTTGCGCAGCCTTTTGGCGACCGCAAAGGGGTTGAAGATCATTTGCTCTGCTCCGTCGCCAGAGCGCGGAAGCGCAGCAGCTCAGTCAGTCGGTAGCCGGAGTAGCGACCCATCACCAGGGTCAGCGCAAACAGCACTAGCAGCAGCTCGGGATAGACGAAGAACAGGAACTCCAGCCGATCCCAGGTCATGATCACGTAGGCCAGACAGGCGGTCACCAGGGTGCCAAAGCCCTCCTTGAGCGCGTGCGAGGGTCCGCGTTCGTCCCAGGCGATGGACATGCGCTCGATGGTCATCGCCATGATCACGATCGGGAACAGCGCGACCGACAGACCCACCTCGATGCCCATCCGGTTGCTGACCACGCTCACCGCCGCCATCAGCAGCACCACCAGGGTCAGCACCGCGGTCAGTCGCGGCACCAGCAGCAGCCGCAGCCGCTCCAGATAAAAGCGCACCAGCAGGCCCATGCCGACCACGGTCACAAACAGCGCGATGCCGCCAATCAGCTGAGTCTCGCGGAAGGCCAGCGCGATCAGCACCGGCATGAAGGTGCCAAAGGTCTTGATGCCGACGAAGTTGCGCAGCAGCAGCATGATGAAGGCGCCCAGCGGCACCATCAGCAGGATGCGGTAGGTCGATTGCGCATCCAGCGGCAGGCCCAGCAGCGAGTAGTTGACCAGATCGCGATTGCGCACCTCCGAGCGCCGCTTGGCCATGACCATGGCGTCGGCCAGGTTGTACTGCACGTTGAAGGTCAGATTCGGTGAGTCGTCGCTGTCCACCTGCAGCAGCGGCTTGGCGCTGCGGCTCCACAGGAAGAAATTCTCCGGAACCCCTTCTTCAGCGTTGCGCAGATCGATGGTTACCCAGCGCTGATCGTTGTGCACCTGCAGCAGCGGCAGCACTTCGGCGGTGGCATTGGACTGGGTCAGGATCAGGCCATAAATCACCCGCGCGCGGATCTTGCGAATGGCCAGAGCCGAGGCCAGGAACTCGGCCTTGCCGCGCGCACCGCCGCGATTGGCCATCAGCAGCTGCGCACCGCCGTCTTCAGGGTCCAGGATCAACTTGCGCACCAGCGCGCGGGAGAAGGTGGCGGTATCGGCGCTCTCGGCCTTTACCTCATCGAAGACGGTGTCCAGCGCCGCCTGCTCGGCCTCGCTGAGCTCGGGTTCATCGGCCAGTCGCGGGCGCGAGTCATCCACCCATTCGTGCTCGTCGCGCACCACCGTGGCAACGTAGTAGAGGCTCTGCTTGCCGCGCGCGCGGCGCACGCTCCATTCCACCTGACGACCGCCGCGACTCTTGGTCATTTGCTCGCCGTAGCTGCGCGAGATCAGCCGCTCGTCGAGGACCACAAAACCGGGCTGGTCGCTGACCGCGCGGCCGGGCAGCTGCAGTTCCACCTGATTGGGACCGCCGGTGGCGTTGAATTCAGCCCGCGCCTGGATGGTCCAGACCTGTACCTCGGCGTCCGGTTCCAGCGGAAATTTGAGTACCTGATACTTGTAGCCGGCCCAGCCGAAACCGATTGCGGCCAGGATGAAGGCAAGGATGTACAGCTGAGACTTCTTCATAGCGCCCCTGGCGCCGCGCAGCTCCCCGCGCGCGACGCTTCCCCATGTGTGGGTATCAGTATAGGGCTAGCCTGAAGCGCATGGTGACAACGCACCGCGCCTGCGAGAGGTCGTACTCAGAGCATTGGGTTGCGACCAGGAGCGCCGGCCGGGACTATTTCTCCACGAACGCCCGTTCGTAGACATAGTCGCCCAGGGCGCCGATGCGCTGGGTGACCTGGAAGCCGCGGGCGTCGAGCAGCTCCCGGAAGTCGGCGAGCATGGCCGGGGAGCCGCACAGCATCACCCGATCGTGCTTGGGGTCGATCTCTGGCAATCCCAGGTCGCCATTGATACGACCCTTCTCGAACAGGGTGGTCAAGCGACCCTGGTGCGGATGCGGTTCGCGACTGACCGCCGGGTAGTAGCGCAGCTGGCGCTGCACCATCGGGCCCAAGTACTCATGCTGGGCCAGATCTTCGCTGAGCAGTCGCCTGTAGGCCAGATCGGCGATCTCGCGCACGCCGTGGGCGACGACCACGGTTTCGAAGCGCTCGTAGGTGGCCGGGTCCTGCACGATGGACAGAAACGGCGCCAAACCGGTGCCGGTGCCGAGCAGGTACAGGCAGCGCCCGGGATGCAGATCGTCGATCAGCAGGGTGCCGGTGGGCTTGCGCGAAAGCAGGATCTGGTCGCCGGGCTGCAGATGCTGCAGGCGGGAGGTGAGCGCGCCATCGGCGATCTTGATGGAGAAGAACTCCAGCGTTTCGGCCCAATTCGGGCTGGCCACCGAATAGGCGCGCATCAGCGGCTTGCCATCGACCATCAGCCCGAGCATGACGAACTGGCCGTTGTCGAAACGGAAGCCGGCGTCGCGAGTGGTGACGATGGAGAACAGATCGTCATTCCAGTGCTGCACGCGGAGCACGGTTTCAACATTGAGATTGGGCGGTGCAGCGGTGATTGCGGCAACGGCGGCGGGTTCGGACATCGGCATCATGGCAAGGCGTGGATCACAGGGAGAGCGTCGCATTCGCCAGCCATTCGCCAGCGGCATCGAAGCAATCACGGGGTCGCGACTGACATTGGGGCACGCAGACTACATGCAAGGGCTGGAGTTGCTACTCCAATCAATGCAGCCGGCATCCCGCTGCCGCCGGCTGTCGATTCAACACATGGGGACTGAGCAGCAGGCCGGCCTCGCTGAGCAGCGCGGTGACCCGCCGTCCGGCGCCATAGGCCTGACGCAAGCGCTGCGGGCGGCACCAGTAACCGAGGCGCTCAGTGGCGATGCCGTTGAAGCCGGCCTGCAGCGCAGCGAGGATCGCCAAGTAGGCGCTCTCATCCTCATTGAGCCAGCTTCGACAGGGGCGCAGAAAAACAACCCGCTCGTCCTCGGCAGTAGTCAGCGCACTGAGCAGTTGACCCAGCGCCGGCGCCGCCTGCGGAATGCCCAATCGGCCAAAGGAGCCGGCGAGCAGACGTTCCCGCCAGCGCGGCAGCGCCCCGGTCACCACCCACTGCCGCGACGCCCAAAGCACGAACTGCTGCGAAAACCGCAAATCGTCAAACTGCTGGAATGCCATTGCTGCCTCTCGCCCTGCGTTATCGGAATGATAATCATTTGCATTCTGTGCTGGCAAGGGTCGAGCACCGGCTGCAGTTCGACGCTACCCTATGCCTCCCCAAGTGGCAGGTCAGCGCATGCCGTGAAGCCGGTACTTTGCAAGCTGGACGAAATCCCCGACGGCGGCGCGATCGAAGTGGACACGCCGCAGGCGCTGGACCCCGACGCTGTCGACACCCTGGTGCTGCTGCGCTTCGGCGATCAGGTGCGCGCCTATCTGAACGTCTGCCCGCACGCCGGCCGACCGCTGAACTGGGCGCCGGGGCGTTTTCTGCTCGCCCACGGCCAGCTGGTCTGCGCCGCCCACGGCGCCGCTTTCAAGCCCGAAGACGGCAGCTGCATCGGCGGGCCCTGTCGCGGTGAGAGTCTGACCAGCTATGCCGTCGAGGTGGTTGATGGGCAGGTGGTGTTGCAGATCTGATCGAGCACATCGGGTTGCGACCCGCGACCGCTGTCAAGGGTCGTTAACCGACAACGGGTTAATCTAAGCGCCTCTGTGCGCAGTAGAAGTGGAGTACTGGAAGATGCGACCGATTCGCCGCTGTCATTGGCTAGCGCTACTCCTGCTGCTGCCCTGCTGGGCGTATGCACAGACCGTGGAAACTGACGCTGACCAGACGCCAGCGGCCGAAAGCGCGGCGCTGCAGGCGGCCGAAGCTGCCCGTGACGCTGCGGTTGCTGAAGATGGCCCGGCGGACAGCGACGCGGCAGCGAGCGACGATGCGCAAAGCGCCGCGGAATCCGACGCCGGCAGCAGCGCGGTCCAGGACGATCCACCCGCTGCAGCGGTCGCGGAGGTAGAGCAAGCGGCTGCGGAGCAGTCCGCTGCCGCGGCGGCGACAGTTGATGAGCTGGTAGATGGTGCAGAGGCGGTATCCACCGCGGTCGAGGCGCCCGCCCCCGCGCAGGTCGAGCTACCCACGGATCAGCCGGCCGCTGATCCAGCAGCAGCCTTCGCCGATACCGCCACAGCGGCTGCCGATGCCGGCGCTGCGGTGGATCCGAGTGCACCCGCCCCATCGGTCGATACCGCCGCCGAGCCTGACCCCACGGCGGCCAGCTTCGGCCTGCTCGATCAGAATCGCCTGAATGCCTTCCTCGACGGCGTGGTCGAGGCGTCGATGCTGCAATACCACCTGCCCGGCGTGGTGGTCAGCGTGGTCGAGGCCGATCAGCTGGTCAGCTCCCGAGGTTGGGGCTTTGCGGACCTGGAGAAGCGCAGCGTGGCCAACCCCAGCAGCAGCCTGTTCCGGGTTGGCTCGGTGTCCAAGGTGGTCACCGCCACCGCGCTGATGCAGCTGGTCGAACGCGGCCAGGCCGATTTGGATCAGCCCATCGGCCGCTATTTGGATCCGGCCCCCTTTGCCGACGCCGAGGCGGTCACGCTCAAGCATCTACTTAGCCATCGCGCCGGCTTTGAGGACGGCTATCTGGGCCATTTTGTGGCCGACGACGAGGCCTCCGACTACACGCTGGAGGACTATGTCAGCCGCTTCGCCCCGGCCCGGGTGCGCAACGCCGGCGAGCTGAGCTCCTACAGCAACTACTCCTGGGCCGTGCTAGGCCAGGTGGTGGCCACGGTCAGCGGCAGCCCCTTCGAGGACTACATCGACAACCAGCTGCTGGCGCCGCTGGGCATGTCCCAATCCAGCTTCCGCGAGGCGCACAGCGCCATGCCGGCACGCAGCGACGCCCTGCCCGCGGCGCTGGCCGATCAGCGCGCCCAGGGCTACCGCTACCGCGGCGGGCAGCAGCAGCCCAATCAGCGCTGGTGGATGCATCGCGGCATGGCCCCGGCCGGGTCGCTGTCGGCCACTGCCGAAGACATGGCCCGCTTCATGCGCATGCATCTCAACGGCGGTCTGATCGACGGCGTACAGGTGCTGCGCAGCGACACCGTGGCGCAGATGCACAGCGAGCTCAGCCGCCATCATGAGGTGGTGGGCGGCAATGCACATGGCTTCTGGAGCAATGAGATCAGCGGCCTGCAGACCCTCGAGCACGGCGGCGCGGTGTTCAACTTCTATTCCAACCTGGTGCTGATCCCCGAGGCCAAAGTGGGCATCTTCGTGTCCACCAACGGCAGCGATGGCCGCCAACTCACTCAGGATCTGCCGCGCCTGATCGTCGAGCAGTTCCTGGCCAGCCGGGCGCCGGTCAGCCCGGTGCCGGCCGACTTTGCCAGCCGCGCCAAATCGCTCGTGGGGGTCTATCGCAGCACCCGCCGCAACTATTCCAAGCTGGAGGCCTCCGGGACCCTGTTCGACGCCGACACCCGGGTATCCCTGGCCGAGCCCGACACCCTGCTGATCAGCGGTTCCGGCCCGGCGCAGAGCTACACCGAGGTCGAGCCCGGCGTGTTCCGCTCCGATCGCGACGGTCGCC
>JAUIFV010000271.1 GCA_030430155.1 Gammaproteobacteria bacterium
AGACGGAGCCTCCGAGGCTTCGATGGCTCAACACACTGCGCCTGACGAGACGACGGCAGAAGGGCAGAGCGGTGACCTCTCACCAGGCGTCGTGGACCTCGGGGTCGTCTCTGGAGGGACGCTAGGGCAGGCGAGCGACGCGGCGCCGCGCGCGCTGGATGAAGGCCAGCGCGAGGCGTCTCAGGATGTCACCGTCGAGATGCGGCGCCTGCGCACCGCGTACAGCAAGCGCCGTTTGTGGGAAGCGGTCGTGCCCCAGACTGGATGCCTTTACATGGTCGAGGAGCGCCGCCTCAACGCCGGCGAGGAGCCTGGGGACGCTGTCGCCCTGAAGTCGGCCTTCAATCGCTACACCGCTCTCCCCGCCTACTCGGTCAACGCGCCTACGGCGCTACCGGGCATCGACTATTCCGATCACCGCAACTATTGGAGCGCAGGGATATCCGCGGTAATGGTGACCGACACGGCCTTCTATCGGAATCCCAACTACCACACGGCCGGCGATCGCGCCGACACGCTGGACTACGAGAAAATGGCGGAAGTGGTGCGCGGGGTTTACCATTTTCTGATGGAACAGCAGACCAGCGATTGAGCGCGGCATGGAGGACACCGTCGATCTGGCCGAGCGCGTGCGCCAAACGCTCGCAACGTTTCCAGAGCAATCGCTGCCGCTGACCTATCAACAGCTGGCCGATAGCCTTGGCCTGCAGCCGCCGAACACCATCCATCGCGTCGCCATGGCGCTGGAGCAGCTCATGCGCGAGGATGCGGCAGCCGAGCGCCCGTTCGCGGCAGCGCTGGTCATCAGCCGAGCCCGCAACGGATTGCCTGCCCCGGGTTTTTTCAATCTCGCCACCAGACTCGACCGCTACGATGGGCCCGAATCCGGCGATGACGCGGTGCGCTTTCACCGCCAGCAGCTGACGGCGGCGCTGCTCGAGCGTGGACAGGGCGATGGCTAAGCTACGAGTTTGGATATGCATCGCTCTGACCATTCAGATGGGCGTGTTCGCATATCTGCTCAATACCGCCAATCGCGACTACCAAGCGCAGGCCGAAGCACCCCCAGCGAGCGTCAAGCCGGCCCCGACGGCGACCGTCGAGGCAACGGCGGAAGCTAATCCCGAACTGCCGCCATTCGCCGATCCGCTAGCCGCCTGGGCGGTTGCCAGGCAACTCGTACCGGAAGGGAACTGGGTACGCCGGATCGCCTTCGCTGGTCATGGCTTTTTTGTGTTCTTCGGACCCGACGGCAGCGCCGAGATCAACGCCAGCTTCGTCGGCTGGCGTGACGGACGCTATCAGCTCGACCGTATCGACCCGGCCAGCCCGCGCGACAGCGATATCTGCAAGGCACCAGGGGTGAGCGCAGATCTGGTTGAGCCGGCGATACGCTCGCTGTTGCAAGACCCCACTTATCTAAAGCACCAGCACGCACTGGATGGGCTGTACCTGGAGTGCTACCAGGAACAACCGTTCTGGCTGCTGATGCCCATACCGCCGGAGGGCTACCAGGCCGGGTCCGCCCTGCAAACCATTGAGCTGCCGTTGCTGCAGCTGGAGCGTTCGCTGCCACAGTGAATTTCTATGCACGGCGCGCCGCAGCGGCGACGCGTTGCTAAACTGGGCGTACTCGCACGCAATCCGCTTTGAGGGACAGCCATGCCACTGAGTACGCCATCGGCCCGCTTCGCCGCCACTACCGCCCGTGTTGCCGTTCTCGCCGTGCTGGTATTGGGAGGGACAGCCCACGCCCAGGATTCCCAACAGCGCTTTCAGGTCTACAACGACGGCACCGTCAAGGACAATCAAACCGGATTGACCTGGTCCGAACAGGACAACGGCAACGACATCGACTGGCCCAAGGCCCAGCAGTACTGCCAGTCCAAGGGTGCCGGCTGGCGCCTGCCCAACGTCAATGAGCTGCTGGGCTTGTACAACACCAACCCGGACGACACCCAGGAGTGCATGGGTCTGCTCACCTGCAAGATCACCCCGAAGATCAAGGTCTCCGGCCTGACCCCGTGGAGCTCGGAGCGCAATAGCGACAGCGAAGCCTGGTATGTCTACTTCAACGACGGCAAGCAGTACGCCTATTCCATCAGCAGCACCCAGGGCAAACGGGCGCTTTGCGTGAAGTAAGAGCCAAAGGCTCCCTTAGCCGAAGGGCGATACGCCAATTAGCCAGGCGTGAGCATAGAAGGCGAAGAGCGCCCACAGCGCCAAACCGACAACCACTGTGATGACGGTTGCGCCCCAGCTGGGCGCGCGCTCGGCCGGCTGCTCGGCGCGCCTGCGGGCGCTGCGAAAATCCACGATCGCCCAAGCCAGAAAGCCGGCAAACAGCAGGATCGAATGTAGCCACATGCCGATCAGCAGATGTGCCGTCGCCCACAGCTTGATCGCCAGCAGCATCGGGTGCTTGAGCTTGGCCTTGAAATGATTGCCGGGAACGTTGGCGGCCACCAGCAGGACCAGTGCGGGAATCGTCAGCAATGCTGCCAAATGGCGTAGTCCGCGCGGCGGCACCCAGACCAGCACCGGGGCGGATCGGGCCTGAGCGTAGCCGCAGATCAACAGCGCGAAAGTGACAATGGCGAGCAGACTGTAGACACCCTTGTAGCGCTGCAAGCCCCAGTCGCGAATCCGGCTCTCGCGCCAGTTCGGGGCGACGATGCGCACCGAGTGCAGCGCCAGAAAGCCGATCAAACCGGCGGCAAACAGCAGTAAGGCAGTGCTCTGTGTCATCTTCCCCTCCGGCGCGCGTTCGCCGGCGCAGTTTACGCCATCGTGGTCGCCCGCCGCTCAAGCCACCACAGCGCGGCGCTGCTGAACAGCCACAGCAGCCACCAGGGCCAGCGCGGACCCGGAGCGGCAGGCAGGACCGAGCTCTCGCCGTCGACTGCGACCGAGGCCAGCAGTTGGTTGCGCTGACGCTGCAATTGCGCGCGCAGTGCCGCGCCGTCGCTGCTGTCGCGAACGTAGAAGGTGGTGACGGACTCGGCGCTACGCAGACGGTGCCAGCCGCTCTGCTGCGGCCAGTATGCCGCGCAGAAGGCATCACTGACGACCAGTTCGGTGGATTTACCCGCGGGCGACTCCACGCTCGCCGATTCGGCCAACGCGCACCACTGGACCCGCTGGTCGACCCAGTGATGCTGCGCGTCACTGTGGATGCTGCTGGCGGCCAACGGCCTGGCTAGCGTCGCGGTCAGATCCGACCACAGGCTGCCGTAGAGCGCTTGTTCGCCGGCCAAACGCAATCGATGCGTATCGCTGACCCAGAACAGGCCGATGCGGCCTTCGCCGTGCGGCCGCCAGCGGCCGAGTGCTGCGCCTTCGTCATCAATCAGCAGCGGACGGGAGCGGGCCGCGGAAACCGAGACCAAACGCCGCTGCAGCAGCGGTCCAGCCGCTGCCGTGGCGGTTGCCGGCAGCCGCGCGATGCGAGCCAGCTCCGCCTGCTCTGCGACCGTGAATCCGAGCGCCGCCAGCGCGCGGGTCAGCTCTGGATCCGGTTCATCGGTAAGGCGCAGCAGCAGACCCATACCCGATTCCACCGCGGCAACCACCGCCTCGCGCTCAACACCGCTCAACTCAGACCAGCTGCGATCGTCGATGATCAGCAAATCGGTCTGCGCCAGATTCTCCGCGCCCAATCCGGACTGCCCCAGTCCCAAGCTCAGCAGCGGCCGCAGTTCGATCCGGCTGTTCAGCTGCAGGCCGGCATCGGCGGCCCAGCGGCGCAGGAACTTGACCTCCGGGTTGGGCGTTTTGCTCCGTATCAATAGGCGCGGGCTGTGCGGGGGACGCACCTGCAGCGGTACGCTGAGCCGCTCGACCACCTCGTCCTGCCCATCGAGCAGGGCCAGCTGATAGACGAATGGACCGGCCACTGGCGTGCTGGCGACC
>JAUIFV010000272.1 GCA_030430155.1 Gammaproteobacteria bacterium
CATGCCGGTCAGATCGCCTTTCCGGGTGGGCGCCGCGAACCTAGCGACCCGGGTTGGCTGGAAACCGCCAGCCGCGAAGCCGAAGAAGAGGTCGGCGTGCCGCGGGCGCAGGTCAATCCGATTGGTTTGCTCTCACCCTATGCCACGATCAGCGGCTTCAGCGTCACCCCGGTCGTGGCATGGCTGGAAGGCGACTTCGAACGGGTCGCGCAGGATAGCGAAGTCGCCGAGATCTTCGATGTGCCGCTGTCCTGGCTGCTCGATCCGCAGCGGCGACGCTGGGAGCGGGTGCGCTGGCGCGGCCGCGAGCGCGGCTACTGGGTGATCGACTACAAAGGCTACAGAATCTGGGGCGCAACGGCGGCGATGCTGGTCGATCTGGGCCAACGCATCGACGTGTCCAGTTAGTTCGCCGCCAGGCATCACGTCATGTTCCAGGGCTTGGGCTAAGCTTTGGACCATGAACGCAATCGCGATGACGCTTTCCCGAGCCTTCTGGGTCGGCTTGCTGCTGATCTTCTACGCTACAGGCGCAGACTCAGGCTTGCGAGCTCAGACTCTGGACGCGACAGACCCGGCGCAGGCCCCAGCGCCCGCCGAGCCGGTTCCCTTGGACGGTGTTCCGGCCACGCCCAATCAGGTCAGCGAACTCAACGATAGGCTGCTGGCGCGGTTCGCAGACGCCGATGCTGAAGACCTGGAGCCGCTGCGCATGGCGCTCTCGGAGCTGGCCGAAGAGGTGTCGGTTCGTACTCAGCTGTCCATAGGCGGCGAGTTGCCTAGTTTGCCGGTGAACGTGGATCGGGCGCTGCAAGTGGTTGAACAGCGACGACGCCTGAACGGCGAGTTGGAGCTGCTCAGGCAAACGGTCGAGTCATTACCGGATCCGCCGGTGATCAGCGCGCCAGACACGCTGGCTGAGGCCCTGCTCGCGGTCGATGCGATGACCAGGCGGCATGAAATCAGTCGTTTGCAAAGTGATTTGGCTTTGGCCGAGAAGCGCTTGGGCGAGCTTGACGAGTTTTTGGCTGGGGCCCAGGACCAACTCAATCCCAGCGTCGACGAAGTGACTGCGTGGTCGGAGTTGGCCGAGCAAGACGAGATTGCGCTGGAGCCAGGTAGCTGGCCGGTACTGAGCTCGCCGATACAGCTCAGTAGCGCAGCGGCGGAACTTCAGCTGTGGCTGCAGCAGGTCAAGGCGCAGACTGCCCTGCGCATTGCCTCCAGCAATCCTGAGCCGACCTTGAGCAAGCCTGCTGCGGAGCGCCTGGCGTCGGCTGTAGCCATACTGGAGCAGGCCTACTCGCGAGCCGATCGGCGTCTGAATATGATCGCCGATGACGGCGATGTGCGAGCGCCGGACGCAGGTGCATTCGCCGAGTTGCGCAAACAGATGCGCAAGATCGACCAGGAGTCCTCGGCATTCCATTGGCTGGTCCGGGTCGAGCAGCGCCACTGGGAGGCGGTGACGCCGTTTTGGCAGCGCCGTGCCAGCAATGTGAGCACCGCCTGGCAGTCCATCCGGGACGGGATTGGTGCGGTACTCAACTACTCGCTGTTCGAAGTGGGCGAGGCCTCGGTGACGCCGGGCGGCGCTTTGCGGGTGATGTTGATCCTGTTTGCGGCCTGGTTCGCCTCGCGCTGGATACGGCGCGGACTGGAGCGCTACGGCCAGCGCCGACCGGACATGTCGCAGCCGGCGCTGTATGCAGCCGGGCGCGTGGTCCACTACACCATCATTGCGCTGGGCATTGGCTTTGCGCTGGCGGCAATCGGGCTGGATCTGACCAAGGTGGCGATCTTCGCCAGCGCGCTGGGCGTAGGCATTGGTTTTGGCCTGCAAACGGTGGTCAACAACTTCATCTCCGGTTTGTTGCTGCTGTTTGAGCGCAGTCTGAAGATCGGCGATTTTGTTGAGCTGGAGTCCGGTGTGACCGGCGAGATCACCGACATCAGCATCCGCGCCACGCGGGTTACCACCAACGACAACATCGACATTCTGGTGCCCAACTCCGAATTCGTGAATGGCCGGGTGACCAGCTGGACGCTGCGCGAGATCTCCAGGCGCATCCGCATTCCCTTCGGCGTGGCATACGGCGTGGACAAGGAACTGGTCAAGAAGGCGGCGTTGGAGGCGGCGGCCTCGGTGCCCTTCAGTGTCGCCACCGAAGGGCCCCGACGTTCGCAGGTATGGCTGGTCGGTTTCGGCGACAACAGTCTGGATTTCGAACTGGTGGTCTGGCTCACCGCCGACGCGGTCAAGCGGCCGTCCTCGGTGGAAGCGGCCTACTACTGGGCATTGGAGGACTGTTTGGAGAAGTACGAGATCGAGATTCCCTTCCCGCAGCGCGATCTGCACGTACGTACGCTGTTTGGGCTGAAGGACGAAACCGCCAGGGATTTGTGGAGCGGGCGCACGCGACGTCGCGCCATCAGTGAAGCTGTGGAGGAGGACCCGCTCAGCGATCGCGAGCGCAAAGAGCTGTCGGGCAACGACGCCTTGGATGATGCGCTGGCCGACAACGACGACGAGGCACCGAAATCGGGCGATCGCGCGGAGGGAGGCGCTTGAACCGCGCGACACATCTGATCGCCGCCGAGGACCTGAGCAGGCAGCTGCACTCGGGCAGCGAACTGCCGCGTATCGTCGACTGTCGTTTTGATCTGTTCGACCCGGAATCCGGCCGCAAGCAGTGGCTGGAGGGGCACATTCCGGGTGCGGTTTACGCTGATCTCAACGATGACTTGTCCGATCTCAGCCAGGCCGCCACGCAGGGGCGCCATCCACTGCCGGATCCGAATCGCTTCGCGCGTCGTTTGGCCGAATGGGGGATCGCCAGCGATACCCCGGTGGTGGCCTATGACCAGGGGCCGGGCGCGCTGGCTGCGCGACTGTGGTGGCTGCTACGCAGTGCCGGATACCGTCGAGTACGGGTGCTGGATGGCGGGCTGAAGGCCTGGCGCCGCGGCGGCGGTGAACTGGAGTCTGGTCAGTCTTCCGTTGCGCCCGTCGAAGCGCCGCAATGGGTCCTGCCGCGCGAGCGCTGGGTGGGCAATGCGCAGCTGAAGCGAGCCTTGAGCAAAGGCTCGGCCTTGCTCATCGACGCCCGCGAGGCGGCACGCTATCGCGGCGAGGTAGAGCCCATCGACCCGGTCGCCGGCCATATCCCCGGTGCGGTCAATCGGCCTTTCACCGAAAACTTGGATGCCAGCGGCTGTTTCAAAGCGGCCGAGGCGCTGCGTCTGGCTTTCGATGAGCTGCGCGGCAGCCACGCACCCAAGCAGCTCATCCACCAGTGCGGCTCTGGCGTCACCGCCTGCCACAACCTGCTGGCGATGGAGATCGCCGGGCTGCACGGGTCGCGACTGCATGCGCCGTCTTGGAGTGGGTGGTTGGCGGAAACTGCTCAGGGCACAGGGCCCAGGGACTAGAGACTAGGCCCCAGTAAAGCCGGTCACTGCCATCTCTGCTGGGCCCTGGGCCCTATGCCCTGGGCCCTAGCTCTTCAACTCAACCCTATCCCGATATTCCTCCAGCGCCTGCGGATTGGCCAAGGCATCGGTATTCTTCACCGGCTTGCCGTGGACCACGTTGCGCACCGCCAACTCGACGATCTTGCCGCTGATGGTGCGCGGGATGTCGGTGACCTGGACGATGCGCGCGGGCACGTGGCGGGGGGTGGTGTTCTGGCGGATGACCTGGCGAATCCGGGTCTGCAGATCGTCATCGAGCTTGAGGTCGGGACGCAGGCGGACAAAGAGCACCACGCGCACGTCGTCTTCCCAGTCCTGGCCAATGGCGATGGCCTCGACCACTTCGTCCAACTTCTCCACCTGCCTGTAGATCTCGGCGGTGCCGATGCGCACGCCGCCGGGGTTCAAGGTCGCGTCGGAGCGGCCGTAG
>JAUIFV010000079.1 GCA_030430155.1 Gammaproteobacteria bacterium
CCCAACCGTGACCGGCCTCGATCTGCGCCTGCACCTCGGCCAGTTCGGACTGCTGCTCGGCGCTGGGTTCGGCAGCCGCCAGATGGTGGTAGCGGGCGATCAGGAGGCCCGCATCGCCCAGACCAGCGGCCATCACGTCATAGACGTCGGCGTCTTCAGCAAGCGAGATCTCCTGCGTCAAGCGCGCCATCTTCAACCCGGGCTGACGCTGGATCTCACCGTCATCCGGACGGATCTCGCCATCCAACAGCCGCAGCAGCGTGGATTTGCCCGCACCGTTGCGCCCCACCACACAGATCCGCTCACCCGGCTCGATGCTCAGGTTGACCTTGTCCAGCAGCAGCGGTCCGCCGACGGAGTAGTCGAGATTGCGGATGGTTAGGAGAGGCATTGCGGGTGGTCTGTGGGATTGGGGGCTGGAAGGGTAATGGAAAACGGCTAGGGAAGGGCCCAGGGCACAGGGCTTAGGCCCAGGAGATCAACAGCAGCGCCTGGCTCCGGCCTTCGCTCTTCTGGGCCTTGGGCCCTGAGCCCTCAATTCATACCAAAGCCAAGCAATCTGCCTACATCGACCCGCACCGATTGCGGCAGGCTACTCGCAAGACCCCACAGCCTGACTTCTAGCTTCTGAGAAGCTGCTTCCTAATCACATCCAGATCAAGCGCCTGCAGCCTTGCAATCTCCCGCCTCGCATGTCGCGGAGTCGCCAGCCAGGCCGCATTGAGCACGGCTGAGGTGAGAAAAACGATCCCGACCAAGGCTACGACGCGTCGGTCGAATTCCGCAGCGATCGCTGCGCCATCGATTATCCCGCCACCGTTTGTGGTACCGGCGAACACCATGAACAACAGAAAGCTCAACACGAAAGCGACCACGGCGACGACTTTGCGGTCGTGTTTCCAATACCAGAAGTCGCCAATCCTCATCTGCCCGTCGACAAACCAGTTGAAGCGCCAATGTCTGGCCGGATCACGGTTCAAGCGAATCGCTGAGTACGCTTGTCCCACGGACAGCAAGCTCATTGCCGCCAAGCCGAGCCAATGCATTGGCGTGAACAGGGTTTGTGCCGCCGACAGCATCGGCCAACCGACGGCAACCCAGAACAAGATCGCGCAACCGCCGTAGGCCAACACCATTGTCGTACCGCTGATCAGCTTCCAAAGCCAGGGGCTCGGCCGACTACGCAGTAGCTCAGGAAGACGCAATCGCTCCGCACCGGGCAGCACGGACGGCGGCGCGCGACCGAACCTGCCTTGCTCGGTGTCGATGCGGAAGGCAGTACGCAGTAGACCCGCAAATGCCAGCGCATGGGCTGGCGAGACGAATGGACGATCCGAGCGTCGGTGACGCTTCAGCACCACTACCGCCACCGCGCCATCGGCCAACAGTGCGATCAACAGGTAGACGCAAACCAACAGCCCGCCGCTGGAAAACACGAACAGGCTCACCAGTGCGATCAGCGCACCCAGCAAAGCCAGCAGTGCCTCACGCTGCACCCCTCGCCCGTGCGTGTCTTCAAGCCAAAGGACAAGGTCTGGGCGAGCTGCGGCGAATGCGTCCAGATCGCTTGGCCTGATGGGCACGAGACCGGCCTGATGCCGCGAATCCAAGCGACGCATTCCGGCTCCATCCTGCAAAGCGTTGATCAGCGAAGATCTTAGCGGAAGCGTGGTTCGGTTCGACCACATGGGCAGATGGCCAATACAGATGTGCGCCCGGCTTCTTGCTTGATTCCGGCTCCCCGGTGCTTTGAATCCCGGAACCGCCTATCCGGCTTTCGATCGCCGGGCGGGAACCCTTTGTCAGAGTCGCAGGCTCGATCGTTTTAGCAACCTCAGCTCATAGGCTTGTTTTCGAATCCTGAACCAATACGACTGGAACCGACCGGCAATGTCGGTTTAGCCCTGCGGCGACGTACTCCAGTACAGGCATAGGCCATTACTGGAGATTGATCATGCGTATGAAAATGTTGTTGGTAGCATCGTGGTTGGGCTTGTGGGCCCTGGCGGGCCCGGCCGAGGCTCAGGTCGAACAACTCAGCCTGAACTTCAGTAAGATCGAGTTCGACTATCGGCCGGCTCAATCCGGTGACTTGCCCCTGGCATTGGACGTTGTGGTCGGTCATCAGGGATCGGCGACACTGCGGTTTGCGCCTGGGCAGCAGCTGAATTTTCAGCAGGCTCAGTTTCATCCCGCGCAGCCGGCGCAAGCCTGGTTGGGCTTTGAGCTGCGCGAACGCGGCTCAGCCCAGGGCCAGCTATTGGTAGGCGTCGACCAGGAGATCGACAGCGCCGGTCCGGGTGGTGGTCCGCACGTGAAGATACTGGATGTCAATGGCATCCAGTCGCTCCATAGCGGTGGCGCCAATGTCGCCCTCGGCGATGGCAGCGTGCGCTTCATTCGCGACTCGGTCGACATACACCTGTACGGTGCGCCGGCGTCGCTGTTCAACCAGCCCGGCCCCGGCGAACCGCTGGTGGCACGCCTGCCATCTCCGGCGCCAGGTCAGACCATCGAACTGGTGCTGAAGGTCTGGGATGATCGTGGCGCAAGCACCGCGCTCCCGGTGCGGATCAGCAATCCGCGTTAGGACGCACGTTGACCGTCGCCGGTGTCGCCGGCGGCGGCCAGGGTCACAGGCGGCGTAGCCAAGTCTGTGCCGGAAATTGGACCGGAGACACTGATCGCCTTGCGGCGACGCCGTGGGACACTACTGGACAATCGGCGCAACTGGCCCTGCTCACGCGCCTGACAGCGGAAGGTCACGCGCGGCGAGTGCTCAGCCAGTTTGAGCGGATCGACTCCGCGGCATGGGTCACGGCTGATTTGGGGAAACGGCGCTGGCCCGCTTGATCCGCTCCGCCAACTCGGCAGCCTCTTCCGGCCGATCCGTCTGCTCCAGCAAGGTCTGGTACTGCTGCAAGGTCGCGATCAGATTCGGATTGCCTTCACCCAGGACGCGCTGCTGGATCTCAATCGCCCGCAGATAAAGACCCTCAGCCTCGGCAAAGCGCTCCTGGTCGCGGCGCACCGAGGCCAGGCCAGCGAGGGGGTTGATCAGGTCCAGCGAGCCGGCATCGAACTGCTCTTCGGCGATTTCCATGACGTCCTCGAGTAGCGTCTCGGCCTCCGCCAGGCGGCCCTGTCGCCAGCGCACGATGCCCAGTACTGCGCGCGCCTCAGTGCTGGCGCTCGCATCCGGGTCGACCGCACTTACCCAGTAGGCGGCGCCAGCGCTGGCCAGTTGGTCGGCCTCTTCCAGCCGGCCTAACGCCAGCATGACCAGGGCAAGCTCGGTGTTGGCGGCGGACACGTTGTAGCGGTCTGATCCGGGTTGGGACTCCCAGATGGCACGCGCCCGGAGCAAGGCCGACTCCGCCTCTTCGAAACGGCCCATTTGCCGGAACAGCATGCCGAGGTTGTAGTAGCTCCGCCCAATCTCGGTATGTTCCCCACCGAGCACCTGCTCGTAGAGCGTGATGGCCTTGCGTATCGGCGCCTCTGCTTCCGAGTGGCGGCCCAACAAGCGCAGCAATCGACCCAAGTTCATGTAGCCCCGGCCCACATCGGGATGGGCGTCGCCGAACACCTGTTCGGCAAGATCAATCGATCTGCGCAGTACCGGCTCGGCGTCTTCGTAGCGCCCCTGGTCGGTGAGGAAGACAGCCAGATTGTTGAGGCTGGTGATGACATCGGGATGGGTGGAACCCAGGGCATCCTCGCGAACTTGCAGCGCTCTGCGGAACAGTGGCTCCGCCTCTGAAAATCGCCCATGGATGACATAAAGGACGGCCAAACCATTCAGCACCGCGGCCACGGAAGCGTGGTTGGGACCATCGCTGCGTTCTCGGATCTCAAGTGTTCGGCGGTACAACTGTTCCGCTGAAGTCGGTCGATTCTGGCGGCGATGGAGCGTCGCCAGGTCGAACAGTATGCCGCTGACACTGGCGTGGTCCCTGCCGTAGGCCTGTTCCTTGATGTCGAGCGCCTGCTGATAGCTACGCTCCGCCTCCTCATAACGACCCTGATCTTTGTAAACCACGCCCAGTTGCTGAAGGCTGTCGGCAAGCTCCAGGCGCGTGTTTGCCGCTACTGTGCGTATATCAACTGCCTGCCTGAGCAGTGACTCCGCCGAGTCGTAGATGCCGAGCCTGTGGTACACCGTGCCCATCGTCTGCAGCAGACGGGCGCGCACCACCGGTGGACCGTCGAACTCCGAGCCAAGGCGTTCGGCACCGCGGTCCAGCATCTCGCGTGCCGTGACCTCCTTTCCCTGCGCCCTGGTCGGGTCTGAAACCTCGAACAGATCAACCAGAAAGGCGACCACCTGCTGGGCGGTCGCGGCTTCCCGGTTGGCACGCTCGGCTTCCAGCGTGCGCGCGATGATGCCGCCTACCAGTAGCAACAGGAGCAACGTTGAGGCGGCCACCAGCCCGAAGCGGCGACGGATGAACTTCTTCAGGCGATACCGCGTTGTCGGCGGTCGGGCACTGACCGGCAGATTCCCAAGGTAGCGGTCCAGGTCCTCAGCCAGATCCGACGGCGACCCATATCGCTCCCGCCGGTCGCGAGCGATTGCCTTGAGGATGATCCAATCAAGCTCCGCTCGCAGCAGCTTTGGCAGCGCCCTCCCATCGAGACGCCGCTCCCTGGCCAGCTCCGAGCGTGACGCTTTGTCGAGGTCGTACCAGCGCTTGCTGGGCGCGGGCGCATCGCTCGCGGCGATGCGCTGGATCGTTTCGAGTAACGAGGCACCCTTGGTCTGGAACGGCGCAATCCCGACCAGCAATTCGTAGAGGACGACGCCGAGAGCATAGACGTCCGAGCGCGTGTCCAGATCCATGCCTTCTGATCCAGAAACCGCTTCTGGAGCGAGATAGCCGGGTGTGCCGATGACACCCTCCTGGGTGAACAGCGTCCCGTCTACGAGGGGCTGGTCAATGGCCTTGGCGATGCCAAAGTCGAGGACCTTGGCCACTGCCCGGCCATCGACCTCGGTGACAAGGATGTTTGCCGGCTTCAGATCCCGATGCAGCAATCCCTTCTCATGGGCGTGGCTAACGCCGTCGCAGACCGATTTGAACAGCCGTAGCCTTGCGCCTATCGAAAGTCGCTCGCGTCGGCAGTACTCGGTGATCGGGCAACCCTCCACCAGTTCCATGGCGAAATACGGTTCACCATCCTCACTCTCGCCAGCTTCGTAGAGTTGAGCCACATTCGGATGGCGCAGGCGGGCCATCGCCTGTCGCTCAGCCTCGAATCGGGTTGAATGCCTGGAACCGAAACGATGCGCCAGCATCTTGAGCGCAACGCGCCGCTGGATCGGCTCCTGTTGTTCAGCGAGGTAGACCACTCCCATGCCACCGTGCCCCAGTTCCGACAGTATTCGGTAAGGGCCCACGCCTTCGTCACGCGACCGCCGTTTCGGCCGTTGGATCCCGCAGCGGCCGTCTTCGGTTTCGAGCTCGATTGGGTCGGTGGACACGATTCAGGTCGCTTAGGGACTTGAGCCATCCGGTCCGGACTTGACACAGTTCCGGCCCGCATTCTTGGCTGCATACAGGAATTGGTCACTGCGCTGGAGCAGGTCTTGGACGGTCTCCTGCGGGAGAGCCGCCGCAACCCCGAAACTGGCGGTGACGGGAATAACGGCCTTTTCGAAACGGACCGGCTCGGCCGCGATCTGCGACCGAAAACGCTCGCATGCGATCATTGCCTCGGCCTGCGACAGCTCGGGCAGGACGATGGCAAATTCCTCACCCCCGAAGCGGGCGATCAGCTCGCTCCCTCGGATCATTCCGGCGAGCCTGCGCGCCACCACGCGCAACACCTCGTCGCCAGCCAGGTGACCAAACTGATCGTTGACCCGCTTGAAGTGGTCGAGATCCAGGAAGACCACCGACAGTGGGTGGCCACAACGCCTGGCACGAATCAGTTCGCGATCAAGGAAGTCCTCGAGATGGCGGCGATTGGCGATCCCGGTCAAGCCATCGGTCAGGTTCATGTGTCGAATCGCCTCGTGGAAGAGTGACTCGACCTCGCCACTCTCCAGAAACTTGAAGACGGCACGCCCGACACGGATCAGGTCGCCCGATGCAAGTCGCGTCGGTTCGTCGATTTCGACCGCGTTGATATGGGTTCCGTTGCGGCTGCCGAGGTCCTCTACCCACCAGGCGCCCGAGTAGGGGAACAGCCGAGCGTGCTTGCGAGAGACCGTCGACTCCTGGACCAACAACTCGCTCCCTTCGACCCGCCCGATTGCGACACTTGAGGTCCCAAGTTGGATGCGTCGACCGAGCGGATCACCGTGGATCTGGACCACGCAGGCCGGCAACTGCGAGGCAACACCGCTAACGCCAGTGAGGTTGGCGGTCGTGTCGGTCATCGAGTTTTCCGTCCTACGTCCATCGCGAATGCGTCCAGTAGGGGCCTGCTCAGTATACCGGGCGCCCATCGCGAGATAGTATCCAGCCGGTGTCGGCGGCCAGCGACTCGGCATCTTTCAGGCGCGCCTGAGGGACCACCGCACCGCTCGCGCCGGGGGCGTTCTCCAAATGGCAGACGGAGGTCTGCTGAAGCAGCTACACCTGAACGAGTCGCAATGGCTGACCCAGGTGCGGGGCATCGAGAGTCGCTACTGGCGCGCCATAGGTAACGTTGATTCTCTCTTACACCTGGCAGAGCAGCTGGGCCAGAAGTGGGTCCGCGGGCTGGTCGCCGCGAAGGCACTGCAGCGCCTGGGCTAGTCGCCGCAACGGCGATGATCCCGTCCGGCAAAGGCTGGACGGGCGGCCGTGGGGGATCCAGCGCAACACCACCCGACTCGGCCGAAATCGGCGCTCATCTGCGACAGACTCGATTGGGAACCGGGGCCAACTGCGGTCCAGTTTCAATCATCTCGCACAGCCAATAGCCGACGGAACGTCACCCTGTCCGCCGCATTGATGCGGCGCTGGCTAAAGAGTCGGTCTCGGCAATTCGACGGATTTGGACCCGATCTGGCGGTCTCTGCCCTTGCCCCACAAACCCGGGTGCAGGTACTTGCCCTGATCACTCTCCGGCTTGTCTTGCTCAACTGGGATCCGATGCGCCTTGGCCCAGCGGTCATGGCGCACGCCGGTGACCTGCCAGGAGACCCGCACGCCGGGGGCATCGGTGCGAATAACAAAGCGGTTGCCGACGATCTCTTCCCACACCGCCGCACGCGCAAAGCTCTTGATCACGGTCAGTTGATAGCGAAATTCCTGGTTCAGCGCTTCGAACCAGTCGGGCAGAATCACCTCTGCAATGCCCTCGGCATTGGTTTCTACATTGCCGTTGTAAATGTTCATCATCTCCGGCGATTCGACAAAGGAGTGCGATAGATACTTGCGCTCAGGATCCAGCGGGTGATCAATACGGAATGACCCACCCGACTTGATCAGCGTTCCAATGACTTCGGCGTCACCCAAGAAGAGACCGGCGCGCGTGTTGGGGCCACTGCCGAAGGTCGTGCCATACACGCCGACACTGGTCGCCCCCCCGGCTGTGCTTGCCGCAATTCCCTCGATACCGCGCCCGTTCGGGCTATTGGACTGCCCACGAACACCCGCCAAGTTGCCGTTGGTCGTCGTTGCATGGTTGGCAACGCCGTAAACCGCTGCACCTTCCAGATTTTCAATTTCGGCGCGAAGCGCAACGGAGTATGCAGCGCTGAATCCGCCGCCTGGGTTGTATGTATTGACGAAGTAGCCGGCACGCCCCTCAGGCGAAGCCGCGCTGGCGCTGACCGCGACGTTGGCCCCGGTGGGCGCTGTCGAAGAGGCCCGAATCGCGGTCCCGACGCTTGAGCTGCTCCTGGCTTCCAACCCCACCGCAGCGCCGCTGCCGGCCGTGTTGGAGAACAACCCACCGATTCCGGTGTTCGATTGAGAGACCCCGCGGACACCAACGTTGACGCCGCTACTGGCGGCGGCGAGTCCATCAACGCCGATACCGCTGACGGAGTCACTGCGCCCGAACACGCCATAGGCCGGCCCACTCTCAGCGGTCGCGTATCCGCCCACGCCGTTGCCGGAGCTGGAATCACTCTCGCCATAGATTCCATGGGTGACGCCGGTCGCCGCTGGCGCAAGACCATAGACAGCTCGGCCGGATGCCGACTCGGAGAGTCCAAACAAGCCTACGGCCCGTCCGCTGATCGCCTCGTTGCGAAAGTGCCCGCCAAAGCCATCCGGCGAGATCGAGCTACCGAATACACCGTAGTTGGTACCGCTGACCGCTCCTGCTTGGCCATGAACACCGCTACCGCTGGACGAAAGCGACCGCCCGAACACGCCCCAGGCCGCACCACTGGTTGCCAACGCTTGTCCACTGACGCCGTTGCCACCAGTGGATGTGGTTTGACCCAACACGCCGTTGGCGCTGCCGGAAGACGCAGTGATGCTGCCCAACAGCGCACTTCCGGTACTGTTGGCATTGAACAGCGCCAAGCCTTGAGTGCCGCTGCCGCTCCAGCTCTGCCCAAAGTGCTGGTGATCGCTGCGGGCGACGGTGCTGGCGCTGCCGCTGCCGGCGAAGTCTGCGGCCAGGCTGACCTCGCCGCTGACGCCGCCGCCAGACAAGCCGCTGCCGGCGTTCACCGCGGTGATGTCACCACTACCGCCTCCCGCACCCACATCATCCTCCTCGCAGAGCACGCTGCCGTCGATCGTGATTTCGCGAATCGCAAATCCGGGAGCGCAGATACCGTTGATGCGGCGCTGAACCTGGCTGGCATTCACGTCTGCGGCGCCAACTGAACCATCAACGATGGCGTTGCCGGTTATCGAGTTGGCCGCCACCGCGTTGGCGATCGCAGCAGTCTGCGCAATCAGCGACCGGCTGGCGTAGGGCGCGGAATCGACGGGCTGCCGAGGTGTGAGCAGCTCAAAACTGCCGCCAGTGCTGGGACGCACGCTGATCTGCAGCCAACGCTGATCGCCTCCGAGATCGCCGAAGTCCAACTGCACCGAGAACACACCATCAACGACTGCCACACCGTTGCGGTTCTGCAATGCCAATTCGGTACCGCCGGCGGCCATGTCGAACAATCGGAATTCAAAGTCGTGATTGCCGCTGGCAGCCTGGCCGTTGTCATCCAGGCGGCCCTGATAGCTGAAGGCTGTGCCTTGAGGGACGGCCCTGCATTCGGCAATCAGTGCAAGTTGGCACAGCGCGATCAACAGGATCGACAACAGATAGCGGATGGTTTGAGACATGGTGGCTCTCACTGACGGTCGTTGTTACAGCCAGCTGTGCAAGCCCCATGCCGAGTCAAATTCGGCGGGAATCCGCAGATTGGTTCAGATGCCAAGTACCACTTCTGGCACCAAACAGGGAATCTCGACGTTGACCGTCCCAGTTCTGAGACGGCCTTCGCGGTCAACCGCGGGGCGCAGGACAGCCATACCGCGTCGCACCCGATATCGAGGCCGATATCGCAGCGCTGGCATAGCGCTTGCTGTGATCGACACAGCATTTGTCGGCGGAGCTCACATGAAAGCCATCAATACGACCCTTCTGGCCATGGCAACGCTCGCCAGCGGGAGCCTTGCTCAAGCACTGGAGATTCGCAGCTACACCATGGATGGCGGCGGCGACCGCTCCAGCGGGGCGCGATACACCCTGACGGGCACGATCGGCCAGCCCGACGCCCATCCGTCGATTGGGCCTACCCGGAGCCTGGACGGTGGATTCTGGCCGGCGCCCGAGGCCCCGCTCGTCGCCGACCCGATTTTCGCCGACGGATTCGAGTAGCGCTCCAGCCGTCTTTCTCCGGAAGCCCAGTAACCACTCATGGAGCCTTGACATGAACTTTCGAATTGTTGTGACCATTCTGGCCGCTCTGCTGGCGCCAGGCCATGCGAACGCTCAGACCGAACTGCTCACCAATCCAGAATTCGCCATGGATCTGACCGGCTGGAGCAACCTCAACGACCGCCCCGCGCAATGGGATATGGCGGATGCGACCAACGACCCGGCTTCCGGGTCGTCGCTATTGACCAACACAGGGACCAGCAATGGCGGCATCCCATTGGCGCTGAGCCAATGCATCCGGGTCAGTACGGCCACCGAATACGCTTTCGGCGCAACGGTCAGGGTGGCGCAGGGGCAGCCAGCGGATAGCACCGCCTATGTCTTCGTGCAGACCTATCAGGCCAGCGACTGCTCCGGCAATGCCATTCAAAGCGACTCGGTCGGCAGCGTGGCGACGGATTGGCTGAGTATCGGCCGAAGCTTGTTCACCACCAATGACACCTCCAGCATTCGCCTCAGCCTGGGTGTCGGTAAACCCTCGGGAGAAAGCGCCGATGCGGCGGCCAACTTCGACAACGTGTATTTACAGCGCGCAGACGGCGGCGGTTTGATCAACGAGCGGCTGTCCGGCAGCTGGTTCAATCCCAGCACGCCTGGGCAGGGCTTCTTCCTGGACATCTCACCGGAAATCAACTTGTTCTTCGGTGGCTGGTTCACCTGGACAGACGTTCCCGGCCAGATCGATTGGATGACGGTTCAGGGCGGCTACAGCGGCAACACTGCCATGGTCCCGATCTATCGCAGTCGAGGTGGCGCCTTCAATGACCCTGCGCCGGTCACCAGCGAAGCCATCGGCGTCGCCGAGTTCAGCTTTGACAGCTGCACCAGCGGGCAAGTACGGGTTGAGTTCGTGGGCGACCCCACCGTCACCATCATCCCCTTGCAGCGAATCTCGCCGGCGTTTCCCGGCTGTTGACCGCAATACGACAGCGTGCGGGCCTGCGCTCGCACCCGTCGCAGTTGCCGTGCAGCTGACCTACTGTCGGGCGATGAAGGCCTGCAGGTCTTCGACCCAGAATGTCGGCGCGTCCGCGCTATCGGCTTCGGCCCGCGCGGCCATTGCCAGAACCTGTGAGCGGCTGGCGCCGGCCGCTGCCAGCGTCTGCGCCAGCTCGAACGCCAGAGTCGCTCGAACGATCGGTGAGTAGCCTTCGCCGTATCGATCAAGCACCGTTTCCAGGATCTGGCGAGATTCCTCGATCTGGCCCAGCTCACGCAGCAGGCTGCCGCTGCCGGCCGCCGCTGCCCCATACAATCGATGCTGTTCCCCCAGCACCTTCGCGGCACTGCGCAGCAGCGCCTGATACTGCGCCAGCGCGGGCTCGGCCCGCCCCTTCTCAGTCAGCGCTCGGGCGTAGGCAAACTGCAGGAACATCACGTTGCGGTGCTCCGCACCCACACTGTTCAGGCCGGCTTCGGTGGCCTTCTCCAGCAGTGAAAGCGCCTCATCCGGACGATCGTAAGTGACCAGCATGTTGGCATAGTTGTTGGCCGCCACCAGATAGGCGTTGTGGTGTGTGCCAAAGCCGCGCTCGACGCCATCGAGAGCCTGTTTCCCCAGGGTCAGAGCCTTGGCCTGATCGCCGCTGCGGTGCACAGCCCAGGCATAGGCCCGCAGCAGACTGGCGGTTTGTGGTGCCTCGGCACCGTAGATCCGGCCGTAGTCTGCCAGTGCCGAAGCCAGCATCGCGCTGCCGCGTTCCAGTTCGCCGGCGTTGGATACCAGGTGCTGGCCGAAGTAATTCGCCCACTGCGCCTTGCGCGCCGGATCATTGGTTTGCTGCAGTATCAGCTCCGCGGTCTCAAACCAGCGATTCACTTCGCTGTTCGACGACCCGGCGACGCTGTTGGCCAAGGCGATGCCATTGGCGCTATCGGCAGCAGTAGGCAAATCACCGCCAACCATCGCCAGCAGCAGAGCTCGCTCCAGCACCGACTGCGCCGCCTTGAGATCGGTCAGCTCGGTCAGCGTATTGCCACGCAAGGCGGTGTAGCGCGCCAGCGTCGGCAGATGATCGAAGGCGGTCACCGCGTCGCCGATCTGATCGAGTTGATCCAGCGCTGCCTGATAGCGACCAGCGGTGCGCTTGGCCCAGGCTTCGGCCAGTTGCTCGTCCAGGCGTTGATACTCCGCCCGCTGTGCTTCGCCGCTTGGCAGCGGAACCCGGCTCAGCAGCGACTGCCGGTCGGCGCAGGCGCTGGGGCTGGGGAGTTTGAGCACGGCCTCCAGCGCGCCGTCGACCAACTGTGGACCGGCTTGCTCAAACTGCATGCCCAGCGCATCCAGTTGGCTGAGTTGACCATCGAGACAGACCATCCGTCGATCCAGCAGGTCCACGGACTGCTCATTGCGTTCGTGGGTGGCCTGGCAGGCCGCCAGCTGTTGATCGCCCCACTCGCTCAAGTAGCGCTGAACAGCGCTGTCAACGCGCTGGAAACTGTCCTCGGCGTAGCTCAGCCCGGTGGCCAGAAAGGCCTGTCTCAAGCGCTGCGCGTTTGTCGCCTGCCAGACCAACGAAGCTTGCTCGACGCGTTGACACGGCGGGTCTCGCTGGGCCTGCTGATAGCCGAAAACCCCGACTAGCAACACGAGCGCGGCGCCCATCGTCAACAGGCCTCGCCGCTGGGCCTGGTCGGCGGGCGGGCGCAGTGCAGCGAGCAGTGGCGCCAGATCCGGGTGGCGCTGCGCCGGCTCGGCGGCAAGGCCCTGGCGCAGCGCCAGGCGCAAGCGTGGTTCCAACGGCAGCGAGTCGAGTGCGTCAGGATCGCGGCGAATCTGCGCCAAGTCCGCACCCAGGCTGGCGCACAGCGACAGGCAGTAGGCGTACTGGTCGGATTGCAGGCTGGCTTCGCCCCCGGCCAACTGCTCCGGCGCCATGAACTTTGGCGTGCCGTAGCCCGCGCCGTAGTCGTCACCCTTTCGAGCCGACTTCGCCAGGCCGAAATCCATGACCCGAACCCGCTGGTCGCGGCTGATCATGACGTTGTCCGGCTTGAAGTCACGATGGACGATGCCTGCGCTGTGAGCAGCGAACAGCCCGGCGCCGGCCTGCCGGTAGGCCTGGAGCACGTCGGCGAATCCGGGCTCGCACTGCGCCACCCAGTCGCGCAGATTCCAGCCGTCGACGAACTCCGTCACCAGATAGACCTGATCCTCGAACTCTCCTACATCAAACAACGGCAGGATGTTTGGGTGCGATAGCTGCGCGAGGGCCCGAGCTTCGACAATCAATCGGCGATTCGCATCCTCACCATGGGTTTCAGATTTGAGGAATTTCAAGCAGACCCGCCGATCTAGTACGCCGTCGTAGGCGCTGTAGACCCGACCCATGCCACCCTCGCCCACCTGACGAAGCACGACGAGCCGACCAACCTGCGTGCCGCTTGCCAGAGCGCCGTCGGCACCCCGGGACATGGGCCCGGTGTCCATTCCCTGAGTGGTGTCGCCGTCAATCAACTCGGAGGTCACTCATCGACTTCAGCCGGGTCCGCTTCGGCACTTCCGCGAACGCCGCGCAGATGCCGAAAATAGCTGCTGCGTGAGAGCTTGAGCAACGCCATGGCCGCACCATGGTCGCCCTCTGCGGCCGCCAGGGCAATCGCGAAAGCTTCAGCTTCCGCCCGACTCAGCGCCGCTTGCAAGCTGAGATCGAGCGGTTGCTCGCTGCGGCTGGCGGTACGCTCAGAAAGCTGTTGGCAGTCCAGCGGCTGGTGCGGTTGCAGCAGCAGCGCGGCCCGCGCCATCTCGTTGCGTAGCTCGCGCACATTGCCCGGCCAGTCATAGCGGCAAAGCTGGGCCAGCGCGGCGTCGGTGATCCCGGGACTGCGGCGCTGCAGACTGGCCAGTTCCTGGGCCAGGAAATGGATTGCCAGCAGCGGGATGTCGACACGGCGATGACGCAACGGCGGCAGCAGCAGTTCGACCGCCGCCAGCCGGTGGTATAGATCGAGCCGAAACTCACCTTCCTCTACGCGTTGGTTGAGCTGGCGATGGGTGGCAGCGACGAAGCGCACGTCGAGCTCAATTGCCCGACTGCCGCCAACCCGGTAGATACAGGAAGACTCCAAGGCGCGCAGGATCTTGGCCTGCGTGGGTAGCGCCATATCGCCCAACTCGTCCAGAAACACCGTGCCACCGCAGGCCCGCTCCAACAACCCGGCGCGGGCGTCGACGCCGGTCGCGACGCCGCGCTCAATACCGAATATCTCGGCTTCCAGCAGTTCCGCCGGCAACGCCGCGCAGTTGATCGCCAAGAAGGGTCCCTCACTGCGCGGCGATTGCTGATGGATCCAGTTCGCCAGCAGCTCCTTGCCAACACCAGATTCACCGCGAATCAGCACGCTGACCGAACCTTTCGCCACCTTCTCCGCCAGTTGATAGACGGCGAGCATCGCTGGCGCGCTGCTGACCACCGATGGCGGCAGCGCCGCTGGCGCGTACGCTGGGGCTGGCGTAACGGCGCGCTCTTCTTGACCGGTGACGGCGGCCAGACCGACGGTCAGCGCCAAGCGCGCGTTCGGGTGCAGCGGATCACGGCACTGGCTGATGTCCAGCTGCCAATCGCCGCACGGCAGTATGGTTGGCGCGCCATCCTGTTCACTGTGATCGCCGACAGCCGCCAGCACCCGGCGATCGCGCCGGTGGCGGACCAGAAGTCCCTCGGCATGAAGAATCTGCCGCCATCGGCCCAGCAACTCCGCGACCACCGCCGCCTGCGGCTGACACTGAGCGAGCTGCGCCAGGCACGTTTCCAAACTGCCGATGATCGCCCACCCCAACTGTGGCATGTCAGTAGCAACGCTGGATTGCGCCGCATCGCGAGTCGGGATTGCCTCCCAGTCGTCGACGGGCAGAGCAATCACGCCGATCTGGTCGGTGTCCGGTTGAATGGTGACGATGGCATCGCCGATGCGCAGACGAGTGGGGTCGACGATCGCCATCTGGCTAACTCGTCGTCGTCCCAGCCGCGTGCCGTTGCTGGAGTCCAGGTCGGTGATCAGCACGCCACCATCGGCAAGCACATCGATCTGCATATGACGGCGCGACACGCCGCTGCAGCGCACCTGCAGATCGGTCGAATCCGCGCTGCCGACCGTGTAGCGACCGCTCCGCAGCAAATGTCTGGACGGCGGCTGGGACTCCAGACCGATCTCAACCACCGCACAACCTCGAGATTTCATTCAGCGACGCGAGGAACCATGAGAATCAAAGCCAGTGAGCTCAAGTACGGCACCGCATCGGTCAACTGTAGTGTCCAGCGCCCGGCAACGCCGATTCGGCACCAGCGCAACCATACACCACGCATCGACTCGTCGACCCGCTGCAACAGCAAAAAGCGTTCGCCAGGGAAAAGCTACGTCGCCCTCAGCCACCCTTGACTGCTCTGGTGTCATGGCTGACTTTGCAGTCGGTTGCCCATAGGTCAGCACATACCTCATACCATAGGCTGAAAATCTGGACCGCAGCCTACCTGGAGTCTATCGAATCCGCGGCCCTCGATCAGGTCACGCAGTGGATTCATGGCAGAACTTGAGCCGCCCAAAGCCGGCAAACGCGGAGCGCGCGGGCTGGCTGCGAGTGCTTCGCGCGACATGGATGGAGTCGCAAATCAGCGGAGGCCGGGGCGTCGCGTGGAACTCTTGTTGAGCGGCACTACGCATTGATGAACGCAACCGAGTAACAACAACATAGGACACACACAAATTGCTAGTCAAGGAACAACATAGGACACACACAAATTGCTTGAGCCGCATCGACGGCGCGGCGACACGCGATCGGGAATGTGGATGACTGGCATGAAAGCGGGTGATTCGTAGCACATCGGCACAGTTGGCCGGTCTTGCGCAGAAGGACAGCCGAGCTGCGGCCGTCAAACCACGACCGCCCGCTCAGCCTTCCTGGCTGAGCAATCGTCCCTGGCTTGGCTCTCGGCTGAGCGATTGTCCCAGGCTTGGATCTTTTACCTCGGCGGCTCCAATGCCCGCACCGAGCGCATGCCCCGCAGCCACTGCTGGCCCAGCGCTTCGGCGCGCTCGCAGAGCGAGTCAAAGCTGCCGACGGCGCGCCAGTAGATGCTCTCGGTGCCGCGGACCTGACCGGTCCAGCGCCGTTCGCTGATCTCCAGTTGCTTCAAGACGGGCGGTGTGCCCGCAGCAATCTTTCCGCGCTTCTGCGGATGCAGTAGCCGGCCGGTCCAGTCGACCAGTTCCACGTAGGCCAACTCGCTGATCTCCAGCAGCGGCGTCTGGCAGGTGCCGACTACCGGTCCGAGGCGCGACTTGGCATTGCGTGGTCGGTGGGCGATGCGCTCAATACGCCGCTTCACCGAAGTGTGATCGGAACTGGGCAGATCAGCGGCCAGCTTGGCCCGAATCGGGTTCAGATCGACATAGGTCATCACCGACAGCACCGCCGACTCGTCCTCCAGCCGCTGGCACTTGAAGCGCCCCTCCCAGAACTTGCCGGTGCAGCCGTCCTCGGCGTTGGCGGCCTTGGCGATGAACTGGTTCAGGGCCTGCATGAAGTTGCTCAGCGAGCCAAGTTTGGCGCGAAACCAAGCGACCCGATCCGGGTCATCCTTCCATGCGGACACGCGAGCTTGCTTCATCTGATCGGAGAAGTGCGCCGGACAATGCAGCGCCACGGCGCGCTCGGCGACTTCGCGATCGGACCAGCTCGCGGTGAGATTCGGATCGACATGAACCACCAGGTGGACGTGATTGCTCATCACCGCATAGCTATGGATACCGACGGCGAAGATCTCCGCCAACGCCAGCAAGCGATCCTCTACCCACTGCCGACGATGTTCGAAGCTTCGCCCCGAGTAGGGATCGACGCCGCACAGCCAAGCCCGGCGCACGCAGCGCGAGACGCAGTGAAAGGTGCCGGGCTCTCCCGGCGGCATGATGAGGGCGCGAGCGGTGGTCATGGCCTCAGCGTGCCGCATCGAGGCGGGGATGTCTGTCGGCAATTTGCTCGTTGGCGTGTAGGAATTCGCCGCGTTGTGGTGTAGGAATATTCTGAGTTGTGTCTGTCCCGTATATTCACCCGAGATTATGTCTCTGAACCTCGGTTCATCGATTCCTGCCGCCTCCAGAATTGGCGCAAGCGAGACTGGAAGTTCGCCGCCACCAATCCCGTACCCAACGAGCGGAGGCTTAGCTGCCTCCCATTCTGTGAAATCCGATGATGGCTCTTCCCACATGTATTCAAAAAACTGATCAATCTCCGGGTGGTTGATCCCGTGTTCACCGCAAAACCTCTCCACGATGAGCAATGCCAGAGAAGATCGCGCGTAAATCGCGAGGGGACGGCAACCTTCCAAAAAGCGATCGCGATCAGCGCTCTGCATAACGATTAGGTAACGCGCTGCCGCGCGGGAACAACTGGATCATCGCAAGGAACTCCCCGGCAGTCGCGTTGACCGCCTGGTTGGGCCAAGGTGGCAGTACCCGAAGTTGGCCCGAAAAACGGCAAACACGCAACCGAAGCGCCGCCCGCAGCGGAAGAGCCGAGTGCTGCGGCGTACGACCGGGAAAGCGGGAACGGCGGCAGATGCAGAGAGCCCAGGCTGGCGGCGAATGCTTGTGGGTTTGGGTCGGCAAGATCTGTCGATGAGCGACGCTTGTTCGAGGCCGAGTTGGTGGCGCTGACCGGCGACCCGCTGGAGGCGAACGCCAAGCTTGAGCATCGCGGAATGATGACCACTTGCCTCAGCACAAATGAGCAATGCCCCGAAGGGCCCAACGATTAGGTAACGCGCTGCCGCGCGGGAACAACTGGATCATCGAAAGGAAATCCCCGGCAGTCGCGTTGACCTTTTGGTTAGGCCAAGCTTTTGCCATGACGCTCCAGTTCATTTCGATACACTGCTTCCAGGCTAGAAAGACCGGCACTCGCCCACTTCTCATCGTGGCCCCTGAGAATATTGAGAAAAGCGGCTTGGTCCCAATTTTCGAACTTGTTGATAAATAGCGGAATATTGTGAATCGCGTCATTGAGTGATGCGCACTTGGCGAGGGCGCGCTTCTTCCCCTCCAATGAGTCGTCCGACTCCGACATCCATGCAGCTGCCCTCGCCTCGATGGTTGCAACATAGATGACTCGAAGTAGTGCGGAGAGCTGTGCATCTGGTGGCAACATTCCGAATGGCCCCGCCTAACGTTCAAGGTAACGCGCTACCGCGCGGGGGAGTCCGATCATAGCGAGGAACTCCTCGGTAGTCGCGTTGACCTATTTGTTGGGCGGAGATGAACCGACATTTCCAATATTCCCGAATTCCTCAATCTCACACTGGATCATCTTTAGCAGCCCGTCAAAGGCCTCGGATTCGAACGTATAGAAGCGATCGGTAACGCTGTCGAAAGGGTCAGCGTCGGAGTCGAGACTCTCCACGATTTCGTACCTTTCGCCCCTGTCTTTTGGAATATAACCGTTTGGAAAGATGCTGCGGACTTCACGAAGCACTTCAGCGAACCCCGGTGAGCAGTAGGAGAGGACAAACTTCTCCATGAGCTCCATGTACTCCCCAGTGTAATTGGTGAATGTCTGGTGGAGCCCGCCATTCAACGTATCCCCTAGGAAGAAAAACGCGCCTTCAAAAACGCGTTCCGCTTCGGTGAACTCGTCGGCGCTCAAATGTTGAAGGCGAGCGATCATTTCCGATACGGGATCATCCGTGGCCAAGATTTCGGCAGCGGTCAAACGAGTTGGTCGCTCCCAACTGGAGTTGAATCGCTCGATAGCTTCGTCGTTCGTGGAAGTTTTCACGTCTCCGCCCAACGATTAGCTAAGCGGCTGCCGCGCCGCGATGTCTGATTCATAGCGAGGAACTCCCCGGCAGTCCGCTTGAGCACCTGGTTGGGCGGGTAGTTCGCATTACGGCGACGCATCGCTACGCCGGGAGTCTGGCGGTTCGTCTGTGCTCCAGCATACGAACCGCAGAACTCGAATGTCCTCTTTGAGCTGCAGTACTGCTGCGGACAAGAGTTCACCGACGGAAGTTGCAGGGTTCTTGATAAAGCCCTGCTCAAGCAAGGCGTTGACTGTCGGCGGATTGACCGCGGCAACGTGAACTGCCAAATCCTTGGCCAACTCGGTGAATTCGGCCGTCTTTAGCGCGAATGAGCTCTGCGCTTCGAACTCAATGAGCACACCAACTTGCCCTTGGTGGACGAAACTTTCGATGTGCCGACAATATCGACTCATGTCGCCCAACGGCTAGGTAACGCGCTGCCGCGCGGGAACGTCTGGATCATCGCAAAGAACTCCCCGGCAGTCGCGTTGACCGTTTGGTTATGCATCGCTTTCACGCCAAGCACTTTGCGAACGGAACGCGTAGTGCCACAGAGCGTAGTAGAGGGGCAGGCTGAGAGCCAGCGAGAACACAACAAAGCCAACTGGCATTGAATCCGCGACGTTGACCGCAAGTGCGGCCACGCTCAGAAGAACCGAAAGGACGAAGTAGAGAACCCAGAACACCTGCGGTCCAACGGCTTCTTGGCGGATGTAGCCCCACAAGCCAACCAGGCCAAAGCCGTTCGTGAAACCACTTACCAAGCCCATCGCCGAACGCGAGCTAAGAACTGAAAGTAACGTGAGCGCCAACATAAGCGCAAAGTAGAACCACCATGCTTCACTGGGTCTGCGCCGGAAAGGGTCACTCATGACATGCATAACGCAAATGGTAAGCGGCTACCGCGCCGCGGAGTTGGATCATCGCGAGGAACTCCCCGGTAGTCCGCCTTGACCGACTTGTTGTGCGGCGCCCCTAAACATGAAATCACACCAGTACGCGTAAGAGAAATTCTCCGGATTGCTCAATAACTCACGCGCCTCCAATGACCACCGAATCACGTCAGCGGGAAAACCGCGGTCTACTCGTGCGATCAAACACGAGATCTCAGCAGAACGCTCGGAACAACCAGACGACCGTACATGATCACCGACAAGGAAGTAGAGCGCATGCACGAAAAAATCTCTGCTGGGGCACTCTAGATCCGATGCGAACTCGAGCAACTCAGAGTCCAAGTACCCGGTGCACACGGCGATATCCCAGTCTTGTTCGGGCCAATCGGCCTCGGGAGTGTAGGCCCAGATGCGAAGTTCCTCTGCGGTGACGTTCCAGGGGTCCTTCATGATGCCGCACAACGATTAGCTAAGCGGCTGCCGCGCCGAGATATTTCGATCATAGCGAGCAACTCCCCGGCAGTCCGCTTGAGCGTTTTGTTGTGCGCCCGCCGAGTGGCGGACGAAACAGGTACCAGAGTTTGCGCGCTCCAATTGTGGTTGCGAGAACAACCAAAGCGAAGAGCAGCCAAGGCACCCAGCCGAACAAGGCAGCGAATGCACTTGAAGCGCCATCCGCCGGCACTAATGCGCGGACTCCAGCTTCGAACTCCTCCCAGGCAAGCGCGTTGTAATGCTCGACTCGCTGGACAGACAAGAACCATCCCAATAGCGACGAGCCGATGACCGACCAGACCACCCCACGCCTGCTATCGGACAGCGCTGCGACGGCAACAGTTGTTGATGCCACAGCGAAACCGATTAATAGCCAGCCATCCACGATTCAGGGCGCACAACGATCAGCTAAGTGGCTGCCGCGCGACGGCGTCCGCTTTTCGCGAGGAACTCCTCGGCAGTCCACTTGAGCGATTTGTTGGGCCAAGGTGGTCATCACCGAAGTTGGCCCGAAAACTGGCAAACACGCAACTGAGGCGCCGACAACAAGGGAAGACCGGATGCGGCGACAGAGGACCGAGCAAGCAGGAGCGACGGCATATGCGGAGTATGGGCGTTGATGGCGAATGCTCGTGGGATTGGATTGGCAGAACTTGGCCGTGACCTTGCTAGCTTGGCCCTATGCCGAACGTGGAAAAGGGAAAGCAGGCAACCGAGATCACCTTAGGAAATAGTAGGCCGAGGGTGATGCCGACAACCACCGAGCCTAGCGCCCACCAACCGAGCGTCGGCAGCGAAACAGGCATTGGACCAAGAAGAAGCCTTCCCAGAGTGCCGATCCAAAAGCAGCCCATGCCTCCAATGGTGGCACCGACGAATCGATCTCTCGTGGTGGTTGGTGCCGGCCACCACTCACGGAAGACGCGCAGACGACGGCGAACGAATGCCGAAATCATGCGACCGCCCAACGTCTAGCTAAGTGGCTACCGCGCGAGAAATTCCTCCTGTCGCGAGGCGCTCCCCGGGAGTCCACTTGAGCGTTTTGTTGGGCGCTAGTTTCGATTGGATCCTCCTCGAAAACTTATTGATAGGAAATCGTTGCAGCGTAAATCGCGCCAGCACCAGCGAACAAGAATGGGCTGGCGACAATCACCGAAATGAGGCTCTGGAGGAACTGATGTTCGACCCACCTAGCGGCTGATTGATATAGATAAAGCAAGCCGATTACCAAGAACCCAAACCCCACCCATGCGAACAGGGTGCGACCAAGAACTGCGCGCCCACCATCGCTTGGAACGCACATGGAAACGCCCATCAGCAAAAAGCTAATTAGAAGGTAAGACCTTATGCCCCAGGAATGAACGAAGTTCTCGAACTCCCTGAGACTCCTGCGCATTCGAGTCTTGCTTGGGAAGGCCATCATCCGGCAGCCGATAAGTCGGTTGACCTTGGGAAACTGCCATGCGCTGACGCCCAACGATTAGGTAACGCGCTGCCGCGCGGGAACAACTGGATCATCGCAAGGAACTCCCCGGCAGTCGCGTTGACCGCCTGGTTATGCATCGCTTTCACGCCAAGCACTTTGCGAACGGAACGCGTAGTGCCACAGAGCGTAGTAGAGGGGCAGGCTGAGAGCCAGCGAGAACACAACAAAG
>JAUIFV010000080.1 GCA_030430155.1 Gammaproteobacteria bacterium
CCATGGGCATTGCCCTGGGCAGCTGGTGGGCCTACTACGAGCTGGGCTGGGGCGGCTGGTGGTTCTGGGATCCGGTTGAGAACGCCTCTTTCATGCCCTGGCTGGTGGGCGCGGCGCTGATCCATTCGCAGGCGGTGACCGAGAAGCGCGGCACCCTGCGCGCCTGGACCGTGCTGCTGTCCATAGCCGCCTTCAGCCTCAGCCTGCTCGGTACCTTCCTGGTCCGCTCCGGCGTTTTGACCAGCGTGCATGCCTTCGCCAGCGACCCCACTCGCGGCCTGTTCATCCTGATCTTTCTCGGCGTGATCACCGGCGGCGCGCTGCTGCTCTATGCGCTGCGCGCGCCGCGCCTTGCCGGCGGACCGGCGATTCCCTGGTGCTCACGCGAGGCGCTGATCCTGATCAACAACCTGCTGCTGGCCAGCGCCTGCGCGATGGTGCTGCTGGGTACCCTGTATCCGCTGCTTGCCGACGCCATGGGCTTGGGCAAGGTTTCGGTGGGGCCGCCCTACTTCGGCGCGCTGTTCGTGCTGCTGATGGCGCCGCTGGTGTTGCTGATGCCGCTGGGTCCGCTGACCCGTTGGCAGGGTGACCGCTGGGCCGACGTGCTGCTTCCGCTGCGCTGGATAGCCCTGGCTTCGGCCGTACTGGGTCTGCTCTGGGCCTGGTTTGCCGGCAGTGACTCGGCGCGCGCGGCGATCGGCCTGGTCGGCGCGCTGTGGGTGGCCTTTGCCACCGGCTACTTCGTCTGGCGACGGGTCAAACGGCGCGGCAGCGGTCAGCCGCTGCTCAGCGCGGAGATGGCCGGCATGGTGCTGGGCCACGTCGGCGTGGCGGTCTTCGTAATCGGGGTGATGCTCACCGAATCGCTGAATGTCGAGCGCGACGTGCGCATGGAGCCCGGTCAGGAGGAATCCATCGGCGACTACCGCTTCCAGTTTGTCGCCATGCGCCACTTCGACGGACCCAACTTCAAAGCCGATGAGGCGCATATCCAGGTGCTCAAGGGCGACGATCTGGTCGCCGAGCTGTATCCGCAGAAGCGCGGCTACCAGGGCGGTCAGGTAATGACTGAAGCGGCTATCGATCCGGGCCTGTTCCGCGACCTCTACGTGGCCCTTGGCGAACCGGTGGGCGCCAACGACGCCTGGGCGGTGCGCCTGTACTACAAGCCGATGATCCGCTGGGTCTGGCTGGGCGCGATCCTGATGACCATCGGCGGCATCGTCTCGGCCACCGAGCGGCGGCTGTATCGTCGGGTTGCAGCCAAAGTGCCGCGCGGCAGCGGCGCGGAGGCCACCGCATGATCATGCGTTTGTTCCTGCCGCTGGCGCTGTTTTTCGCCCTCGCAGTGCTGCTGTGGAGCGGGCTGGGCAAGGATCCGAGCATCCTGCCCTCGGCGCTGCTGGACAAGCCGATCCCACAATTCAGCTCCACCAAGCTGCGCCAGCCGGGTGAGCCCATCGACAGCCAAGCGCTGCTCGGGGAGCCCTATCTGCTCAACGTCTTCGCCAGCTGGTGCCGCAGCTGTTTGATCGAACACCCGGTTCTGGATGCCTACGTCAAGCGCGGCCAGCTCAAGCTGGTCGGCTTGAACTACCGCGACGAGCGCGAGGCGGCGCTGTCCTGGCTGCAGTTCCACGGCGACCCCTACGCCGAGATCATCTGGGATCCGGACGGCCGTTTGGGCATCGATTTCGGCATCACCGGCGCGCCCGAAAGCTTCGTGGTCGACGCTCAGGGCATCGTTCGCTACAAGATCGTCGGGCCGGTGAGCCCGGAGATCATGGAAAAGGAAATCCTTCCCCGACTGCGTGAGGGAGCCGGCTGATGCGCAAGCTGCTGATTGCCTGTCTGATCCCGTTCATGGTGCTGTTCAGCACCGCCCTGTGGGCCATCGACCCCCTGCCCTTTGCCGACGGCGAACAGGAAGAGCGCTTTCGGGTGCTGGTCGCCGAACTGCGCTGCGTGCAGTGCCAGAACCAGAATCTGGCCGACTCCGACGCGCTGATCGCCAAGGATCTGCGCAAAGAGATCTTCGAGCAGATGCAGGCCGGGCGCAGCGACGATGAAATCGTCGACTTCCTGGTCGAGCGCTACGGCGAGTTCGTGCTCTATCGACCCGCTTTCAGCGGCAAGAACCTGCTGCTGTGGCTGGGGCCGCTGCTGATCGTGGTGTTTGGCGGCATCGGCGTCGCCGTGCACCTGCGCCGCCGCGCGGCCAATAGCCAACCCGCCGCCGCCGCGCCCATTGCCGAGGATATCGACTGGTGACTTTTTCCTTTCTGCTGTTGGCCGGGCTGGCCGTCCTGGTGGCCCTGGCGCTGCTGCTGTGGCCGCTGCTGCGTGGTCCGGGCGCGGCCTCGATGAATGCCCAGGCCGCTGATCTGCAGCGCCGGCTGAATACCCTCAAGCAGGCCCACGCCGACGGGCTGATCGAGGCCGATGACTTCGAGTCGCGACGCAAGGCGCTATCGGAGCAGCTGCTGGCATTGGTCGACCAGCCCGAGCAGCCGCGCTCGCGCAGCGCCGCCGCCAAGATCAGCGCCATTGCCCTGGCCCTGGCGGTGCCGCCGCTGACCCTGTGGATTTATCAGACCATCGGCGAACCCCGCGCGCTGAGTTTCAGCGCCGATGCCCGACCGCCCGCGGCCAGCTCTGCTGCCGGCAACGGGGCCGGCGCGCCGTCGCAGGAGGCACCGGATCTGGCCGCCGCCGCCGACAAGCTGCGAGAGCGCCTGGATGCGGATCCCGAGGACATCGAGGGCTGGCTGCTGCTGGCCCGCACCTATAGAGAGCTGACCAACTTCGCCGAGGCCCGCGACGCCTACAAGCGGGTGCTGGACGCGCGCCCGGGTGACAACGAAGTCACCGTGGAGTACGCCGAGAGCCTCGGCCTGGCCTCCAACCCGCGCTCGCTGCTGGGCGAGCCGGCGCGCCTGCTGGATGAGGTGCTGGCCCGCGATCCGCAGAACCAGCGCGCGCTGTGGCTGAGCGGATTCGCCCGCACCCAGGCCGGCGAGTATCAGCAGGCCTTGGATCTGTGGGAGCCGCTGCTGGCGATGATGACCGATCCGCAGGCGCAAGAGGCGCTGACCGGCCAGATCAATATTGCCCGGGTCCAGCTGGGCATGGATCCGCTGCCCAGCAGGCAGGCCAGCAGCACTGCCGCGGCACCGGCCCCAGCGCCAAGCAGTCCTGCGTCGGCACCACCTCCGAGCGCTGGCGGCGGCGGCGACGGCATCGACGTGCAGATCAGCATTGCCCCGACGGTCGCTGCGCAGGTCAGCCCCAACGACGTGCTGTTCGTGTTCGCCAAGGCCGAGAACGGCCCGCCAATGCCGCTGGCGGTGCAACGCCTCAGCGCCGGCGCCCTGCCCGCCACCATCCGCCTGGATGACTCCATGGGCATGGTCGAAGGCATGGTCCTGTCCAGCTTCCCGCGGATCAAGGTGGAGGCGCGTATCTCCAAGAGCGGCAACGCCCAGGCTCAGCCGGGTGACCTGCAGGGCAGCAGCGCCGGACTGGATTATCCGGCGACCGGGTCGGTGTCGGTCTTGATCGATCAGACCCTCTGATCGGGTCCGCTCGGGGCTGACCCGACCACCCGCCACAAATCGTGCCCGGAAGACCGGTATTTGGCCTCAAACGGGGTCAGCGGCGGACCGTCGCGCTGCACCGCTGACAACTCGGCCCGCCAACCCGACTGTCGTAGTGCCAACTCGCACTCCTGCGCGTAAATCTCCCAGTTGCTGCGCAATTCGAGCGTGTTACTGAGCGTCAGAGCGGTCGGCCACAGCGGATGCAACGGCCAGCGCCGCAGTCGCTGCGCCGGCTTCGGCCAAGGATTAGGGTAGAGCAGATAATGGCGCTCAAAGCGCCATCCGGCCGCGGCCAGCAGCCGCCAAAGATCGACCAGGTCAGCAAGCAAGAAACAGCAGCGACCGCGACTGTGCAGTGGCCCTAGAGATGCGTCCAACCCGCGCCGTTCCAATCGGGCGGCGGTCTTGTCGATGCCGATGACCCAGGCCTCCGGGTGCTTCTCGCTCAGCGCCAGCGAGCTCTCGCCGTTGCCGCAGCCGCTGTCCAGTATCAGCGGCCCGGGATGGCTTTCCCGCCATTGCACGAGGGCGTCAAAGGCAGCCTGATTGTGCGCGGCGATCGGCCGCAGGAATCCGTCACCGCGCTGCCGACGCCGCATCCGTTCCGCCAGGCGCGGGTCGGGCTCAAGCTGACCGCTGCGTACGCGGCTGGAGTTGGCGCAAGGGTGCCCTTTGTTCATCCGGTGTTGGGTAGGCAACTTGGTTCCGCGAATAGAATGACACGAGGACAAGGATCAGGGAGCCAGCACACCACGTGCGTAGAGCGCTCATCCCATTGCTTGCATTCGTCGGCTTGTGCCTGGTCATGCTCGCGCACAGCGACGCGCAACTCGGGGTGCAAGCGCATTTTTGCAGCGCGCTTGCTGTCGGCATGCTGGTCCCCAGCCTTCTTGCCGCGCGCATGCAATCGAAGGCATCGCGATGGTCTATCTGCATCGCGTGCGCGCTCATCGCCATCGCCGGATGGGACGCGACGGCGCACCTCAACATAGCCAAGTTCGAAGCTTTCTCGATTTGGCGCAATGCGCCTTGGATTTACGCGCTGCTAGGCGGGGCGATGGCAGTATTCAGCTGGACCATCGCCAAACTTACAGAGCACCGGCAGGAGGTCTCCCATGCTGATCTGCCCCGCATGTAACCGTCGAGGCATTGGACTGCTCGACAAGTTCTGGTCGGGATCTGACACGCCCTGTCGCTGTCGCCACTGCGGAGGGCTGAGCTATATCCATTCCAAGCATCGCTACGGCCTGCAATCCGGGTGGCCCGCCGCAGTGAATGTGCTCGCGGTAACGGCCCTGCTCTTGGGCTATTACTACAACCCACACCCCGCGTTCCTTGGCGCCGCCGTTTTCAGCTGGATCGCATGCGCAGTTTGGGAAGTGTGCATAGCGCCGTTGCAGCAGATTACCGAGGCTGAAGCGGCGCACAGCAACCGATTCGGCTACTTGACCGTGATTTTCGTGATGATCATTGCCGGCGCCTTCGCCCATTGCGATGGAAGCCCAGCGGCGACCGCAAGCGACGATTCCGACGCGATCTACGCCGCGGGAGAGAGGGCCAGCAGCTGCGAGGCAGACGCGATAGCGGCGCTGTTCGGTCTGTCTTTGAAGGAGTCCAGGGCATCCACACACAACGCCACCAACGCCGAAGCGCTGTCGGGGGCCAACGAACAAGTTTTTCTGAGTTGCCCGAACGAGTTCCTGAAGGTGCTGTCACAACACGATCACCAAGCACAGTCAGCGGTGGCCTACTACTTCGCGATCTTCGAAACCGAGCGCGTGCGATCGCTACTCGGGCAGTTCGCATCTCACCCCGATTACGCAGCTTTAGTTGAGCGAAACTTCGCGCATCTGCTGGACACAGCGACCAACTGAAGCTTCCAGGCCCCCATTCCACTGTCCACGAGCAAGCGTTGACCAGAACAATCGGAAAGAAGTCGGGCACGCTGCGCTTTGCCCAACCTACAGTTGCACTCCAGCCTGCCGACCTTCGTAGGGTGGGCAAAGCGCAGCGTGCCCGCCAATCGGTAGCCGAGCAGGTCAGCGCATCGCCCGCGCTGGATCTTCTGGGCCCTGGGCCCTGAGCCCTGGGCCCCAAGCCCCGAGCCCCGAGCCCTAAAAAAAGCTCCTCACCCCAAAGGCAAAATTCCGCCCCGGTAGCGGCGCGCGTTCCTTGACCAGCGAGGTATGCACCCTCGCCTCTTCGTCGGTCAGATTACGGCCCTGCACGAACACTTCGAACTCGCTCGCGCCCCATTCGAAACCGTAGGTCAGATCGGCGCTAAGCAGGGTGTAGCCGTCGGTTTCTTCTTCGAAGTCGGCGACCCGGTCCTGCTCGGCCACGCGCAGCACTTCAATGCCGCCGCTCCAGGCGTCGTTATGCCAGTCCAGACCGAGGCCGAAGCGGGTCGGTGAGATGCGCGGCAGATCGCCGCCATCGTCCAGCCGACCGCGAACGTGGTCGAAACGGGCGGTCAGGTCGAAATGGCCGACCTCGGTTTCACCCAGATGGTAGCGGGCCAGGCCCTCGATACCGGTGAAGCGGGCATCGTCCTGGGTCCACAGCCGCACCGGCAACTCGTCCTCTTCCAGGCCGGTATCGGCGAGGAAAATAAAGTCGTCGAAGCTGTTGTGGAAGGCGTTCAGTTCAAGATGCAATGCGTCGGTGTCGTAGTGCAGGCCGATTTCGAACTGGTTGCTGGTTTCCTCGTCCAGATCGACGTCGCCGATCTCGAAGGTGGCGGTGGCAATGTGCGGTCCGTCGGAGTACAGCTCCTCGGCGCTGGGCGCGCGCTGGGCGCGATCGAAGCGCAGCAGGGTCGACCAGTGCTCGGCGAACTGATAGCGGCCAGCCAGAGAGAAGCTGAAGGCGTCATGGTCGCTGTCGGCAGCACCGGCGACATCGATTTCCTGAGACTCCCAGCGCACCCCTGTCTCCACGCTCCAGGCGCCGAATTGGGCGGTCTCGATCAGGAACAAGGCGAAGGTGTCGGTCTGGTTGGGCGGCACGAAGGCCTCCTCGCCCACCGCCGAGAAATCGCGATCACTCCAGTTCAGGCCATAGACGCCGCGCCAGGCACCGATCGGTGCATGCTCGATCTCCAGGCGCAGATCGGTTTGCTCGTTGTCGAACTCGGAGCCGATCTCATCGCCTTCCAGCTCGACGTGCTCGTAGTCGGTGTAGCCGGTGCGCAGGCGAACGCTGCTGAACATCGTCAGGTCGGTCTTCAGGCCGGCCTCGACGTCGAAGCGGGTCTGCTCCATGTCGATGCGAACCGGACCCTCTTCCTCCTCTTCCTCGTCGTCATCGTGGGCCAACGCCAGCAGGGCGCGAGCGTCCTCTTCGTCCTCGTGATGGTGCTCGTGGGCGTGCCCGGGAACGCCATAAAGGGTGTCGAAACGGCTCACTGCCACGCCAACGTAGGCATCCTCGCCACGCACGGTGAAGCCGATGGAGCCGCCCTCGGTTTCCACGGCGCTGTTTTCGACTATCCCGGGCTCTTCGTCTTCGTCCGGCTCATGCGAGGCGAACCCGGGAATCTCGTAGTCTTCGCTGTCGCGATAGTAAACGTCGGCGTGGAACAGAAACGGCGAATCGGTGGCGCCTACATCAAGACGCGCGGCGGCGCCGAAGGTATCGGCAGCGCTGTCACCATAGATCTGCGCCCGACCGGCGAAGCCGTCATCGCTGCCCTTGGTGGGAATGCGACCGTCAATCACGTTGACGGCGCCACCCACCGCACCAGAGCCATAGAGCAGCGCGGCCGGCCCCTTGATCACCTCGATCTGCTCGGCCACGAAGGGGTCGATGGTCACCGCGTGGTCCACCGATACGGTGGAGACGTCCTGCGAGGCGATGCCGTCATTGAGCACCTGCACACGCGGCCCTTCCTGGCCGCGAATCACCGGGCGACCGGAGCCGGTGCCAAAGAAGCTGTTCTGCACACCGATCTGGCGATCCAGGGTCTCACCCAGGGTGTTGGCCCGGCGTCGGTCCAACTCGGCACCATTGAGCACCTCCACCGGCTGCAGGATGTCATCGCGGCTGCGCGAAAAGGGGTCGGCCTGGATCTCGACCTCGTCCAGCTCCCGCAGGCGTTCATCCTGATGCACCTGGGCGAGGACGGTTGCTGGCGCGGCAAGCGCGATGGCCAGTGCGATGGCCAGCGGGGAACGTGTGAGAGCGGCGTTGGGGACAGTGCGCATGACGTACCTTGGTTGCGATCGGTTCAATGACTAATGATATGAAATAACATTCCAAAGTAAATGCTGACTTTCGACCCATGCGCCGCGTGCGGCACTCAACCGGACTTGCCCAGAAGCAGCGCACACCCCAATATCCGGGCCCCGACCGTGAAACAGGCATTCACAATGGGTCCAGCGACTCTCTATGCACCCCTGCCCGATCCCTTCCAACTGCGCCGCGGTGGCAGCTTGGCGGGCGGGCGGATTGCCTTTGAGACCTGGGGTGAGCTCAATCCGCAGCGCAGCAATGTGCTGCTGATCCTGACCGGACTGTCGCCCGGTGCCCACGCGGCCAGCAGTCCGGCAGACCCTGAAGACGGCTGGTGGGAAGGCATGCTGGGCAGCGGACAGGGCATCGACACCGATCGCTGGTTCGTGGTCTGCGTCAACTCGCTGGGCAGCTGCAAGGGCAGCACCGGCGCGGCAGATCTGGATCCACAGACCGAAACGCCCTATCGACTGCGATTCCCCGAGCTGACCTTGGAAGATGTCGCCGCAGGTGCCGCTGTGGTGCTGGATCACTTGGGCATCGACACGCCGGCCGTGCTGATCGGACCATCGATGGGTGGAATGAGCTGCCTGGCCTTTGCCGCGCTGTATCCGCAGCGCTGCCGACGCCTGATGCTGATCTCCACAGCCGCGCAGGCGGCGCCGTTTGCCATCGCCATCCGCTCGCTGCAGCGCGAGGTCGTCCGCGCAGACCGAGGCTGGGCCAACGGCCACTACAGCAGCGGCGCGGACCTCAGCACCGGCATGCGCCTGGCCCGTAAAATCGGCATGACCACCTATCGGTCACCGGAGGAATGGCGCGATCGCTTTGGTCGCGAACGCATTCCGGATGCACCCGTCGAGCCCTTCGGCATCGAATTCCAGATCGAGTCCTATCTGCAGGCGCACGCCGAACGCTTCATTACCGCCTTCGACCCCAACTGCTATCTGTATCTGTCGCGAGCCATGGACTGGTTTGATCTGGCCGACCACGGCGGCGGGGACACCCAGCAAGCGATCAATGCACTCGGCGTGGAATCGGCGCTGGTCATCGGCGTCGGCACCGACTTCTTGTTTCCGATCTGGCAGCAGGAACAGCTGGCCAGGGCATTGCAGGACAGTGGCGCGGCGGTGCGCTGGTGCCCGCTGGCCTCGCCCATGGGCCACGATTCTTTCCTGGTCGACTTCGATCGCTTCTGCCCGCCGATCGCTGATTATCTGGCACAGATCGAGACGTAGCGTATCGGCGCTGCAGTCGTGTCGGGTCTACCACCATTGTTTATGAACCTTTCCACAGCGCAATCGGCTGGCTTTGCTATCCTCAAAGTTGATGGCAGCATGGGACGGCAGCGGTGCAACGGGAGGATTTGATGTATTGGATGGGTGGCCTCTTCGTACTTACGCTGATCGGCTTCGTGGTGCTGTTGGTCAAGTGGATGGCGCTGCGCAGTCGACAGAGCTCCATACGCCGATTCCTCGACAGTGCCGACGCTCTGGAGGCGGAACTGCACGACTGCCGCGATCGTATACGCGCGTTGAAGGCCACCTTGGCCGAGCTTCCAGGACCTGCAGCGCTGCCGGTGATCAGCTCACTGGACACCGACCACCAGGTGACCGATGCCTTGAAGATGCTGCTGGCCCATCGCCTGTGGCTACGCAATGAAGCGGCCACCGCCTCGGTAGGTGAAATCAACGAAGCGCAGTTGGGCATCGAACGCTCACGCGAGAAGCTGTCGCTGCAGATGCGCAAACTGGAGAGCGCTGGCGACGATCTGGCCAAGGCCTCCAGCGCCCTGCCGCCTGGTCAGCCGATCGTTGGCGACGGCGACGATGAGTCGCGGCCAACGCTGCACTAGCCTCAGGCACTGATGACGTCGCCGGCTGAGGGTGCTACGCGGCGGCCGCCGCTGGTCCTGGCATCCACCTCCACCTACCGTGCCCAGCTGCTGGCGCGACTGGGACTGCCGTTCCAGTCCGTGCGGCCCGCGATCGATGAGCCCCTGCACGCGGGCGAGGCACCGGCGGGCAGAGCGCGCAGACTGGCGCGGGAAAAGGCCGCGGCTGTGGTGCAGCAAAGGCCCGGCGCCATCGTGATCGGCTCAGATCAGGTCGCCGCCATAGGCACAGTCATACTGCACAAACCCGGCGACGCTGCAGGCCAGCGCGCCCAACTGCAACTGCAGTGCGGGCAGCAGGTGGATTTCCACACCGGGCTGTGTGTGGTTGACGCCCTTGGCCAGCGCCACGAACACGTCGACCACACCCGCTGCCGTATGCGCCAGCTGACGGAAGTTGAAATCGAGCGCTATGTACGCGCCGAGCCGGCCTACGATTGCGCCGGCGGATTCAAGGTGGAGGGGCTGGGCATCAGTCTGTTCAGCACGGTGGAGAGTGTCGATCCAACCGCGCTGATCGGACTACCGCTGGTCGCGTTGTGCGCTTGCCTGCGGCAGTGCGGCGTCGAGGTTCCCTGAGTACCTGTCCGGCTGGCACGTTGCGGTAGTCATGCGGCGCTAGTCCGCCGGATCCGTACCCCTGCACACGGGCTCTGTCACTAAACGCCCACGCATCGCCGGCCGCAATGTCCTACCATCAAGGGCTCGACAGGATTGGAAGCAGGCATGACCGAATCCGTAGCGCCGCAGCGAACGGCTGCCGCAACCGCCGACGTTGGCACCCTGGCAGCGCTGGCTGGCGTCGAGAAGCAGATCAACGAGATCATCCTCGGCAAAGCCGGTGAGATCCGTCTGGCGCTGAGCTGCCTGCTCGCCGGCGGCCATCTGCTGCTGGAGGATCTCCCCGGGGTCGGCAAGACCACCCTGGCAAGAGCGCTGGCAGTGACCCTGGGCCTGTCCAGTCAGCGCATCCAGTTCACTAGCGATTTGTTGCCCAGCGATCTGACCGGTGTCTCCGTGTTTCGCCGTGAGAACGGTCAGTTTGAATTTCAGCCGGGGCCGATTTTTGCCCATCTGGTGCTGGCCGATGAGATCAATCGCGGAACGCCCAAGACCCAGAGCGCGCTGCTGGAGGCCATGGCCGAATCGCAGGTCACGGTTGACGGCACCTCGCATCGGCTGCCGCAGCCTTTCTTCGTCATTGCCACCCAGAACCCGGTGGAACAATCGGGGACCTTCGAGTTGCCCGAGTCGCAGCTCGATCGCTTTCTGATGTCGCTGCGTCTGGGCTATCCCTCGGCCAGCGCCGAGCGCGAGTTGCTGGCGGCGCCGGAAAGACGCGAGCTGCTTGAGCAGCGCAGCGCGCTGATCAGCCGCGAGCAGTTGCAGGCCGCGCAGCGATCGGCACAGCAGCTGCGCGCCAACGACGCCCTGCTCGACTACGTGATTGCCCTGGTCACCGCAACGCGATCGGACCCGCGCATCCGGGTGGGTTTGTCACCGCGTGCCGCGCGTGGATTGCTGCAGGCGGCGCGTTGTCATGCGGCGCTGGCGCTGCGCAAGTTCACTCTGCCAGAGGATGTACAGGCGGTATTTGTTGCGGTCGCCAGACATCGCTTGATCCTGGCTCCGGAGTGTCGCGAATCGCCGGCGCAGGTGGCGCAGATGGTGATGGAGTCGGTGCCGGCGATTTAGGTTGATTGGGGCCGTATCGCCCAAGGAGTAGCTCACCCCCATGTTCTTCACCCGCACCCGTCACCGTCTGATGCTGGCCGTGGAGCGCTGGATGGAAGGAATGCTCTCCAAGCGCGCACGCGCGCCGCTGCCGCGCACGCTCAATCGCAACTCGATCTTCATCCTGCCAACCCGGTTTGGGATCTTCTATGCGCTGGTGATGGTGGTTATCGTCGGTGGGGCGCTCAACTTCAACAACAACGGGGCGCTGCTGTTCGGCTTCATGTTTGTCGCCATCGCGATCGTGTCGATGCATCAGACCTTCGGCAACTTGAACGGACTGAGTCTGGTGCAAGTACGCATGGACAGCTGCCATGCCGGTGATCGCCTCAACGTGTGGATGCGCTTTACCGTCGACAGTGATCCACGCAGCGACGTTCGGGTCGATACGGGCGGCAGCGGCGGCCTGCTGATCTTCGCCGACGACAGCGAGGGCGTGGTCTCCTGCTCCTCGCTGGCCGAGCAGCGCGGGTGGCAAGCATTGCCGCCGATACGGGTGTCCACGGTTTGGCCCTTTGGATTGTTCTACGCCTGGGGCTACTACTGGCCGGAAGCGCGAACGCTGATTTATCCGCGCCCCGAACGCGGCCAACCGGCGCTGCCCGAGGATGGCGATGGACTGGGCCTACGTCGGCGCCGCTCCTTTGGCGATGACTTCGCCGGCCTGCGCGACTACGTCGCTGGCGATTCTCCCCGGCGCATTGCCTGGCGGGCCAGCGCCAAGCGTGACAGCGATGGCGCACAGCTGTTGGTGCGCACCCTGGAGCATCCTTCGGCGCCGGATCTGGTATTCGATCTGGACGCAACGCCCGGCGCCGATGTGGAGCAACGGCTGTCGCGCTTGACCCGCTGGGTGCTGATGGCCCAGGAGGCCGACCGTCGCTATCAGCTGAAGCTGGGCGGCAAGACCCTGGGACCCGACAGCGGCCCCGCCCACCGCGATCGCTGTCTGGGAGCACTGGCACTGCATGGCCTCAGCTGAAGCCAAATCGGCCACAATGCGTCAGTCGCCTGCGCTGACCCGGCATCAGTTCGACCGGGTTGCGATCGCATTCAGCGCCTGTTTGCTGGCCCATGCGGTCTGGCTGCCAATCACCTTTACCCTGGCCACCGCAGCGGTGGTTGCACTGCGGCGCTGGCTGATCACCCAGCATCTGAAGGCATGGCCTGGTTGGATCCGACTGCCGCTGCTGATCCTGCTGCTGCTGTCCATCCGCACCCAGTTCGGCGGTCTGGGCAAGACCGGCGGCACGGCGATGCTGGTTGGGTTGCTGGCGTTGAAAATGGCCGAGAGCGAGCGGCGCCGCGATGCGCTGCTGGTAGTCACGATCACCCTGTTCCTGATCGCCATGGCGTTTCTGTTCAACCAGGGCATGGTCTTTACCCTGTACATGCTGGTGCCCACGCTGCTGTGCTTCTGGGCGCTGAACGATCTGCACGCACATCCGGGGCAGACCACCCCCAGTCTGCAGGTCCTGCGCAGAGCAGCGCTGCGTACCGGCAAGGCGATCGCCTATGCGCTGCCATTGACCATCGTGCTGTGGCTGTTCGTGCCGCGGTTGTCGGCACCGCTGTGGGGCAAGCCCGACGTCAGCGACGAAAGCACCGTCGGGCTGAGTGAGGAAATGCGTCCTGGCGGCATGGCCGATTTGCTCGTCGACGACCGCCCAGCGCTGCGCGCACGCTTTGTCGGCAGCCGGCCCGACCCCAATGATCTGTTTTGGCGCGGCCCAGTGATGTGGCGCTTTGACGGCGAAACCTGGTCCAGCCGAGCGCGCTGGATGCGTGGCGTCGAACTGGACCGATCCCGCTATCAACTGCCGCCGGCGAACCTCGAGTACGAGGTCATGCTGGAACCTACCGATCGGCCGTGGATTTTCCTTCTCGATCTGCCGCTCACCACGGACGCCGACGCGCGCTTCACCATGGATTTTCAGGTGCTGGGCGAGAATGCGGTCGCCTCACTGATGCGCTATCAGGGCCAATCTGCGCTGGGCAGCGCAGCGCCAATGTCGCCGTATCGAGAATCGGAGATGAATTGGGGTTTGAGGCTACCGCCGGGTCTTAATCCCCGCGCTGCACAATTGGCCCAGCAGTGGCTCGAACAGGCCAATGGCGATCCCGCCAATGTCGTCCAGGCGGCGCTGCGCTATTACCGCAACGAGCTGTTCTATTACTCTTTGGAAACCCAGGAGTTAGGCAGCGTGCACCGCGTCGACGAGTTCCTTTTCGACAACCGCACCGGGTACTGCCAGCACTATGCGTCATCCTTCGTCGTGCTGATGCGTTCTGCGGGCATTCCGGCGCGTGTCGTTACCGGCTTCCACGGTGGCTACTACAACATCGACGGCTTCCTGATCGTGCGCAACTCCAACGCCCATGCCTGGGCCGAAGTGATGCTTCCCGGTCGCGGATGGGTACGGGTCGATCCGACCGCCGCAGTGGCACCCGAAAGGGTGGATCCGAACGCAGCAGCGCTATTCGCCGACCCCAGTTGGGAAAACGGCGATTGGCTGACCCGTTTGAAGATGAGCATGGACGCCGTCGGCACCTGGTGGAACCAAGCGGTACTGGCCTTCGATCTGAAGCGACAACAGTCGCTGCTGGCTCAGCTCGGTTTGGGCGGCGGCTGGGAGCAGCGGGCCATGGCGATGATCGCGGCGGTGATCGGGGTCGGTGCGCTGGCCGCGCTGTGGATGTGGGCGCCCTGGCGACGCCGACGCAAGCCGTTGGCGCGGATCTACGCCCGCTACGAAGCGCTGCTCAGCAAACGCGGTGTAACGCGCCCGCCAAGCATGGGAGCGCTGACCTACGCCCAGCAATGCAGTGCGGCGCTGCCGGCCGCCGCACCGGTGATCATGGACTTCACCCGGACCTACTTGCGCGCGCGCTTCGCCGCGGAGCCGGACGCGCAGCCGCCGCTGGCCCAGCTACGCGAGCAGCTCAACGCGCTGCGCGCCCTACTCGGAGGCCGATAGGCCGTCTATCTTCGCCGCTTCACGCACCTGTCGAGCGTAGTCCGCGGCCACCTTGCGCTGCAGTGACTGGCGAATCGCGTCTTTGAGTTGGGCAAAGCTGGGACCTTCGAATTCGCGGATCTCGTATAGCTTGAGCAGGTGCCAACCGAATTCGCTCTGGTACACCTGACCGGCAACCGATCCCGCCGTCAGGCCCTGCAGCGGCTCGCGCAGCACCTCTGGCAGCTGATTGCGCTTCACCCAGCCGATCTCTCGGGCCTCGCGAATCCCAGCTTGGTCCTGATAGCGCGCCATCAGCGCATCGAAGTCGTCTGCCTTGGACTCCGCCAGCACCTGCTCAGCTTGCGCCTGCTGGTCGAACAATATGTGGCCGATGCGGTACTCGTGCTCGCCAATCTTGGCCTTCTCGCGGTCGTACTCGGCCCGCAGCTCCGCGTCGCTGGGCTCGTTGGCCTGTTGCTCACGCTCCAGCAGCTGGCCGGCGATGAAGTTCAGCTGTTCCAGCGCCATATCGGCCCGCAGCTGAGCGTCGTCGTAGAGGCCGGCGCTCTGTGCGGCCTGAGCCATCGCCACCAGCTCGGCGGTCTTTTCTTTGACCTGCGCCATCTGCCCGGGATCAGTGAGATTCCATCCGCGCTTGCGCGCATAGGCTTCCAGCAGCGGCTGCGGAATGGACTCGCCGTTGACTATCACACCGCTGGCCGAGCCACTCAGTCGCACGACACCATCGCCTTGTGAGGTATCCGGCGACCCACCGCAGGCTATGAGCAAGCAGGCGGCCAGGGCGATCATTATGGGTTTAAACATGTTTGGTCCTGATTGTAGAGTCGCTATTCCCCGGGCGCCTTCAGCTTCAACGCCAGAGCATGGATATCGGTTTCCATCATCTCGCCAAGCGCGGCATAAACCGCGCGATGCCTGGCCAGCGGCGCCATACCGCTAAATCGATCGCTGACCATTAACACTCGAAAGTGCCCGCGTCCGTCTTTGGCGCCGGCATGGCCGACGTGCAGGTGACCTTCGTCAATGACCTCCAGTTCCTGCGGCTGCAGCGCTGTACGCAATGCCTGCTCGATGCGCGAGACCCGGCTCACTGCATCGGCACTCACGGCAGTACCTGCTTGAAAGGCTGCACTTCCACCAGCTCAAACACGCCCTGCGTACAGTAAGGATCGGCGGCAATCCACTGCTCGGCAGCTTGACGATCCTCGAAGTCGGCGACAATCAAGCTCCCCACGATCGCGCCACCGGCATCGTTCGCATCGGCAGGCAATGGTCCGGCGAGCTTCACCTTGCCCTGCGCATGCAGAGCCTGTAGACGGGTCAAATGGGCTGGCCTGGCGGCCGCCCGTGCTGGCGCGCTGTCGGCTCGATCACGGCCGAAGATCATCCAAAGCATGAGCTGTCCCCTGTTGCAGGTCTGTGACCCGGATTATTCACTTAAGTAATCACTGCGCATGACGCTAAGCCACTGAGGCGCGGCACACTCCCGCCTATCGAAAAGCCATCAGGCAATCGACGCGCCCAACGATGCCGATCTGCGTAGCGGGCCCGGAACCGACTGGGAGGCAGTCGCCGAGAGCGCACCTCAACGATCAAGGCTTGGGGGCGCAGATTCTAACCCGCTTAGGGCGCTGATCGGCGTCGAATAGCAAACTCCGGGTAGTGCAGTTACCGCAAATACCGCATATACTTGCAGTTTACGCGTTCCGATCATGCTCCCAGGGCCTGCGATAGGCAGCGCTCAGCCGGACGGTTTTGATCAGCAGGCTCGGGTTGAGAGCCGCTGCTTGATCGCCGCCGATGCGGAACGACTACAGACTCGGAATTCAGGCTTTGTAGCGAGAGCTGTACTCGCAGAGCAACCTTGACGCATGCAGACGCGTTGGCGTCCACGGCCAACTTGCTACGCGCTGGCAGCGTTTGTGGCTCTGTACGAGAGCTTGTCGGGCAGTATCAGATCCAGGCCTCGCGGCACACCGCGACCGTCGCCGCCACACACTTTGCACTCACGATGACCCACGCAAGCGCAGTCGCTAATGCCGACACGCGATAACCGGATCAGCCCTTGATGCGCGTCCTCAACGTCCACCCGCAAAATCCGCAAGATCGGCTGATTGCTCAGGCAGTGGCCGCCCTGTCGGCGGGCCAGTTGATTGCCTATCCAACCGACTCGGGCTACGCACTGGGCTGGTCGCTGGGCAGCGTGGCCAACGCGGAGCGGGTACGCCGCATGCGCCGACTGGACTCGCGTCATCCCTTCACGCTGAGTTGCGCGGAATTGCGCGAGATTGGCCATTTCACCAAGATGTCTGACAGCGCTTTTCGTTTGATCAAGCGCCTCACGCCCGGCCCCTACACCTTTTTGCTCCCGGCAGCCTCATCGGTACCCAAGCGATTGCTGGCCGAGAAGCGCCGTACCATCGGCGTGCGGGTGCCCGACCACCCCATCGCCCTGGCGCTGGTGCGCGCGCTGGGCGAACCACTGTCTACATCGACCCTGCTGCTGCCCGACGAAGAGCTGATCGGTTTGGAGAGCTACGAGATGGCCGAACGCCTGGAACAGAAAGTGGATTTGTTTCTGGACGGCGGTGCCTGCGGCAGTGAGCCAACGACCGTGGTGGATCTATGCGGTGATGCACCGGTGGTGATCCGACGCGGCAAGGGCGCGGTGGACTGGGAATGAGTGAGCGAGCGCAAAAGCACGGAGCACGATGGTGTCTGTAGGCGAGCAACAGCCTCAGGCCGAAGGTGCCGCGCAGCTGCCGCTGGCGTTGGTTCGAGGCCAGCCGTTTTTTGAGCTTCCGCAGGACCTGTATATCCCGCCGGACGCGCTGGAAGTGATACTGGAGAGCTTTGAAGGTCCGCTGGACCTTTTGCTTTACCTGATTCGCAGGCAGAATCTGGACATACTCGACATTCCAGTAGCGCACATCGCTGAGCAGTACGTTGGGTATGTGGAGCTGATGCGAGAACTGCGCCTGGATCTGGCCGCCGAGTATCTGGTGATGGCGGCCATATTGGCGGAGATCAAGTCACGGCTGTTGCTGCCCAAGCCCGCCGCGGACCCCGACTCCGAAGAAGATCCGCGCGCCGAGCTGGTCAGACGCCTACAGGAATACGAACGTTTCAAGAAGGCGGCCGAGGATCTCGACGCGTTGCCGCGTATGGATCGTGATGTGGCCATCGCGCAGGCTCACTTCCCCGACCGCAAACGGGTATTGATACCACCGGATGTGGACCTGCGAGAGCTGCTGTTGGCCTTCCGCGAGGTGCTCCATCGCACCGAGCTGAACGCGCAGCACCAGATCTCCCGGGAGCCACTGTCGATCCGCCAGCGGATGACCGAAATGCTTGCCCGGCTAGGTGATGGGGCCTTTCACCGCTTCGATTACGTATTAGAAGCCAAACAGGGTAGACGAGGCGTGGTGGTCAGCTTCATGGCGCTGTTGGAACTGGTCAAAGCGGGGCTGTTGGAAATGGTGCAGGAAAAGCCGCTGGCGCCCATCTATCTGAAATCCCTGGTCACAGAGAGTTAGCTGGCTTGGAGAAAGCAACCGTCAAAGCCGTGATTGAGGCCGCCCTGTTGGCCGCCGCGCAGCCGCTCAGCGTGGCTCAGCTGGCGCAGTTGTTCGAGCAGGGCGACGGCGTCAGCCAGTCGCAGCTGGGTGCGGCGCTCGCTGACTTGGGCGAAGACTGCGCCGGTAGGGGCGTCGAGCTTAAGGAGGTGGCTAGCGGCTTTCGCATGCAGATCCGCGCCGAGTACGCCGCCCAGGTCTCCCGGCTGTGGACCGAACGGCAGAGTCGTTACTCCAGGGCGCTGCTGGAAACGCTGGCCTTGATCGCCTACCGGCAGCCCATTACCCGCGGCGAGATCGAAGCGGTGCGCGGAGTCAGCGTGTCGCAGAGCATCGTCAAGACGCTGGAAGAGCGCGAGTGGATCCGGGTCCTGGGCCAGCGTGATGTCCCCGGCCGGCCGTCGCTCTACGGCACCACCAAAGCTTTTTTGGACTATTTCAACCTCAAATCCTTGGACGAACTCCCGACCCTGGCCGAGATCCGCGATCTCGATCAGCTGGAACCGGAGTTCGCCTTTCCGGGTGGGCCCGACAACAGGTCCGGCTCTAGCGCTACGCCCGTAGCGTCCCCCCAAACCGACCCGCAATCCGCGCCCGCGGACGGCGACGGGTCCGATCCACGTCCTGAAGACGTGGAAACACAGCAGGAAAACTGATGTCAGAGCAAAATCCCGCTACAGCAGCCCCGGTTACCACCCTCAAGCTGCGTTCAGACGGCAATACCGAACGACTGCACAAGGTCCTGGCCACGTCCGGCTTTGGCTCCAGACGCAAGCTGGAGGAGCGGATACTCCAAGGCGAAGTGCAGCTCAACGGCGGCCCCGCCGAGCTCGGCTCGCTGGTCAAGCCCGGCGATCGAGTGGAAATCGACGGCAAGAAGCTGATTATCCGCGCCGCGCCCGGGCGCCTGGGCCAGGTGCTGATGTACCACAAGCCCGAGGGCGAGCTGAGCGCGCGAGTCGATCCCGAAGGTCGCCCGACAGTGTTTGAGCGGCTGCCTTTCTTGAAGGGCGCGCGCTGGATCGCGGTAGGTAGACTGGATTTCAACACCACCGGCCTGCTGCTTTTCACCACTGACGGCGATCTGGCCAATTTGCTGATGCACCCTTCCGGCGAGATGGAGCGTGAGTATGTGGCTCGCGCATTCCTCGATGACCCGGACCAGGTCAATGCGCTGGTGGAGCGACTACGCGAGCCGATCGAGTTGGAGGACGGCCCGGCGCAGTTCGAGCACGTCGAGCTGATCGGCGCCAGCGGCCACAACGCGCTGTTCAAGGTCAGCCTGCGCGAAGGCCGCAATCGCGAGGTGCGACGCATGTTTGCCGCACTGGGGATGGAAGTCGGCCGCCTCAAGCGGACCCGCTACGGACCGGTGGAACTTCCACAGACCTTGCAGCGCGGCAACTACGAAACAATGACGCCGGAGCAGGCTACCGAACTGGCCGCCGCTGCCGGCATGGAAACCAAGGGCGCCCAGCTCGTCGCCGAGTTGGAAGCACATATGCGCCGCCGCGAGCGCCAGGCGCTGGAGCGTGAAAAGGAAAAGGGCGGCCGCCGCAACAGCCCGCTGCGGCCGCCGCAGGCCGCGGTGGATGCCGACGAGTTCTCACTCGGCCAGGGTCGTCCCAGCGACAACGACGGACCGCGGCGCGGCCGTCCGCGCGCCGACAATCGCCGCCGCCGGGGCGGCGAGCGCGGTCGTGGCCCGCGCAATCCGGCGGCACCGGGTCAGCGCGAGCGCGGCCCATCGGCGCGCAAACCCGGCGCGGCCCCCAAGCGCGCGCGCGGCGACGGACAGCCACGTGGTCCTGGCCAACGCGGCAAGCGCAAGGCGGAGTTCCATGGTCCGATGGATTCCAGCCGACGACAATCGCGGCAACAGCATCGCCGCGGGCGAAACCCACCTCGGCAACCAGCACTTCCAGCGCCCGGGAGCAGACGTCTGGCAACCGGTTTGGCCGCCGGCGGAAGGCAATCAACAGCGCCCCAGCGGTAGTCGTACACGCAACAAGAAGCGTGGCGGCGGTCGACCGCGCGGCGGCCCCGGAGAGCAGGCTGAAGGCAACGGCAATCAGGCCAGCGGCAACAGCGAACGCCGCGGCGATCGCAGCGGTCGCGGACGGCGCCGACGTGGCCGTGGCAGCGGCCCGGCGGAAGGCAATCGCGCCAGTGGCAACGACAACGCCGGTAATACCGCCGACCCTGGCAATCGCGCTGACGGCGCCAAGCGCGGCGACCACAACCCCACTCGCAAGCCGCCGCGGCGGCGCAGTCGCAAGCCCAAGCCGAGTGGAGAGGCTGGCAACGAGTAGCGGTTCGGCCCAAGAGGGGGCGGCCTCCGGGAATCGCGAATCATCAATCGGGTAGTGCCGGAAATCTCGGCAGATTCTCCAGGCCCTCTTCCCAGCGCGCGCGGCTGGCGAAAAACAAGTGGGCGCCGGGTCGAATCGCTAGTGGCGTATCCAAGCTACCCGCTGGCACAGCGACAAAACCTTCTGCTGCATATGGCAATGCCGAGCCGCAACTTGCACAGAAGGCCCTGCTGTGGCGCGTGTGCGGAAACTGGTATCGACGCACGAACTCTGCGCCTAGACACCACTTCAGTTCGGCCGGCGAGAAGAACAATGTGGCAGCGAAGGCCGATCCGCTGTCCTTGCGACAGTGCTGGCAGTGGCACAAGTAGAACGATTCGATGGCACCTTCTATTTCGTAACTAACTGCGCCACAGAGACATGCACCTGCGTGAACAGCCACGGATTCTCCTCGGTTCAGCCCAACAATAGACGACGTGCTCCGGCCTGCAGCACCTGGGTTCCTTGCTTTCGCTGGCCAATCCCGCGATGCACTGCGGTCGCACTCCCCAATTGACTCGACATACGGCCTTCAAGCCCAATTTCGTCGCCAAAACACGCTAGGCCATCGGCCAACGAACGTGGAAATAAGAAAGCCGGCGCGAATCCGCACCGGCTTTCAAGCCAGATCTGACTAGTCAGCCTGACCTCTTGAATTAGTCCAGATCCAAAGCCTCACGCGTGCGCTCACGACGCGCGTCATCGCGGGCGTCGTACTTGTTCAGGCAGCGACGTGACTGGGTCACCATCACGCATTCCAGATAGTCCGTGGCCTCGATCAGCGCCGCGCGGATGGCCTTGCCGGCGGGAGTCTTGTTCTCACTGGCCAGGTTGCCGCCGAAGCCGCCGCGAGCGCGCCGGGACTTCGGCGCTGACCAACAGGCACAGGCCGGCGGTGGTCCCTACCCAAAGCCGCCCACCGTCGTCGCTCATCAACCGCAGCACGGCGTTGTCAATGAGACCGGATTGTTCCTCGC
>JAUIFV010000081.1 GCA_030430155.1 Gammaproteobacteria bacterium
CCGCCGTGGCGATCTTCGTCGCCGGACTGCTGGGCATCTACCCGCCGGGCTTCGTTGCCCAGGTGGTGGCCTTCGCCTTCGGTCTGGCCGCGGCCTCATTCTTCCCGGTGATCCTGATGGGTATCTTCTACAAACGGATGAACAAAGAAGGGGCGATTGCCGGCATGCTGGTCGGTCTGACCTTCACCGCTGGCTACATCATCTACTTCAAGTTCATCAATCCGGCAGCCAACCCCTCGGGCTGGTGGTTCGGCATCTCCCCCGAAGGCATCGGCACGCTGGGGATGATCTTCAACTTCATCGTGGCCCTGGTGGTGTCCAAGTTCACCGCACCGCCGCCGGAGCACATCCAGCACTTGGTTGAGGACATCCGGGTACCGCGTGGAGCCGGTGCCGCTCATGCGCACTAATAACTAGATCGCCCTGCGCATTGCCGCCCATCTCCACTGGAGGTGGGCGGCTTTTTTTTGGAATCGCCAGCGTTGGGTCGGCTGGGGGCGGTAATCTTGGTGGAGCCTCAGGGCTGAGGGCTGAGGGCTGAGGGCTGAGGGCTGAGAAGAGCGATCAGAGTAACCACAAAGAAGAGTGACCGGCATGCTTGATCAAGTGGACATTGATACTTCCCAGCCACCTTTCGATCTGCTCGATGAGGAGGGCAAGGCGCAGCTGCGGGCGGCGGTGGATCTGATCTACTTTGCGCAGGACAGCACCATCCTGAGTGCCGACGCGCAAGCCGACGCCGCCTTTGTCATCGCCAAGGGCATGGTGCAGGCCTATGACACCCGCGCCAGCGGTGGCGAGCGAGCATTTGCGGATTTGGGCCCGGGCGATTTGTTCGGCTCTCATGCGGTACTCTCCGGCCGCGCCCGACACAGCTATCGCGCCGCCGAGGAGTGCTTGTGCTACAGCATTCCTGCGTCCGTTTTTCGTCAGCTCACTGCCGATCACCCGCGTTTCGGTGCGTGGTTTCTGGAAGGCATGGCGATCAAACGTCGGCACCGTCAGAGCAGTCGCTATCCGACCTCTGGCCGCGCCCTGTTGGCGCGGATCAGCGATACCCAGCCGGCGCCACCGGTGCGGGTACGGCCGCAGACGGCGATTGCCGACGCCACTCGCAAGCTCAAGCAGCAGAAGGTGGAATGTTTGATCGTCGACGATCCCCAGCTCGGCCCCGGCATAGTCACCCGCACCGATCTGCTCGAAGCCCTGGCCTTGGACTTTCAATCACCCACCGCCCCTGTCGCGCCGTTGGCCAGCCGTCCACTGCTCAGCGTGGATCGCAACGCACAGCTGTTTGAGGCGTTGGTGCTGATGACCGAGCACCAGATCGAGCGCGTCGCGGTGACCGACGCCGGGCAGCTCCTGGGCACTTTGGGTATGGCCGAAGTGCTGGCCCACTACTCATCCACCTCGCACTTGATCGCGCTGGAGCTGGACCGGGCGCATAACGTGCTGCAGGTGGCCGACGCTGCGAAGCGGCTGCCCGAGCTGATTGGCAATCTGTATTCCCAGGGCGCCAAAATGCGCTTTCTGATGGACCTGGTCAGCGCCCTCAATGGCCGCATCCTTGACCGCCTCTATCGGCTCTGCGTGCCCACCGAACTGCAGCCGCGGCTGTGTCTGCTGGTGCTGGGCAGCGAGGGGCGCAGTGAACAGCTGCTGCGCACCGATCAGGACAACGCCCTGGTGGCCGAGCCCGACGTCGATGAGGCAGCGCTGACGGCCGCGGCCGAGGCGCTTTCTGCGGCAATTGGTCAGTGCGGCTGGCCGCCCTGCCCTGGCAACGTCATGATCAGCAATGCCGATTGGCGCGGCGACGCGGCCCTGTGGCAAAGCCGTATTGCGCGTTGGCTGGATCAGCCCGATGCCCAGGCGATGCTCAACCTGGCCATCCTCACTGACGCCCGCGCGGTTGCTGGCAATGCCGACCTGGCCGAGCCGGTCGGCGCCGCGCTGCGCAGCGCGCTGGGTCAGGATCTGGCGCTGCGCAGCATGGCCAAGCAGGCGGTGGAATTCCATACCCCGCTGTCCTGGTTCGGCCGCATCAAGCATTCCGCGGAAGGCACGGACCTGAAGAAGGGAGCGATCTTCCCCATCGTCCACGGCCTGCGCACCCTCGCTCTGGCCGAACAGATCACTCAGCGCAACAGCTTCGCCAGGGCCGATGCGCTGGTTGAGCGCGGCGCCTTGTCGAAGGGCTTCGGCCGCGACCTGCAGCAATCCCTGGCCTTGTGCATGCGTCTGCGCCTGGACACCCAGCTGCACGGCGAGAACGGTGATCACCCCAATCACGTCCAAGTCGACCGGCTGCCGAGGCTGGATCGCGAACTGCTCCGCGATGCGCTGCGCGTGGTCGGTGAATTCCAGGACCATCTGCGCCAGCGCTTCCGTCTGGAACACTAGCCCAGTGACGCTGCTCGACGCGCTGGTACACACCTTCCGTCCGGTTCGCTACTCCGAACCAGTGGTGGCACTGGACTTGGAAACCAGCGGCCTGGACCCGCGCAGCGATCGCATCCTGGCCATCGCCGCGATACCCGTGGAGGGCACCCGGGTGGTGCTGCACCAGCGCTTCGAGCAGCTGATTTGCGACACCGGGCCGGTCAACCCGGAAGCCATCCGCCACCATCGCCTGCGGCCGCAGGATGTGGCCGAAGGTGCGACGCTGGCTGACGCCATGTATGGCCTGCAAGCCTGGCTGAAGGACCGTCCGATCGTCGGCTACGCCACCGCATTCGACCTGGCCTTCCTGCGTCGCGCTGCGGCGCCGCTGGGCATCAATCTGCCCAAACGCCATGCCGACGTCCGCGAGTTGATGCACCAGCGTCAGCGGCGCGGCAGCCCCGAATCCGCACAGCACCTGCGCTTCGAGCAGATCGCAGCCGAGTTGGACACGCCCATCGTCGGTCGCCACAGCGCGCTAGGGGATGCGCTGAGTACGGCGCTGATGTGGATTGCTTTGGGGGTCAGGGCTGAGGGCTGGGCTAAAAGCAGGGCTGAGGGCTGAGGGCTGAGGGCTGGGAAGAGCGCTGCAGATCGAAGCCTCCCTGGGTGAACCGCTTTCTTGGCGCTTGCGAAGTTCCGAGAATCCCAAAAGAGCGAGTACGTCCAGACTCGCCGCGAATGCTCTGGCTTTTCCTCAGCCCTCAGCCCTCAGCCCTCGCTCCAAAGACTGCCGTCGCCCCCAACGCAGTCGGACTCATCGGCCACACGCCAATACCTCGGGCTCGAACAAAGCGTATACGATCGCAAATTCGACGCCTTGCATCGCCCTGCGCGCGGTAGCATGAGTCGTCTTGATGGGCGGGCGGTGAATCGTGTCGCAACGACAAGTTCCCGGCATCGGGATCATCTGGGCCGCAATCCTGGCCCTGTGGATACCCAACATCGGCCACGCTGAAGAGGCCGGCGGCGCATACCCTTGGTCTGGACTACCCGCGCTGCAGCGCTTCGCACCCGGCGAGCGACCCGGCGGACAACAGAGCTTCGCAGTCGCGCAGACCCAGCAGGGCGAGATATTGGTAGCCAACGCCGATGGCGTCTTGCGCTATTTCGGCGGTCGCTGGAGTGATCTGAAGCTGCCGGTCTTGAATACCGCGCGCTCACTGGCGGTGGCGCCCAATGGCAACGTCTACGTCGGCGGATACCACCATTTCGGCCAACTGATGCGCGCACCGGACGGCCAATATTTCCTTGAGGATCTCGACGACCTGTTCTTCCCCGACCATCGCGGCGCACCGCTGGCCGAGATCTGGGAGACCATTACCGACCCCTCAGCAGTCTATTTCGGCACTAACAGCGATCTGTTTCGGATTGGCTATGACGGCACTCAGGCCCGCTGGAAGATCGGCGAAGGCATCAGCGCGGCCAGCTACCGGGTCGGCGATGAGATCTGGGTGCGTCGGGAAGGCGGGCAGCTGCTGGCCCTGCGCGACGATGAACTGACCGTCTTGCTCGAGGAGACGCCGCGTACGGTGTGGATCGGCAAACCGGCCGGCAGCGAACAGGTCTTGCTGCTGCTTCAGGACGGACGCTTCCAAAGCCTGGACGGCGGTCAACTGCAGCCGCTGCAATCGCCAGTCAGCGCAGCCCTGGGCCCGTCTGCGCCCTACTGCGTGCTTGCCCTGGATGACGGATCTTTGCTCGTGGGCACGCTCAGCGGCGAGGTCTACTGGATCAACCCCGATTTGACCTTGAAGCAGCGCTGGCCGATCAGTGCCTTTCCCATCCTGAGCATGGCCAAGGACAGCGAGAATGGGTTGTGGCTGGCCACCGACCACGAGCTGGTGCGGATGGATCTGTCGCCGCAATGGTCCCTGCTGAGTCCGGATCGCGGCTACCGCGGCACCCTGCTGGACGGCGGCGTATACGACGGGGAGATACTGCTCGCCACCTCCCTCGGCCTGTACACCGATCTCGGCGGCGGCAAACTCCGTCTGCTCGGTGAAGAGGGTCGGGAGACACGTGATTTGCAGGCGATACCCGGCGGCGCGCTGGTGGCGACCGGCTTTGGCATTTTCCAGCGCTCGGCCGATCAGCTGGAGCAGATCGCCGACGATGCCAATGTCATCTACATCAGCGCATCAAAGCGTCACCCGGATGTGGTATTCGCCATCGAGGATGCCGGCCTGCTGATACTGGCCGCCGATGGCCAGCGTTGGGGCGAGGTGGACCGAGTCATCGATCCCGCCTACCGCTTCCTCAGCCTGACCGAGGACGATGGCGGCTACCTGTGGGCCGGCCAGGTCAGCGACGACCCGATGCGCATACGGCTTAGCGACGATGGCCGCAACGTGATCGAGGCCTCGCGTCAGGGTGCTGGTCTGGAGCGCACCGCTGGCGCGGACAGCGTCACCTTCGGCTACCGCGGGCAAGTCTATGCAGCAACCGATGAGGGCACCTACCGCTGGGCCGGAGATCGCTTCATCGCAGACTCTGTCGACGGCCTGGAACGACTCGCCGCGCAGCGACTGACCGAACTCACGGTCGTCGAATGCGGCGCTGAGGAAATCTATGCCGGCACCACCCGTCAGCTGTACAGACGGGTGGCTGACGGCTGGCAGCCGCTACCGCCGATGGACGGTCAGGCGCAGGGTATCGCCGCTTTCAACTGCGGCAAGGACGATGAGCGATTCATTACCACCTGGGCGGGTCTGGCACGATACAACGCCAACGGCCGAGCGGGTCCGATCAGCGCACCGACACCAGTGATGGAAAGCGTTGAGGTAAGCCAAGGCCAGGACCGCGACAGGTTGCATCTGCAGCCGGTGCAGACCCCGCGTATCGCTGCCGGCAGCACGCTGCGGCTGAGCTATGCGCTACCGACTTTTGATCGTGGCTGGCAGCTGCAAAGTCGACTGCATCCGCAGGACGCGTACTGGTCGGACGATCCGGGATTGGGATTGCGCGAGTTCAGCGCGCAGAGTCCTGGGGAGTTTGTGTTTCAGGTGCGCGCCACCCGAGATCAGCAGCCCACCGGTGCGCTACTGACGTACCGATTCATCGTGGTGCCGCGTTGGTGGCAAAGCGGCTGGGCCGGACTGGGATTCGCCGCGCTGCTGGTCGGCCTGATTGCGCTGCTGGTGCGCTGGCGGCTGTCCGCCCTGGCGCAACAGAACCGGCAGCTGGAATCAGTGGTGGCCGAACGCACAGCGTCACTGCAGGCGCGTAGCATCGACCTGCAGGCGGCAAACCAGCGTCTGCGCACGCTGGCCGATCAGGACGGACTGACCGGGGTGGCCAACCGGCGCAGGCTGGAGTCCGACCTCGACCAGGCATTTGCACTTGCCGTCGCCGAGGACAGCAGTCTGGCCCTGCTGATGGTCGATCTGGACCACTTCAAGCAGTTCAATGATCGCTACGGGCATTTGCGCGGCGACGATGAACTGCGCCGCGCCGCACAGCAGATGCAGTCGGCACTGAACTGGCCGGGCGGACTGCTGGCACGCTGGGGTGGTGAGGAATTCGTGGTCATGCTGCCCAAGGCCGATCTCAGTCAGGCCCTCGCCCAAGCAGCGTCCATCCGCGCTGCGCTCGCCCATACCGAAGGCGACCAGCAGCGCCTGACCGTGAGCATCGGCGTCGCCGAACGGCGCAGCCAAGCCGCCGCCGACGCCAACACCCTGCTCGACCAGGCCGACCAGGCCCTCTACGCCGCCAAGCGCGCCGGGCGGGATCGAGTGGAAATCTACAAGCGCTGAAGGAAGGAAGCGCCACGACGCCCCGAGCGTAGCCGCTGGGCCCTGGGCCCTTTTCCCTGGGCCCTTTTTCCGATGCACCTTTCACCGCCGCTTTGCGTAAGGTTAGAAAGACCTACCAACTCGAAGGACCCCGCACCCATGAGTGAAGCCGCCGAAGCCGCCGCCTTTCGCCGCCTGCTGGCGCATCTGCGCAAGCGCAGCGACGTGCAGAATATCGAGCTGATGACCCTGGCCGGCTTTTGCCGCAACTGTCTTGCCGACTGGTATCGCGAGGCCGCGCAGGAGGAAGGGCTGGTGCTGGACAAGGCGCAGGCCCGAGAGCACATCCTCGGCATGCCGCCTGCGGAGTGGAAGGCGCGCTACCAGCGCGAGGCGACGCCGGAGCAGCTGGCGGCCTTCGCCAAAGCGCAGGAACAGCACTGATGCGGGCGCTGGTGGTCGCGCTGCTCGCCTTGGCGCTGAGCGTAGGAGCTCCTTCCGTGCGCAGTTCGCCGGAGGATTCGCCGATCGCTTGGGGCCGGGATTTGTCTGCAGGCCTGGCCCAGGCGCGAGACCAGAACAAGCCCGTGCTGCTCTATCTGGAGGCGGTCTGGTGTCACTGGTGTCACGTCATGGACCAGCGCACCTACGGTGACGCGCAGGTGCAGGCGGCGGTCGAGGCCGGCTACGTGCCGGTGCGTCTGGACCAGGACGCCCACCCCGATTTGTCCACCCGCTATCGACGCTGGGGTTGGCCGGCGACGATCATCCTCGACGGCGACGGCAACGATCTGGCCAAGCGCCAGGGCTTCGTTGCCGCAGAGGAGTTTGCCGCGCTGCTCAACCGCATCGCCGCCGACCCGGTTGCCGAGGACGCCAGCGCGCCTGAGCCCAGCAAGCCGCCGCTGGCCAACGACGAGCTCAGTCAGCGCCTGCAGGCCAATCACGTGCGCTCGCACGACGGCGCCCGCGGCGGGCTGAAATCGGCGCAGAAGTACGTTGATCGGGACACGGTGGAATGGGATCTGGTCCTGGCCGGCAGCGGCGATGAGGATGCCGCGGCGAGAGCCAGGCGCACGCTGAGCAACGCGCTGGCCCTGCTCGACCCGGCCTGGGGCGGTTTCTATCAGTACTCCACCCACCGCGACTGGGAACATCCGCACTTCGAAAAGCGCACCGAACTGCAGGCCGACTACATCCGCATCTACACCCTGGGCTGGGCCGAGTTGGGTGACCCGGCCTATCTGGACGCCGCAAAGGCCACCGCCGCCTATGCACGGCGATTTCTTGCCGCCGAGGGCGGCGGCTACTACCCCAGCCAGGACGCCGACCTGCGTCCGGGCGAGCACGCCGACGACTACTTTGCGCTGGGCGACAAAGAGCGACTCGCCCTGGGCATTCCGCGCGTCGCCCCGCAGATCTTCGCCCGCGAAACCGCGGCCATGGTCGAAGCGCTGGCGACCCTGGCCGAGTACAGCGGCGACCGTCAGGCGCTGAACGAGGCCGACGCCGCCGGCCGCTGGTTGCTGCGCGAGCGGCGCATGGCAGCAGGCGGTTACGCCCATGGCAGCGATGCCGACCAGCGTCTGCATCTGGACGTGCAGCTGCGCGTAGCCCGCGCCTTCCTTGCTCTATATCGTGCGACCAGCCAGCGCGCCTGGCTGGCCGAGGCGGTCAGCGTGGCGACCCAGTTCAACCGCCTGCGCGCGACCGATGCCGGCTACTACAGCATCCCGCCCGACCAGTCGGCGCTGCCGCCGGTGCGCGATCTGGCCGCGCAGATCAGTCTGGCCCGCTTCGCCAGCCTGCTCGCCCACTACAGCGGCGACACTGCGCATCGGCAGATCGCCAGTCATGCGCTGAACTGGCTGCGGCGGCCGGATGTCGCATTCAGCAGCTTCACCGAACCGGGCATCCTGCTCGCATTGGGCGAGGCCGAACGCGATCCGCTGCACGTGACCATCGTCGGCCCGCGCGATGAAGCCCTTTCCGCACGGCTATATGCCGCCGGTGCGCAGCTGCCGGGCTGGTACAAGCGTCTGGAGTGGTGGGACCGCGCCGAAGGACCGCTGCCAAACCCCGACGTCGCCTACCCCCCCAGCCGCAAGCCGGCCGCCTTCGTTTGCACCGAAAGGCGCTGCTCGGTGCCGCTGCGCAGCCCGCGGGCGTTGGCGGAGTTTCTCGCCGAGAATGCGCAATCAGGCCCATGAGCGCACAGGACCACGCCACCCTGCGCCAGTGCACCCGCGCCGACTTTCCCGGCATGTGGGCGGTGCGCTACGCGGTGCGCGAGAATCCGCTGTCGCCCGGCCGCCTGGACGACAACGATATGATCGAAGAGACCGAAGTCAGCGGTCGCGGCTGGGTCATCGAGCACGACGGCCAGGTTCGCGCCTTCGCGGTAGGCAACGCCCAGACTGGCAACATCTGGGCATTGTTCGTCGATCCACAGTGGGAAGGCCGCGGCTATGGTCGCCGGCTCCTGGAAGTGATGACTCAGTGGCTGTGGTCCAAGGGATTGCAGCGTCTAAGTCTGAGCACTGACCCGGAATCACGGGCAGACGCCTTCTATCGCCGCAGCGGTTGGATCCCGCTGGGCCTGACCGCAAACGGCGAGCGCCGCTTCGAGCTGCGCCGTGAATCGGCAAGAGCCGCGGCAGCGGACTGATCGGTCAGGCCTCAACGCTACTGAGTTGACCGCGGTTCCGCCCGCCCAGGATGGCTACAGCCACGGCACGTTCAGCTGCTATCCTCCGAAGATCCCGATGTAAACGTATTCATACCCGTTGGCAGCGGCTTTTGTCGCACTTTGCCGGCAGCATAGTTCTGACCGCGAGCGCGCATCCTGCAACCACGAAGACGCCCTAAAGCGATCGTGGCCACAGACCACCAGGCAAAAATGGAATCCATGAGCAACCAGTCCGCTACGCTACTCGTGATTTTCGGCGCCACCGGTGACCTCGCCCAGCGGATGCTGCTGCCATCGCTTTATGGCTTGCTCCGCGATGGACTGATGAGCGAGCGGCTGCGCATCCTCGGTACTGCACGCAGTGAACTGGATCAGGCCGGCTTTCGCGAACTGGTCGGCCAGGCACTGGCACGCGGCGTGCCCTCGGCGGAGTACGACGAGGCTATCGTCGCCGACCTGCTGCAGCGCATCGACTACACCCCGGGATCGCTGGGCGAGGCGTCGAGCATGGCTGCGCTCACCGACCGCATTGCGCAGCTGCGCGACGGGGTGATCGTCTATCACCTCTCCACCGCGCCGCGCTTCTATGCGCCGATCTGCGAAATGCTCGGCAATGCCGGTTTGGCCGGTGCCGGCACCCGGGTGCTGCTGGAGAAGCCCATCGGCCACGACCTGGCCTCGGCGATCGACATCAATGACGGCGTGACCCGCCACTTCGACGAGGACCGCGTCTTCCGCGTCGACCACTACCTGGGCAAGGAAGGCGTGCAGAATCTGCTCTCGCTGCGCTTTGGCAACGCCCTGTTCGAGCCGCTGTGGAACACCCGGCGCGTGGAGCAGGTGCAGATCACGGTCGCCGAAACCGTCGGCGTGGAGGGTCGCGGCGACTACTACGATCACTCCGGCGCGATGCGCGACATGCTGCAGAACCACCTGCTGCAGCTGCTCTGCCTGACCGCCATGGAGCCGCCGGCACGTTTCGAGCCGGGATCGGTGCGCAACGAGAAGCTCAAGGTGCTGCGCTCGCTGCGCCCTCTCGGCGCCGCTGACGCCGGCATCGACGCCGTCGCCGGCCAATATGCTTCCGGCGCGGTCAACGGTCAGGCCGTACCCGGCTATCGCGAAGAGCTGGGCCGCGACAGCGATACCGAGACCTTTGTCGCCCTGCGCGCCCACATCGACAACTGGCGCTGGTCCGGGGTGCCCTTCTATCTGCGCACCGGCAAGCGGATGAGTCGGCGCTGCACCGAGATCTATATCCAGTTCCGCGCCGTCCCGCACTCGATCTTCACCGGCGCCAAGACCGAACCCAATGCGCTGCTCATCCAGCTGCAGCCGGAGGAACGGATCTCGCTGAAGCTGATGACCAAGACGCCGGGATTGGATCGCGACGGACTGCGTTTGTCGAAGGTGGCGCTGGATCTGGATCTGCACGACGCCTTTGACGACATGCGTCGTCGGCTGGCCTATGAGCGGCTGTATCTGGACGCCATGGAGGGCAACGGCACCCTGTTCGTGCGCCGCGACGAAACCGAAGCCGCCTGGGAGTGGGTGGACGGTATCTTCGCCGGCTGGCATACCGCCGGCTATGTGCCCAAGAGCTACCAGGCTGGCACCTGGGGACCGGGCAGCGCGGTAGCGCTGACCGAGCGTCACGGCCACAGCTGGCGTGAGTGAGAGCCGCCGATGAGCTGGGTCGAACATCACTACGCGAACAGCCAGGAGCTGGTCAACGCCTGCGCCATGCGTCTGGTGGATGCCATCGGGCGCTCGCTGGCTCGCTTCGATAGTGCATCACTGGCGCTGGCTGGCGGCCGCACCGCGCCACCGATCTTCGCCCGGTTGTGTACCCAAGCGCTGCCCTGGGCCAAGGTTTCGGCGGTGCCCACAGATGAGCGCTGGGTGGACTACGCCCACGCCGACTGCAATTTGCGCCAGCTGCGCGAGTCTTTTGCCGCGCCGGGGCTGCGCACGATGGCGCTGGTACCCGAACCGCCGAGCGAGTTTCCCGACGCCGGCTTCGCCAACGCACAGTTGGCGAAGGTGCCGGACACCTTCGCCGCGGTGATGCTGGGCATGGGCGCCGACGGTCATTTCGCCTCGCTGTTTCCCGGCGCCGACAATCTGGCCGAGGCGCTGGACCCACGATCGAGCAGCGACGCCTACGCCATCATCCCCGACCCCATGCCCAGCGCCGGCCCGCACCCGCGGGTCAGCTTGAGTCTGGCCAGGCTGCTGCGCACCGAGCTGCTGATGCTGGTGATCAGCGGCGAGGACAAGCTGCAAACCCTGCGCCGTGCCCAGACCGATGCCAGCGCCTACCCGGTAGGCGCGCTGCTGCACTATGCCCAAACCGAGGTCGAGATCCACTGGTGCCCCTAGCCCACATTATTGATGAACCTTCTACTGCGGCTTCCGCAGGCGCACTGTGGCGCGGATTGCTCCCTCCAATCGACTCGACGTACTGGTCAAGTACGCCGTCGCCGATTTCCGGTCCGCGATCCGCACCACAGCATGCCTGCGAAACCCTCGCTACGAACGTTCATGAATAATGCGGGCGTAATGAACGCCGACCGCAAGCGGAGTAGCCCGCCATGATCCATCCCGTCGTCGACCGGGTCACCGATCGCATCATCGAACGCAGCCGCGGCGAGCGTCAGGCCTATCTGGAGCGGATTGCCACCGCGGCCGAGCAAACGCCGGCGCGCAGCCGATTGAGCTGCGGCAATCTGGCCCACGGCTTTGCGGCCTCGGGCGCCGACAAGCCACACCTGCGCGGCGTGCGCGGCGCCAACATCGGCATCGTAACCGCCTACAACGACATGCTCTCGGCGCATCAGCCGATGGAGCACTACCCCAGCCTGATCAAAATGGCGGCGCGCAATCGCGGCTGTAGCGCCCAGGTCGCCGGCGGCGTGCCGGCGATGTGCGACGGCGTCACCCAGGGTCAGGTTGGCATGGAGCTGTCGCTGTACTCACGCGACGCCATCGCCCTGGGCACCGCGGTCGCGCTCTCGCACCAGATGTTTGACGCCGCGGTGCTGCTTGGCGTCTGCGACAAGATCGTTCCCGGCTTGCTGATCGGCGCGCTCAGCTTTGGCCATCTGCCGGTAATCCTGATTCCCGCCGGACCGATGACTTCCGGCTTGCCCAACAAGCAGAAGGCGGCGGTGCGTCAGGCCTTCGCCGAGGGCAAGGCCAGCCGCGACGATCTGCTCCAGGCCGAGTCCGATTCCTACCACGGGCCTGGCACCTGCACCTTCTACGGCACCGCCAACTCCAACCAGATGCTGATGGAGGTGATGGGCCTGCATCTGCCGGGCAGCGCCTTCATCAATCCGAACACGCCGCTGCGCGACGCGCTGACCGTGGCCGCAACCGAGCGCGCCTGCGAGATCACCGCGCTGGGCGACAGCTACACGCCCATCGGCCAAACCATCGACGAGAAGGCCCTGGTCAACGCCATGGTCGGGCTGGCCGCCACCGGCGGCTCCACCAATCACGCCATCCACCTGATCGCCATCGCCCGCGCCGCCGGGGTGCGCATCGATTGGGATGATCTGGACGAGCTGTCGCGGGCCACCCCGCTGCTGGCGCGGATCTACCCCAACGGCAGCGCCGACGTGAATCACTTCCACGCCGCCGGCGGATTGGGGCTGGTGATCGATGAGTTGATCGACGCCGGCCTGCTGCACGCCGACATCCGCTGCGTGCACGGCGGCGATCTGCGCGCGCAGGCCCGCGAGCCCTGGCTGGATCAGCAGCAGCTGCGCTGGCGCGACCCGCCGGCGCAGTCGGGCGATACCCAGGTGCTGCGCGGCGTCGCTGAACCCTTCGACAGCGAAGGCGGACTACGCCTGCTGCAGGGCAACCTGGGCCGGGCCATCGTCAAGATCTCGGCGGTTGCGCCCGAACATCGCGCCATCCGCGCCCCGGCCAAGGTCTTCGACTCCCAGGACGCGCTGCTGCAGGCCTTTGCGGACAAACAGCTGGACGGCGATTTCGTCGCGGTGATTCGCGCCCAGGGCCCGCGCGCCAACGGCATGCCCGAGCTGCACAAGCTCACCCCCACCCTGTCGCTGCTGCAGGATCGCGGCCAGCAGGTGGCCCTGCTCACCGACGGCCGCATGTCCGGCGCATCGGGCAAGGTGCTGGCGGCCATCCACGTGGTCCCGGAGATGCTCAGCGGCGGCGCCATCGGCAGGCTGGTTGACGGGGACATGATTGAGATCGACGCCGCGGCAGGGGTGATGCGGGTGGAGTTGAGCGATGCCGAACTGGCCCAGCGCGAAGCGGCACCCGTCGACGTGCAAAGCAATCGCAGCGGCGTGGGTCGCGAGCTTTTCGGGCTGATGCGGGCCCAGGTTGGCCCGGCAGACGAAGGCGCCTGCAGTTTGTTCGTCGATGGCTGAGAGCCACGACACCTCGCCGCTGGACCTGATCGCCGACATCGGCGGCACCAATGCGCGCTTTGCACTGACCGATCCGAACGCAGCCCAAGCCGAGCTGATCAACGTGCAGTCCCTCCCCTGCGCCCAGTTCGCTAGTCTGCAGCACGCCGCCGAAAGCTATTTGCAGCAGCTGCCGACCCAGCCGGCGCGCGCCGCCATCGCGGTGGCCTCGCCGGTAGACCGCGACGAGGTGCGCATGACCAACCGCGCCTGGTCTTTCAGCCAGACCGAATTGCGCGACAAGCTGGGCCTGCGTCGGCTGCGCCTGCTGAATGATTTCGGCGCCATAGCCTGGTCGATCCCGGCGCTGGGCGGGGCCGATCTGGCGACGCTGCACGGCCAGCGCCATTTGCCGATGTGCGGACCAGTCAGCGTGCTCGGTCCGGGCACCGGACTGGGCGTAGCACTGTTGGTCGGCGGCAGTGACGCCGGCTGGCGGGTGATCGAAACCGAAGGCGGCCACGTCAGCTTTGCGCCGCTGGGCGAGGAGGAGCAGCACATCGCGCGCTGGTTCAGCGCCCGCTTCGGCCGCGCCTCAAACGAGCGCCTGCTGTCCGGGGCGGGTTTGTCGCATATCGATGCCGCTCTGGCCGGCGAGCCGCCCAGCGCCGCGGCAAAGCTGCGCGAGCCTGCGGCCATCGTCGCCGCGGCGCTGGAAGGTCGCGACCTGCGCGCGCGGCAGACGCTGGCCCGATTCTGCGCGGTGCTGGGCAGCGTTGCCGGCGATGCGGCGTTGATTCACGGCGCCAAGAGCGTAGTCATCGCTGGTGGTATCGTGCCTCGCTTTTTGCCCTTCTTGCGCGCCAGCGCCTTCCGCGAGCGCTTCCTGGCCAAGGGCCGCTTTGCCGCCTGGCTGGAGGCGGTGAACATCGAAGTAGTCACCCATCCAGCGCCCGGTCTGCTCGGCGCCGCCATCGCCTTGCGCGCTCATCCCGAGGAAAGTGATCAATGACGACGATGACCCCGCAACAGCGCTGCGAGCGCGTGGACGCCATCCTGCAGCGCGCGCCGGTGCTGCCGGTACTGGCTATCGAGCGCATCGAAGACGCCCTGCCGCTGGCCCGCGCCCTGCTCAACGGCGGCCTGCCAGTGCTCGAGATCACCCTGCGCAGCGACTGCGCGCTGCAGGCCATCGAGCGGATCGCCAATGAGTTCGAACAGGCCATCGTCGGCGCCGGCACGGTGCTCGACCGCCAGCAGCAGGCCGCCGTCGTCGCCGCAGGGGCGAAGTTCTCCATTTCCCCCGGCGCGACGGAGGCGATCTACGCCGCCGCGGCCGAATCGCCCATTCCGCTGATCCCCGCCGTCGCTACCGCCAGCGAGCTGATGCGCGGCATGGAGCACGGCCACCGCCGCTTCAAGTTCTTCCCCGCCGAAGCCGCCGGCGGCACAGCCGCGCTGAGATCCTTCGCTGGACCCTTCCCCGATTTGCGCTTCTGCCCCACCGGCGGGATCAGCGCCAGCAGCGCACGCGACTACCTCGCCCTGCCCAACGTGATCACCGTCGGCGGCTCGTGGATGGTTCCGAGCGCGGCGGTTGCCGCCAAGGATTGGTCAAAGATCGAAGCGCTGGCGCGGGATTGTGTCGCTAGTTCGATGAAGCGCTGATACGGAAATTGACTTCGCTCAGAGGTCTGCTGGCATCCATCCGAAAGTGCAACACGCGCACCACAACGATTTCCGCTGCCCCGCATAGGTAGTAGACGACATGCGATCCATGTTCGAAACAACGCAGGCCCTTCGCCAACTGCTCAGCCCGGCGACCCATCATCGGATTCTTTGAGAGTTCGTCGAAACAGCTTTTCAGCTGATCGCGGTACTCTCTTGCTTGTGCAAGCCCGAATCGGCCAATGGTGTAGTCCGCAATGGCGGACAGGTCCATTGCGGCGCGGCGAGATAACCGATAGCCCGCGTGCTTCATGAATCAGGCAGACCGGGCGCATCCTTTGTCATGAAGCGCTGCTCAGCTTCTGCCCAGATCTCGTCGACACTGCGCTCGCTTGCCCCGCTGGAAATGCCTTCCTCGATGGCCGCTTTGAGCGCGCGCTCTTTGATCTGCTCGCGCCGAATGAGGTCACGAAGAAACTCACTGTCATTGGTGAAGTCGCCATTGGCGACTTGGGCTTTGATCCAGTCGTCCTGAGCGTCGGTCACGGTAATCGTCTTGCGAATGGTCGCCACGGCGGCTCCATCATATGATTGATGATGATCATCATACGATTCCAGCCGGCGTGCGTCAGCTTTCGCTTGGACCACGGCTTGCGGCAAGCCGCATCAATCGCTAGCGTGAAGTACAATCCTGGGGAGGAAGAACATGAATGACATCGCCGCCACACCGCGACCAGCATGGTTCACCGTTCTGGCCATCGTCGCGATGATCTGGAATCTGCTTGGGGTGATGGCTTTCATCATGCAGGTGACCATGAGCCCCGAAGCGATCGCGGCGCTACCGGCAGCCGAGCAGGAGCTGTACACGTCGCTACCGATGTGGGCACTGATGGCCTTTGCCGCTGCGGTCTTCGGCGGCTGGCTCGGCTGCCTCGCATTGGCAATCAAGAAATCGCTGGCCGTGCCGCTGCTGCTGATCTCCTTGATCGGCGTGTCCGTGCAGCTGACCCACTCGATCTTCTTCAGCAAGACCTTCGAGGTCTATGGACCCGGCGGCATGATCATGCCGATCATGGTGCTGGTGATCGCGGTCTTGCTGTTTTGGCTGGCGGTGCACGCTAAGAAGCGGGGTTGGATAGGCTGAAGACGCTACAAGCGAAGCTCAAAGAGCGGCAACGATGTAGGCCGTTGTATCTGATCGATCCGGATCACCAACGCGCTGAGTTCGTTCGCGATCAGATTCAGCGGCGCTCCTGGTGATTGCGCACAAAGAGCGCCGCAGAGACCCGCCGACCATCTCGCCATTCCAGCAGATCATGTGCGGGTCACTACGGCCTACATGGTTGCGCGGCGCCTACGCAACGTCCGGCGACCGCGTTGGCCGTTGCATCTGATCGAGCCGGATCCGACAAAAAGCAAAAGGGACCGATCCATCGGTCCCTTTCGCTGACTTGCTTCGCTTTCCAGTTCAGACCGTCAACGATCAATCGGTGTCCAGCAGATTCAGCGCACGGCCGTCGGCCATCGCGAACTCGAACTGCGACTCGATCTGATCCAGCTCGCGGACCCGATCGCACAACGCATCGGCGCGGGTTTCGATCAGCTCGGCGCGCGCCTCGACTTCGCGCTCGATGGTCTCTTCCAGCGCCTCGGCCTTGGCCTCGATCTGGCTGGCCATGTCCTCATCACCGCTGAAGGCGGCCTTCATCGCCATCGCCGCAACCCCACCAACCAGCTCCGGAATCGCGCTCTCGACGATCTCCTCGATGGCTGCTTCGAACTCGGCCTCATCGAAGCTATCGGTCGAATCAACCGCGGCGATGCGCTCGCGCAGCTGATCGCGCAGCTGGTAGCCGCGGGCGATAATGCGCTCGCGATCCTCATCGGATGCAAAGGCCACCGCGACCTGCTCCAGGGCGGCGCCGGCCAGGTCAATCGCATCAATGGCGATCGCCTTGGCCTCCGGCACGATGGCCCGCGCGTCCTGCTCAAACTGCGCGACCCGGGCCCGATCGGCGGCACTCAGATTCTGCCGCTGGCCGTCGACCCACAGCTCGCCCTGGCGAAACTCCACCCGCTGCGGGCTGCCGGAATCACGCTCGAACAGCAGCGCATCATCATTGATGGTGAAGTCGTAATCACTGTCCACACTGCAGTGGCTGTCGTGCGCAAACGCCGCTGGCGTCGCCGCCATGGCCAAGGCAACGGTGATCGCTCGAAGGCTGGTCCTCATGCTGATGCTCCTGTCCGGGGTGCTGTGGTGTGGTGATATAGTCAACTACATCACCGATGCACGCATGGGCTGGAAGTCATAGCGCCCACTATTGGTAGGAGCGCCGATGGGATGTGATGGTCGCAGGCGCTCGGTCAATGGAACTCTTTGCGGCATGCCACTGGGATGAGTAGAGCCTGCCGCGCGGTAGCCCGTCCGCACCCCAAGCGCAACGCCACTAACATGTGGCGCTATCGATCAGATCACCGTTCTCGGAGACCGCTCATGCAGAATTCCTCACCACCAGCGCACCTTGCTGCCGTCTGCCTGCTCGCCGCTGCAAACACCTGCGCCGCCGCAAACATCGTCGCCAAGCGGGTCGACACAGCGCCGCTTTTTGACGGCCGCTGTGGCGATGAGGAATGGCGTGGCACAACCAGGATAGAACTGCCCGCACAAGTTTCCGTGCTGCTGATGCATGACGGGCGATCCTTGTTCGTTTGCGCCCAGGGCAAGGCCAACGACTACACGGTCATTGATCTCTACATCAAGAATGAAGCGACAGGTCAACTGCACAATCTGCATGCCTCCGCTCAGCTTAGTGAACGCCTGTACAGCGGCGAACAATGGAGCGAATCTGAGTTTTGGAACCATCGCGACTGGAGCGCGTTCTGGGTGCCCTATGCGGGTCAAACAGAGTCCGAGGCGGGCAGCCGCAGCAAGTTTCTGCAGGGCTCACATCGGGAAGTGCAGGTGCTACGCAGGAAGTTCGCTGGGGAGAGCTGGAAGCTGATGATCGGCGTCAGCGCGGTCAACCACGATGGCGAGTACGGGGCCGAATTCCGATTTCCCGAAAACGCCGTCGATAGCGATGAATCGACCTGGGCAGAGTTGTCGTTTGCAACCTCTCCAGGGCACTGAGCGCATGGTTCAGGCCGCGTCTACTGAGGTTGCGATCTATCGGCGTCAGGCCAGCCTGGTGCCGTTTTCTACATCCGCGTCGGGTACCGCCAGCACGACCCTGCCATCAGCATCGTGAAACCCGGTCACCAGACACTCGGAGCGCATGGGACCGATCTGCTTCGGCGGGAAATTGGTTACCGCGATGACCTTCTTGCCCAACAGCGACGCCTTGTCATACAGGTCGGTGATCTGCGCGCTCGACTTCTTGATTCCGATCTCGCTGCCGAAATCGACTCGCAGCAGATAGGCCGGTTTCCTCGCCTGCGGAAAGTCATTGACCTCGACGATGGTGCCGACGCGGATTTCCACCTTCTGGAAGTCATCCCAACTGATTTCGCTCATCTCCAAGTCCAGGCCAGCGATCGGATCGGCTTGAAAGCATAACCGAGCAACCAATTGGCGGCTCCGGCTTGACGCCAGTCAATGCCCGACTCGGTAGTCGGCGCATAGTGAAGCCATGATTGGCCACCTGATTGCGCCTTAAGCAGCGATCGCGACCTGGGCGGCACAACAGCAATGAAGATCACCTACTACGGCTACAACGCCTTCCTGCTCGAAGCAGGCGGCGCCAGGCTCGCCATCGATCCCGGACAGAATCTGTGGCTGTTCCAGCTACGCAGCCTGATCCCGAAGTCGGAGTGGCCAAGCCTGACGCACGTGGTGATCACCCACGGCGATCCCGATCACCACTGGCAGTCGGATCGGGTCGCCAAGGTCTCCGGCGCGCAGGTGATCTGTGGTCGCGGCCTGACTCGGGTGGTCGACGGTCAGCGCCTGGTGGTGCACCCACGCGGAAGAGGCCTGAGCAAGTGGATGCGCTACGACAACCTGCACACGATGGAGGTCGGCGAGTCCGCGGTGGTCGATGGGGTGGCCATTGAAGCCGTGCGTAGCGTGCACGGCGCGATTGCGATTCCGATACTCGGCTTCACGATCCGAGCCGAACCGGGCCCCGACGAGCGTGTCGGCCTGGGGTCGATGGGCTTCAAGATCAGCTTCGGCGGCACCTCCGTCATCAACCTCGGTGACTCGGTGCTGCTGCCGGAGTGGAAAGACCTCAGCGCGGACGTGCTGATCCTGCCCATAGGCGGGCTCGGTCAATGCACCTGGACCATGGATGTCGATAAGGCCATCGAAGCCGCCAGGCTGATCGCGCCCCGGTACGTCATCCCCTGTCACTACAACCTGCCGTTCTTGTGGAAGCGCAACTTCGCCGTCGCCGACGATCAGCGCTACTCCAAGGGCATCGAGAAGCTCGGATTCAATTGCACGATTCTGGAGCCGGGTGAATCCACGCAAGTCTGATCCGGCTTCCTACACCGCCACCGAAGGAGACCCACAGATGCACAGCCCAAACGCAGCTGCAAACACAAACTCCGACTGGGACGCGATCGTGATCGGCTCCGGCATGGGCGGCATGACCGCAGCTACCGCACTGGCGCGGCTGAACTACAGAGTGCTGCTGCTGGAGCAGGCGCAGAGCATCGGCGGGCTCACCCATACCTTCTCCAGAGCCGGTTTCACCTGGGATGTGGGCCTGCACTACTGCGGTTTGTTCGGCCATGATCAGTTTGCCGGGCGCATCCTCGACTGGCTGAGCGGCAACCGCATCGAGTTTCGCTCGATGGGTACGGTCTACGACGTGCTGCATTTCCCCGATGGCGTAGACGTTTCCGTTGGCCGTCCCGCCAGCGCCTACAAGATGGAGCTCAAGGAGCGCTTTCCGCAGCAGACCGAGCAGATCGACGCCTACTTCGAAGCCCTGCGCGAAGCGGAAATCGCGATGCGGATGGTGACCACCGAGCGCGCCTTGCCGGAGCCCTTTCGTTCCGCCCATCAGTGGTGGAACAAGAAGAAGATCGAACGCTGGTGTGGCCGCACTACCCAGGAGGTGATTGGAGAAATCGTTTCCGATCCAAAGTTGGCCGCCGTGCTGACTGCGCAGTGGGGCACCTACGGTGGCAAACCGAGTGAAGCCAGCTTCGGCGTCCACGCCCTGGTTATCGGCCATTACCTGGAGGGCGCCGCCTATCCGGTCGGCGGAGCTTCGGCGATTGCCGCCGGACTGGTGCCGGTGATCGAGGCCGCCGGCGGCAGCACTCGCGCCGGCACTGCAGTCAGTGAGATCGTGATCGAGGATGGCCAGGCTGTCGGTGTTCGTACCCGTTCTGGCGAGACCTTTCGCGCGCCTGTCATTGTCTCGGCGGTCGGCGCCCGCGGAACGGTCAGGGAACTGCTGCCGGCGGCCTTCCGGCAACAGGACTGGGCTGAGGAGATCAACACTCTCAAGCCGGCGATCTGCCATTTCGAGATCTTCCTCGGCTTCGAAGGCGATATCGCCCGGCACGGTGCCACCCGCGCCAACCACTGGTACTACCAGAGCTGGAACACCAACGACGCCATCTGGTCGCCGAACAGCGAGGCGCCTATTCCCTGGATGTTCATTTCCTTCCCGTCGCTTAAGGATCCCGATCATGATCCCGGGCCTTGCCATAAACACACCGGCGAAGCCTTCGTCTGGGCCGACTGGGCCGATGTGGCCGAGTTCGCCGATGGCGGGGCTCAAGCGCGACCGGAACAATGGCGAGCCCTGAAAGAACGCGTCGAATCCAAGCTGAAGGCAATCTTCGCGGCCAGATTCCCGGCGCTGGAATCGATGATGGTCCACTGTGAGCTCGGCACGCCGCTGGCCACGGCGGCATTCACCGGTCATGAGAAAGGCGGTTTCTACGGGCTGGAAACCACACCGCGGCGCCTGCTTACAACCGCGCTCAGCGCCAAGACGCCGCTGCCGGGGCTGTACATGGCCGGCCAGGATGTCGCCGTCCCGGGCATTGCCGGCGCCTTGATGGGCGGCATGCTCGGCGCCGCAGCCGTCGATCCGCGCGTATTTCAGCACTTCAAGTAGCAAGGCCGCAGCCAGGGACCGGTGCGGCCCCTGGCCGGGTTGTACATTCGATTCAGAAGAAGTTGTAGCGCACCGCCACGTAGTAGTGACGCGGCCAGCCGTAGTAGGCGGTCTGGATGTTGCCGACGCTGGAGAATTCCTGACCGTCAGTCTTGTAGACCTTGTCGGTGAGGTTGCGCAC
>JAUIFV010000082.1 GCA_030430155.1 Gammaproteobacteria bacterium
CGCGTCCGGCGGCAGCTGCTTGGGCGGCAGTTCGTCCAGATCCGGCGGCGGGCGGCGCGGCGGCGCGGGCGGCGGCGTGCGCGCGTCCTGTTCAGGATCAACGTTGCTGGTGTCCAGCGGCGGTGGCGGTGGGGCGTCCTGCGCGTGCAACGTGACGCTCACTACCAGGCCAGCAGCCAGAAGGGTGGACAGCGTCAGTATGCGCATGGCCTTTGCTCATCGCGGAAAGCCACAGCATAGGAGAGAGCGGGTGAACGGCGCCAGTGATGCGCTGGGCTTGATGCTCGCGAAGCTATGGCAAGACGCCGCGTGCAAGACGCCTTTGGTGCGAATCGGCCGTTGACGAGGCATCAATGGCGGGCACGCTACGCTTTGCCCGCCCTACGGGTTGGCGGCCGATTGGGAGTCTCCGGCGTGAAATTTGCGTAGGTTGTGCAAAGCGCAGCGTGCACGACGCTCTTCTGCCTGATTCAGACTGACGTTGGCCGCCAACGTAGGCCGTAGTGACCCGCGCGAGTCTTCCCCATCCGTGCGAGAACCGACAACGGGTCTCTGCGGCGCTCTTCCTGCGGCCCTCTGGCTAGCGCTGACAGGTAGGACAGTAATAGCTGGCCCGCTGCCCCAGCACCACCCGCCGAATCGGCTCGCCGCACTGCCGGCAGGCTTGGCCGTGGCGGTCGTAGACGCGCAACGACTGGGCGAAGTAACCGGGGACGCCCTCCGGACGCAGGAAGTCACGCAGGGTGGTGCCGCCCTGGTTGATGGCTTCGGCCAGCACCTCGCGCACCACCTCGGCGAGCCTGCAGTAGCGGGCCTGCGAGATCCTCCCCGCAGCGCGGCGTGGATCGATGCCAGCCCTGAACAGCGCCTCGGAGGCGTAGATATTGCCGACCCCGACCACCGTCGCCGCATCCATCAGGAACACCTTCACCGCCGCCCGTCGCCCCCGAGACAGCCGCCACATGCGGGCGCCATCGAACTCATCGGCAAAGGGCTCCGGACCCAGATTGGCCAGCAGCGGATGGGACTGACCGGCCGGCTGCCACAGCCAGCTGCCGAAGCGCCGCGGATCGTTGTAACGCAGCAGCAGGCCGCTATCCAGGCTCAGCTGCAGGTGATCATGGGTGCGCCTTGGATCGTTGACGGCATCCAACCGCAGCGAGCCGGACATGCCCAGATGAACCAGCGCCGAGCCGGCCGCCACGTCGATCAGCAGATACTTCGAGCGCCGCCGCAGCGCCAGCACCTGTTGCCCGCGCAGATGCGCCGCCAGATCAGCCGGCACCGGCCAGCGCAGCTGCGGCTGGCGTACGTCAACGTCGACGATGCGCGCACCGAGCAGATGCGGCTGCAGTCCGCGCCGGGTGGTTTCTACTTCGGGCAGTTCGGGCATGCGCGGAGCATAGTGGATCGCGCGGCGTTGCGCCGCGCGATCCACGGCGGGAAAGCCGCTTCTCTGGGCCCTGGGCCCTTTGCCCTGGGCCCTATGAGTCGACAATGATCAGGGCCAGTAGCCAGAAGATCTCCGCCTAACCGTCTAGGCCCCGGTCAGACCTTGAGCCACTGGCCACTGGCCCTGATCACTGCTCGTCGATAGCGACGTCGAGCTCAGCTGTTCATCGCCGCATCGATGCGATCGATCCGCACCACGATGCGCTCGTATTGCTGCGAACGACCGATGACGAAACCGTCGGCCACCTCGGTGACCACCATGGCAACGCTGGCGCCGCCGACGTAGACAGTAACACCGCGCTTGGAGGTACGGCTGTTTTCCAGACTCTGTTCGATGGCATTCATGGGTTTTGCGCTCACATTGGTGGAGGCCAGGCCGAAGCCGGCTGCGGCCAGGCCGAGTAACGGCAGATCGCGGACGATACGGCGGCGTAGTGGGTCTATAGACGACATCGGATCACACCTGTTGCTGTTCACTTTGCTACGCCGGGTTAGTGCGGCAGGGGACAGCGGTACCCGCAGCGAGCTTGAACTGGCATGCTCCAAGCCCTTGTCAGGCACGGCCGCAGCGATGGATCCAAGCGCGTTATTGATACTGCTGCCGCTGGGTCTGCTCAGCGGTTTGCTGGCCGGTCTGTTGGGGATAGGCGGCGGGCTGGTAATGGTGCCGGTGCTGCTGTGGTGGCTGCCGCAGCAGGGCTTGGCGTCGGGCGACGCTCTGCATGTCGCGGTCGCCACCTCGCTGGCGGCGATCGTGCTGACCGCGGCGATGTCGGGCTGGAGCCACTGGCGCCACGGCGCGGTGCAGCTCGGTCTGGTGGCCTGGCTGGCACCGGCGTTGATCATCGGTAGCTACGCCGCAACCGCACTGGTGGCGGCGCTGTCGCGCCCCGCGCTGCAGCTGTTCGTCGCCGGCTTCTGCCTGTTCGCCGCCTGGCAGCTGGCCCGATCCAGAAAGCCGCAGCCGCGGGACCCAAACAGCCAGCGCGCCGAGCCGGCCTGGCTGCTCGCCGGCGGCGGCGTGATCGGTGCGATCTCGGCGGCGGTGGGCATCGGCGGTGGATCGATGACGGTGCCCTTTCTGACCTGGCGCGGCGTCGCGCTGCCGCGCGCTATTGCGACGTCGGCAGTATGCGGCCTACCGATTGCGATTGCCGGCAGCCTCGGCTATCTCTCCCAGCCCACCGTGGCCGACCTGCGCGGCGGGGTTGGTCTGGTGGCGGTGCCGGTGGCGCTGGTGCTGGGCGTGGCCAGCCTGCTCACCGCCCCGCTAGGTGCAAAGCTGGCCCATCGACTGCCGGTCAACACGCTGAAGCGGATCTTCGCCGCGTTTCTGGCCCTGATTGCGGTGCTGTTGTTGGCTGGGGCGAAAGGCTGAACGTCGCGATTGACCTCTGGGCCCTTTTCCCTGGGCCCTGGGCCATCCACAACGGGAACCGTCCCCCGCTCGCGCTGGTCTACGTATTACCGCAGTGACTAGCGTGAGGAAGACCTCATGGAACAGCTCCTACTGGTGGTGGCAAGTTTGTTTTGCGGTTATCTGCTGGGTGCTTTTGGCGGCATGGGACTGACCCGACTGCTCGGCGGCTGGCAGGCTGATCGGTCCTTGGAGGCGGGCATGACCGGTTTCTTGGTCACCGGGCCGCTGACTGCAGTAATCGCACTGGCCGCAGTGATGAGCTGGTATACGGCGCTGCCGTTGACCTGAGCGACGCTCGTACTTAGTGATGTTGACCCTTCAGGGCCCTTGCGGCCCTGATTTTTTATTTGCTGATCGCTAAACGCCGGCCGCCACGATCCCGCCCTCTGCTCAGAATCCGGCCTGCTCCAGGCGCTGGGCCAGCACCTCGTCGCTGTAGCCCAGCTTCACTGTGATCTGCTCCAGTATCTTCCGTTCGCTGGGCCGCATCCGGCCATCGGCGGCGGCGATGCGCACCAGCGAGTCGAACACTCTGGCCACTTCCTGGGTGCCCTTGGGATAGACCGCCAGCAGCTTGTCCAGATCCCCGTCGATGTTGACCTCGCGGCGACGGCCGCGGTTGAAGGCGGCGAAAGCCAATTCGCGACCCTTGCCGCTGAGGCCAATCTCGTCCATCAGGTCGTTGACGAACTCGGCCTCGTGGGTGGTGACGATGCTGTCGGCGCCAGCAACCACCCCGAGCATGGCAAACAGCACTTCGATGGCCATCTGTTTCTCTGGCTCCAACCGACCGCCGCTGAACAACCCGCTGACCACGCTCTTGATGTCGCGGATGACCCCGCCCAAGGCCCCTTTGGATTCCTGATCGAATGGCATGTTCATTCCCCAATGAAACGCGCGAGTAGGCAGCGGCCAAGCGCATCGCGGTGAACCCCACGCCCGCTGCCGTTGACGCTGCAGTCTTGGAGTCTACACCTGGCGGGCAAACAGATGACTACCATCACCCGACCTGCGCGGCGCGGCCCGGTAGAATCGCCGCGCAAAGATGCCATCAAGCACAGGCGGGTAGCCCATGGATCGCAGTGAATTGGTCAAGGAACTTCGCATCGAGCGCGGCGAGGAGCGCGGCTCGGCGCGGCTTTGGATCATCCTTATCGTCGTCGTTCTGCTGCTGCTGGGTGGCGGCGCCTGGCTGTGGCAGTCGCTCAACCAAAGCCAGACCATCACCGTCACCACGTCCATGGTGCGCAACGCCGGCGGTGCCGACGCCGGCGCTTCGGTACTCGACGCCACCGGCTATGTCACCGCGCGGCGCATCGCCACGGTCTCTGCGAAAACCACCGGCAAGGTGATCGAGGTGTTGATCGAAGAGGGCATGCGGGTGGAGCAGGGTGAGGTGTTGGCTCGCCTGGACGATGCCGAGGTGCAGCGCGATCTGGATCTGTCCAAGGCCAGACTGAGCGCGGCGCGACTGGATCTGAACGAGACCCGGGTGCGGCTGGAGCAGGCCGAGCGCGATCTGCAGCGTCAGACCGAGCTGGTCGCCAAGAAGCTCGCCGCCCAGCAAAGCCTGGACAGCGCGCAGGCTGAGCGCGACGCCCTGGCCGCGAGGCTGCGCAGCTCCAGCGCCCAGGTCGAGGTCGCCCGACGGCAGACCGAGGTGATCGAGCAGCAGCTGGAAAACACGGTGATCCGTGCCCCCTTTGCCGGTGTGATCATCGCCAAGGCGGCACAGCCCGGCGAGATGATTTCGCCGATTTCTGCCGGCGGCGGCTTCACCCGCACCGGCATCGGCACCATCGTCGACATGGATTCGCTGGAGATTCAGGTCGATGTCAGCGAGTCCTACATCAACCGGGTGCAGAACGATCAGCCGGTGGAGGCGCGACTGAATGCCTATCCGGACTGGGTGATACCGGCGCACGTGATCGCGGTGATACCCACCGCCGATCGCAGCAAGGCCACGGTCAAGGTGCGTATCGGCATCGACTCGCGCGATCCGCGCATCGTCCCCGATATGGGCGTGCGGGTGGCATTTCTCAAAGACCAAGCCGAGCGCCCGGTAGCCAAGCCGGTCGAAGGGGTGATCGTTGACGCCAGCGCACTGATCGCCGATCGCGACGCGGTGTTCGTGGTTCGCGAAGCGACGCTGCAGGAGCGCGCAGTGCAGATCGCCGAGCGCAGCGGTAGCACGGTGCGGGTCACCGACGGACTGAAGTCCGGCGAGCGGGTGGTACTCAACCCAGCGGCCGAACTCAGTAGCGGTCAGCAGGTGGAAGTTCGCTGACCACGTAGTCGGCAACGGGCCCGGCTGGGCCCATTGCCTCCGGCCTGCCTACCAGGGCAGCGCCGCACCATCGTGGTCGTAGAAGCCGCCGGCCTGATCCGGGCCCAGGTTTTCGATCACGGTGATCATCGAGGCGACCGCGGTGGCCGCGTCCAGCGGCGCGTCCTGGCCGCCCATGTCGGTCTGCACCCAGCCCGGATGCAGCGCCACGCAGTGCGCGCCCTGGCCCGCCATGGCGAAGTTGAGCATCCGCGTCCACATGTTCAGCGCCGCCTTGGAAGCGCAGTAGGTGGGGGTGAAGAAACCGCTGCGGTTGCTGATCGAACCCAATTCGGAGGAGATGTTCACGGTCCAGCCGCCGCCGGCGGCCAGCGCCGGAGCCAGCGCCTGAGTCAGCAGCACCGGGCCGATGACGTTGGTGCGGAAGGCCGAACTCATCACCTCGGCATCCAGCTGCCCCATGCGTTCGCCGCTGGCCAGCGAGCCGGCGTTGTTGATCAGCAGCTGCAGCTCAGCGATGCCATAGCGCTCAGGGAGGGCGGCCACCGCGGCCGGATCGTCCACGTCCAGCGGAATCACGGTCAGCCGATCGGGATTGGCCGCGGCCAGCTCGTTCAGGGCGCTGGCCTGTTCCGGATTGCGGCAGGCGGCAATCACGGTGGCGCCGCGGCCCAGCCACTGACGGGTGAATTCCAGCCCCAAACCGCGGTTGCTGCCGGTTACCAGTACTTTCTTGCTCATCTGTCAGCGAGTCTCTGTAGCGAAGCGAGACCAACAAGTGTACTGCTGCAGTGCAGCGTACGGGCAAGCATCGGTCGCCGTGAGCCGGTCAGCGTCACCATTTCAGGTTAGTATCCGGCGCCTCGACGATCACCCGCGCAGCGACACCATGAACCCGCTTTCCTCCAATGTTACTGGGCAAATCCCCGCGCTGAATGCGCAGTTCAACGGCGCACAGCCCTTCCGTCACCTGGTTATCGACGACTTCTTCCAGTCCGATTACGGTCGCCAGCTGCAGGCCGACTTTCCCAACTTCGAAGAGCGCTTTGCGCTGAACGAAATGGGCAAGCTGGGCGGCAAGGCAGTACGACCGGATCTGCCGGATCTGTCGCCGACCTACGCCGAGCTGGATCGCTATATCCAGAGCGAGGCCTTTCTACGCACCATTTCCGAGATCACCGGTATCCCCGATCTGCTCTACGACCCGGACTATGTCGGCGGCGGTACCCACGAGAACGTCCACGGTCAGGGCTTGTCGCCGCACGTGGACTTCAATTACCTGCCCAAGACCCAGTGGCACCGGCGGCTGAATCTGATCGTCTATCTGAACGACGAATGGGACGCCGAGTGGGGCGGCTGTCTGGATCTGCACAAGAACCCGTGGAATCACGAGCTGGACGAGGTGCACAGCGTGCTGCCGTTGTTCAACCGCTGCGTGATCTTCGAAACCAACGAGATCTCCTGGCACGGCTTCGAGCGCATCAACCTGCCTGAGGCCGAGCGCCACCGCTCGCGGCGCTCCATCGCCATCTATCTGTACACCCGCGAGCGCCCCGCCGCGGAAACCGCGCCCAGCCACGGCACCATCTACGTCCCTCCCGGGCTGCCCAGCGGACTACAGTCCGGCGAAGTGCTCAGCCACGAGGACTATCTGGAGCTGCGTCGCCGCTTCGCCCAGCTCAAAGGCCAGCTGAAGTTCCTTTACGATCGCGAGCTGGAGGCCTCCAGCCAGATCGCCGAGATGAGCGCAGCCATCGATGACGCGCGCGCCGCGGTGGCCTTTCCATTGCAGGGTCGGGCACTGCGCGAGGGGCCGACCAAGGGCTACTGGCCGGACGGCTGGGCCGGTCCCGAGGTGCAGCTGAGCTATCGGCTGACCGCCGCCGCCAAGCAGCTCAAGCTGGATCTGTGGGCACCCGGCAAGCTCAAGGACAAGCAGCGCATCGAGATCGAATGCAACGGTGCGCGCAGCAGTGTCGAGATACCTGCCGGCGAGCGCAGCCGCATCGATCTGCCGCTGGATCTCGCCGGCGGCGATCTGCTGGCGCTCAAGCTGAGTTGCTCAGAGCACTTCGTACCCAAGGACGGCGGCGAGTCGGATGACTCGCGACAGCTGAGTTTCCGGGTGGTGGAGGCGTTGTTGGCTTAGCCCAGGGTGGAGAAAGGGCCCAGGGAAAGCAGGGCCCAGGGCCCAGGGCCCAGGGCCGGCGCCTAATCGCTGGAAGTGGCCGGTTTGCTTTCGGTTTTGGTGCTGCTGCTGGATTTGGCGCTGTCGTCGCTCTTGCCAGCCGGCTTGGACTCGGTGCTTGAGCTGGACGCGCTGTCGCTACCGCTGGCGCCTTCGCCGGCCAGGTTGCGGCGCTTGTCCTTGTCGCTCTTGAAGTCGGTTTCGTACCAGCCGCTGCCGGCCAGGCGGAATGCCGGGGCAGTCACGCGGCGACGTACCGGGCCTTCGCCGCAGACCTCACACGTCTCAGGGTCGGGATCGTCCATCTTCTGCAAACGGTCGAAGATGTGGCCTTTGGGGACGCATTCGTATTCGTAGATCGGCATGGCGGCTGGCTCGTGTTGTGCCGGGCGTGGATTGGGGTGCCAGGACGGAATTCAAGCGTCAGAGGCCAATCACGATGCAGCAGCCTTCGCCGCCGGCGCGGCCTGACCATGCCAACGGGCGAAACCCCATTGATAGCCGTCGATATCGCGTACGCAGCACATCCGATCGCCCCACGGTTGATCGGTGGGCGGCACCACCGCGTGGGCGCCAGCCGCCATCGCCCGGCCGAAGACCGCGTCGGGATCTTCGCAGTAGACGTAAAAGGTCTGTGGCGGTTCGATGCCCAGCGTGCGCGGTGACTTTGCGGTGCTGCCGAAGGCGGCTTCAGGCGCGAACATCGCGATCAGCGTATCGCGGTAATACATCTCGCAGTGCTCGGCGTTGCCGTTGTCATCGGGCGAGACGTCGCCGGCTTTGAAGCCAAAGGCGCGCTCATAGAACTGCAGCGAGGCTTGCGCGTCGCGAACGGTCAAATACGGCGTCAACCACGGTGCGCCGGGCGCACGTGGGTCGCTTTCGCTCATGGCAGTCCCCTTTTCTGCCGTCAACGAAGCCCCCACGCTACACCCGCCGGGCCAGGGGCGCCAGTCGATAGGGCGCCGCGATGACCCGCCAGCGCGAACCGCGTCGCGAAATTGGTCGCGAATCGGTGGTCGGGCCGATGCGATCGGGCGCATCAGCCGTCCACAGGGCCTATCCAATCCGGCATTTCTTCGCTTGCCGCTCCAATCAATAGCTGGGTACGCGGTACACCGGCTGCTGGTTCTGATCCAACAGCTGCAGACGCAAATCCGCCGCGCCGCTGGGACCGTAGCTGCGCGCCGACAGCACTCGCGCGTTGACCGTATATGGGTCGGCAATGCAAAAGGCGGCAAATCCCGAAGGCGCACCGAGCGGATTTGCGGCGTGATAGCCGCCGACGACCGCGCCACCCTGGAAACCACCGCCAGGGCGATCAACAAAGCTGGTATTGAGACCAAAATAGAACACCCCTTCGGCCTCGCCCCCAGGCTCGCCTTCGACCGCGATCACGCTGGCCACGTAGTAGCCGGGGGCTACCTCAACGCTGCCGGTCAGGCTTTGCTGCTGACCGATCTCACCCTGCAGCTGCAGCACCGTAGTGCGGCTGCCGTCGGCATTGGGCCGCTCCAGCAGCACCCGCACCGGATAGCTGCCGTCCACCGGGCCGGTCAGCGGCACGCCGTTGACCGTCAGATCCAGGCGCTGCACTTCGCCGCTGGGGTTGGCGATATTGACCCCGGCAAAACCCACCTGTCCGGCGTCGACCAGGCCTCCGAAGTTGAGGCCACCGGCCAGCTCGCGGCTGCCCGGCGGATTGAGCAGCAGTTCCAGACCGAAGATTCCCGGCTGCACGCCGGGTAACGGTCCGTCGGCGATGGTGGCGATGTAATAGCCGGCCGGGCAGTGTCTATTGGGCGGGTTGGGCGTCGGCAGCGGCACCGCGTTAAGGCCCGGCTCATCGGCGTCCTGAACCAGCGGCGGGGCGACCTGATAGACATCGCTGTGATCGTTGATATCGGCATCCAGCAGATTGTCTGCGCTGCTGCTAAAGACCACGCTGCGAGTGAATGGACTGAGGTCTGCATCCAGCGCCGCGCCGTTGGCGGGCATTCCGGCGGCAGCGCTGAGCAGACCGATCTGACCGCTGCGAACGTGTTTGATGAACACGTCGGCTGCAGCGTTGCTATCGCCGGCAACCAGATTGCCGGCTTCGGAGATGAAGATCACCGTCTGTCCGTCGGCACTGATTTGCGGGGCGTAGCTGGGGCCATCGGCCTGGCCGCCGTTGGCGTCGGTGCTGACTCGAACCAGACCGGTGAGCTGGCGACCGTCCCAGGCGAACCAGTAGACATCGCTCACCGCATTGGAGTCATCGGCAACCAGATTACTGGCCTCCGAGGTGTATACCCCGTAGCGCCCGTCGGCGTTGAGCTGGACCTGCGAGGAGGGTGCGTTGCCGGGCAGCCCGGTCAGGAAGTTCTCCGATACGCACAGTCGCGGCCGGCCGCCGGTCTGGGTCGGTCCAGCCAGGCAGATCTGCGTGGGCAGGCCGCCGGGCTGCGGCGCCGCGCCGAGGTTGCTGGCATCGGTGGCGAAGGCGATGGTCTGGCCGTCACCCGATAGCGCCGGCGCGCTGCTGGGTCCGTCGGCGAAGCCGCTGCCGGGTCTGGAGATCAGCTCGACGCTGCTGCCGTCCTTCAGGTAGATATTGCTGCCGCTGGGGGCGCCGGCGATCAAATTGGTCGCGCTGGAGGCAAACACCGCGCTGCCGCCGCTGCTGCGGAACTGATCGGAGAGGGCGACGGCAGCGGATTCGGCATTGCCCAAGGCGCCGCCGCTGGCGGTGCTTAAGGGACCGCTGGCCTCTCCGCTGGCTGGGTCGAAACCGCGGATCTGTCCGTCGCTGGTGGCAAAGGCAACGAAGCCGCTGGCGCTGGCCAGAGCCACCTGACTGCTGGCAAAGGGCAGCGCATTGCCCTGGATGTCGCGGCTGACCAGGCTGGTACTGGATGCGGTGGTGTCGCGCCTATAGCTCTGCTCACCGCTGGCGGTGACGCCGCCCAGATCCGTGGCCTGGGAGAGGAAAACCACGGCCTCACCGCGCACGCCCACCTGCGCGCCGCGACTGGCGCCGTTGGCCGCAAGCCCGCTGCTCGTCTGGCTGATCAGGGTGGGCGCGGCCGCGGTCGGCAACGGCGGCTGCGCGGCGATCTCCAGCACCACGGTCTGCTGCAGATCACCCACGGCGCTGCTGCAGCTCAGCGTGTATTGCTGCGGCCCGCTAGGCGGCGCGGCAAAGCTCACGCTGCCCTGCGGCGGCAGGCTACCGGCCAGCGGCCAGTTCGGTCCGGGCATGCAGGGCGTCGCCGCATCGATACCGGTCGCCGCCCAGTTCAAGGTGACCACCGCACCGGGCGCGGTGGTCGCGGGCAGAATGTTCAGGCTCAGGCTGCTCGGCGTGCTGGCCGGGATCACCTCCAGCTCCAGACCAGCCGAGCCAAAGCCGTTGTTGGGTCCTTCACAGGTCAGACCGAAGAAATAGGTGCCGGGCGTGGTCGGCGCCGGATAGCTCACCGAACCCACATTCTCCACCGCCCCCAGCGTGCTCCACGGGGTCGGCGATCCAAGCCCGGCCAGGCAGGAGGCACCGGTCAGCGCGCCCGGCGCGCTCCAGCTCAAGGTGAACTGCTGGCCGACCTCCACCGGGTTCGGGGCGACCTGGAAGTCCACCTCGACGTCCATCGGACCGCCCTGGAACTCGCCGAAATCGAACTCCAGTCGCTCGATGTCCACCGCCGCCTCCAGCGTCGGGTCTATAGGCGACTGCAGATTGACGTCGTCGACCGTACAAAAGCGGGTCACCAACCCGACCGAGATGCCTTCCAAGCCGGTGCATAGATCGCTGGCCACCTCATTGGCGCCGTCGGCATAGACGATGCTGGCGGCGAAGGGCGTACCCAGACCGATGCCGTCGAAGGCGGCGCTGAACGGCGGTTTGCCCTGGATACGCATGTGGCTGCGACCGCCGGTGAGGAAGGCGAAGCAGGCATCGTCCATCGACTGCACGTAGTCGAAACAGCCGCTTTGCACATAGAGCCCGCAGACGAAGGCGCCGGGATTGAAGTTGATCGTGCCCTTGGACTCATCCACGGCCGCGCCAAAGCCGCCCGAGTTGACGATGAAGGCGGTGTCGAAAGGGCTGCAGCCCGGATTGGGCGTGGGATCGCTGTCGAACAGCGCCGCGTACTGCATTTTGGGATCATCTTCGGTCACCGGCACCCCGCTGGGCACCACGCCCGCGCCGAAGATCTTGAACACCACCGGACTCTCCAGCGCCTTGTCGGGCGCCACCGTGATCGCGTTTAGCGCGTTCAGGTCGTGGGCGGCGCAGGCGCGCTCGACGAAGCGTCCGTCGCTGCCCAGCCGCACGCAGCGCTCGCGGTGATTGGCAACGGCGTCGCCTGCAGCGGCGAGCAGGATCAGTGAGAGCAGCATCTGCGCAGTTCGCATCGGTCCCTTCCTTCACTGGTGCTTGCTACACAGCTTAACGCCAAGGGCTGCAGGCAAAGGCCAACCCTGGCACAGCGCTGTCGATACAGGTCAACCTGGGGCCGCGAAGCGGTTTCAGCTAGGAGCCGGCGGGCCGCAGTAGAAGACTCAAGAGTTGGCCGGGCTAAACGCTTGTACGACGGACTAAGGCTCCTGGATCGAACGGGAATTGGATGGCGAGATCCGTGATCGCAGCCAGCGAGCGAATGACTCCTGATCCAGCTCCCCCGCAGCAAGCGCGGCCATCGCCGCGTACTTGTCCTCCAAGGTCGCCTGCAGTTCAACGCCATTGAGTTCGAGAAAGACCCGGTAACACACGTGCGCGGTGCGCTTGTTGCCGTCGATGAACGGATGATTGCGCGCCAAGCCGTAGGCGAGGCTGGCTGCCAAGTCGGCTACGTCCGGCGGCGGTTGACCGTAGGCGAAGAGCTGCTGCGGCTTGGCCAAAGCTGACTCCAGCATCCCGGTATCGCGAACGCCGATCGGCCCACCGTGCTCTGCGAGCTGGCGCTCATGGATGGCCAACGCCAAGGGCTTGCTGATCCAGATCACTGGGCGAGCTTATGCAGTACCTCGCGGTCCTCACGCATGATGGACTCGGCCACCTCCATCTGCGCAGCCAGCTCAGGGTCGTAGATGGTCAAGCGCAGTCCGTCTGGGGTCTCGAAGGCGTGGAGCTCATCACCCTTTTCCAGACGTAGGCGTGTCAGCAGCTCTTTGGGCAGGATCACGCCGGCAGAGTTGCCAACGGTGGTGATCTTCAGGCGCATGGTCGTGGCTCGGCTGTCTGCAGTTGTATATAACAAACGTTATCACAAGCCGGGGCGGGGGCGCCGCTGTGCTCAGCCTGCGATCCGCCGGTCCAACGCCGGCAACAACCGTCCCAACGGGGTCAGCGCCAACGACATACCCAGGGCGACCCCCAGTGCGTCGGCATACAGATCGGCCCACTCGGCGCTGCGGTGGCTGGTGAAGGACTGCAGGATCTCGATCATCGCGCCGAGGGCGACAAAGGCCAGTGCGCGCCAGATGCGGCCGCAGCGATCGCGGATGAAGGAGGCATACCAGTAGCTCAGCGCCGCGTAGGCGATCAGGTGGCCCCATTTGTCGCCATGCGGCACCGGCAAACCGGCTGGCCCGGTGCGCGCCAGCGACAAGACCAGTATCAACAGGATCAAGGCGCGACCGATCCAACGGTAGTGCGCCTCGAAGCGCAGCGGCTGGTCGCTCAAAGCCGATGTCTCTGCCCGGGATAGCACAGCGCCTCGGGCAGCTGCTCCGGATCCAACTGCCGGGTCAGGGCCAGGACCTTGAAGCGCTCGCCCATTTCGGTGGGCAGCATCAGCGTCTTCAGCTGCTGGCTGACCCGGATCCGCTTCATCTCCGGCAGCAGGCTCAAATCGCCGACCGCCAGATCGATGCGCGCGGCACGCAGGAATGCGGACTGGGTGTCGTAGCTGGCCAGATCAAAGCCCAGCTCGGCTCCAGCACGCGCCAAAGCGGAAAAATCCACCGAAGCGGTGATGTCGCACAGCCCGGGATACCAGAATGGATCGCTGTGAACGCGATGCCGGTAGAAACAGCGCAGACTGCCGCCACTGCGCTGCGGATGGTAGAGGTCGGAAGCGCTCTCGCCGTAGTCCACCAGCAGCGCCATGCCGTCACGCAGGCGGCCGGCGACACTGTCCAGCCAGGCGCCGCCGCTACACAACAACTCTCCCTCCCAGCCTTCGGGCAGCGACTGCGGCAGGTCTTCGAGCAACTCGGCAAGTTTCGAAGCCAGGTCGGCCCGCGGGGCCTGCAGGGTGTAGGCCAACTGCTCATCGCGCAGGGTGACTCGCTTTTCCAGTGCACCGTCGGCGCCAACCTGAAACAGGTCCACCGGCAGCGCGTCGACGACTTCGTTGGCGATAAGCACGCCGTCCCAGCGTTCCTTGGGTGGTTCCTCCAGCCAGGCAATGCGCGGCAATGCCTCGGGCACTTCCTGTTCCAATCGCTCGATCTGCCGTTCGCGCAAATCGGCGCTGCGTTCCAGCAGCCAGTAGCGTTCCGGCAGCGCATCGAGGGCGTCCAGGGCGCGCCATAGATCGACCGCGAAACGACCGCTGCCGCCGCCGACCTCAAGCACGGTACGCTGATCGAGCTGGCGCAGTACTGGCGCGATGACCTGGGCCAAGGTCTGCGCGTAGACCGAGCCCAACTCGGGTGCGGTGATGAAATCGCCGCGACGACCAAACTTGTGCAGTCCAGCGCTGTAGTAGCCCAGTCCCGGCGCATACAGCGCCAGTTCCATGTAGCGGGAGAAGGGGATCGGGCCGACGCGCGCGATTTCCTCGCCGATCAGCGCATGCAAACGCGCGCTGTGCTCAGCGAGTTCGGGATCTGGCGGCGGTAGCTGTTGCGCCCTCATGCGCTGGCCTGGCCCCCTGGTAACGAGTACAGAGCATACCGCCATCGCAGCGGCGGTATCCTTCGCCGCATCGATTTGACTACTGGCAGTATCAACAATGGGTGATCGAACGGACAAGGTGGCGCTGGTAACTGGCGGCGGCAAGCGTATCGGCGCGGCGATCTGCCGTAGCCTGCATGAGGCTGGCTATCGCGTTGCCATCCACCACCGCAGCTCGGCGCAGCAGGCCGCTGCACTGGCCGACGAACTCAATAGCTTGCGCTCCGACTCGGCCTGGCTGGTGCAGGCCGATCTGATCGATCCGCAGGCGCCGCAGGCGATCATCAATGCGGTTGTCGCCCGCGGCGGTCGATTGGATCTGCTGGTCAACAACGCCTCGGCCTTCTATCCCACCCCGCTGGGCGAAATCACCCAGGCCCAGGTGCACGAGCTGTTCGCCTCCAACGCCACCGCTCCGCTGTTTCTGGCCCAGGCCGCCGCCGCGGCGCTGCGCCAAAGCGAGGGCGCCATACTCAATCTGGTCGACATCTACGCCGATCGCCCGCTGCCGGACTACCTGCCCTACTGCATGGCCAAGGCGGCATTGGTGGCGCTGACCTACGGCTTGGCCCGGGCGCTGGGACCCGAAGTCCGGGTCAACGCCATCGCCCCGGGCAACATCATCTGGAGCGAGAACATGGAGAAGGCCGAAACGCCCGAAATCGTCCACGAACGCACCGCCCTGCAGCGCCAGGGCAGCCCGCAAAGCCTGGCCAAGGCGGCACTGTTTCTGCTCGATCAGGCTGATTATGTGACCGGGCAGGTGCTGCGGGTGGATGGGGGGCGGTGGTTGTTTATTTAGGGCACTGGGCCCAGGGCGGGAGGGCCCAGGTGACAAGTGCGGTGCTTTTCTGGGCCCTGTGCCCTGCGCCCTTCTTCACCGACCCTATACCTCCATCTAACCATTGACACCATGTCAGCGGAGCACTACGATACGTCCCATGAGCTATGTCGCCGAACGCCGTCTGGAAGAAAAAGAGCAGCGCCGCAACGAAATCATCGATGCGGCGGAGGCCTGCTATATCGAAGATGGCTGGGACAAAATCACCATGGACCAGATCGCGCGCAAGGCCAGACTCAGCCGCGCGCTGCTGTATGTCTATTTCAAGGACAAGGACGATCTTCACTTCGCCATCGCCGAACGCGCGCTGGTGGAGCTCAAGCGCCGCTTTCAGGCGGCCAAGGACGAGTTTGAACTCGGCCTGGACCAGGTCGGCGCGATTGGTGCGGCCTACGTGCGCTTTGCCATCGATGTGCCGCACTACTTCCTGGCCTGCTCGCGTTTTGAGGCGCATCGCCCCGAACAGGTCGATCCGCAGAGCAATGAATCGGCCTGCCTGAATGCCGGCGACGGCGTCCATGCGCTGGTTGCCGAAGTGATCGCAAGCGGCAAGGAAGATGGTTCCATCAGCCCCAACATCGGCGACCCGCTGCTCACCTCCATCGTCCTGTGGGGCTTTATCCACGGGATCATCCAGCTCGGTCAGACCAAGGCCCATCTGATGGCCAGAGACGGTTTGGACGCCGAGAGCTTGACCAAACAGGCGCTGCAGCTGGCACGGCGCGCCCTGTCGGCGCGTTCGAGCTGATTTTTTTTGACCGGAAATAGACAAGTGTCTAAGGCTTGTATGAATGTTCAAAAGCTCGCCTGGCTGTTACTACTGGCAGTTGCCAACCTGCAGGCTGGCGAACCCGGTGCTGAACCAGCCGTTGCGGCGACTCGTCCCTACGACCAGGTGGTCGAAGCGCTCGTCGCTGAGGGGCTGGAGCGCAATCTGGGATTGACGGCGCAGAATCTGGACCTGCAGCGCGCCGAGCAGGCGCTGCGCGAGGCCCGCGCGGTGCTGCGTCCGCAGCTGGACTTCACCGCCCGCTACAGCGTCAGTCGCGGCGGTCGGGAGATCGATGTGCCGGTGCCCGAACTGCTCAACCCGGTGTACGCCACGCTGAATGATCTGCTCGCCCAACAGGGACAGGCGGCGCCCTTCCCGCAGCTGGAACGGACCGCGTTTTCGCTGCTGCGCGAGCACGAGCAGGACACCCGGATCACCCTGCGCCAGCTGCTCTACGCGCCGGCGGCCAGAGCCAATGTCGATCGCTTCGACGCCGAACGTGACGCCTTCGCCGCCGATCTGCAGCGATTGCGCCAAGAACTGGCCAGGGATATACGGGTCGCCTACTACAGCTGGAGTCAAGCGCGCGCCGCGCTGGCGATCGTCGAGGCCAGCCTTACCGTGCTCGCCGAGAACGTGCGCGTCTCCCAGGCTCTGTATGACAACGGCAAGGTCACCCGCGATCAGGTACTGCGCGCCGAGGCCGAACGACTGGAGCTGGAGCAGTCGCAGACCGACCGCCAGGCCCAGGTGGCGCTGGCACGGCGCTATCTGAACTTCCTCCTCGATTGGCCAATGGATCAGCGGCTCGCAGCCAGCAGACAGCCGCCACCGCTGCCCGAGCTGAGCCTGCCCTCGCTGGCCGAGTTGGAACGCCAGACCCTGCTCGGGCGCCAGGAACTGGCTCGATTGGATGCCGCGCTGCGTGCTGCCGAGGCCGGTGAACGGGCGGCCAAGGCCAGCCGCGGACCAACCCTGTCGGCGCAGCTAGATGTGGGTATCCAGGGCGAGAACTATGGCTTTGGCCCGGGTCGCAACCAGTCGACGGCATCGCTGGTGCTGAGCATCCCGCTCGCCGATGGCGGCGCGCGCCGCGCCAGGCAGGCCCAGGCCAGACTGCAGCGCGAGCGATTGGAGGTCGATCGGATGCAGCTGGAGCGTCAGCTGCGACTGGATTTGCGCGCCTCGTTGGAACGCCTGGACACCGCACTGAAGGGCTACTCCAGCGCCCAGGCTCGAGTCGCGGCGGCCAGCGAGGCCTTCCGCATTGCCGCACGCAAGCGCGACGTAGGCAGCATCAGCCAGGTCGAATTTATCGACGCCGAGCGCGCCCAGACCCGCGCCGAGCTCAACCTCAATCTCACCCGTTACGACGTTCTGATCCGCCGCGCCGAGCTGGCTTACGCCGCCGCGATGGACCAACCCCTGTAGTCATACCGAGCGCCCAACGGGCGCACTAGAGGTCAATCATGAACAGCTCCATGCCCTACCGCCGAGTACTGATCGCCGCCGTCGCCGCGCTGACGCTGGTCGGCGTGGTTGCCTGCAACGGCAACGCCAACACCAATGCCGAGGGCGCCCTCGCCAGCGTGCCGGTGCGCCTGGGCGAAGTCAGCGCCGGGCCGGCGCTGCCGGCGATACAGACCAGCGGTACCGTTGCCGCCAAGGACGAGCTGCGTCTGGCGGTGAAAGTGGGCGGCGTGCTGCGCAGCATCAGCGTCAGCGAAGGCGAGCGGGTGCAGCAGGGTCAGCGTCTGGCCGAGCTGGAACTGACCGAGGTACAGGCCACGGTGGAACAGGCCAGACAGGCCCATATCAAGGCCAAGCAGGATCTGACCCGCGGCGAAAAACTTTATTCAGAACAAGTGGTTACCTTGGATCAGCTGGAATCGCTGCGGGCCAGCGAGGCGAGCGCCGCGGCGGCGCTGCAGGCGGCCCGCTTCAACGCCAGCCATGCAGTGATCGAAGCGCCTCGTGCGGGTGTGATCCAGCGCCGCTTGGCTGAGGCGGGCGAAACCGTGGCCGCCGGTACGCCGATTCTGGTACTCGGCGCCGACGATCAGGGCTATGTGATCCGCGCCAGCCTGTCCGACCGCGAACTGGTTCAACTGGACAACGGTGATCCGGCCATCGTGCGCCTGGATGCCTATCCGGGCGAGACGCTGCGCGGCAGCGTGTCCATGCTCAGCGCCGCCGCCGATCCGCGCAGCGGCACCTTCCCGGTGGAGATCGACGTCCAGGCCGACGGCCGACGGCTGGTCAGCGGCATGGTCGCCAAGGTCGAGCTGACACCAAGCAAGGCCGAGCAAAGCTCGCTCGCCTACGTGCCGATCGCCGCCATCGTTGAGGGCAACGGCAATCGCGCCAGCGTTTACGGCGTGGTTGAGGGCCGCGCCAAGCGGATCAGCGTTGACGTGGCTTTCATCGACAGCGACCGGGTCGCCCTGTCCAGCGGTCCGGCGGTTGGCGAACAGGTGGTGACCGACGGTGCGCTAATCCTGGCCGACGGCGACCTGGTGCGGGTGCACAACTGATCGAGCCGGACGCTTTACCAGCAACCCCAATCACACTGCACAGCGTCAGCGGAGCCCGCGATGAGCCTCCTAGAGTTTCCCATTCGGCGATACCAGTTCACCGTGGTCGCCTTCCTGCTGCTGGTAGCGCTGGGATTCTCCGCGTTGCAGAACATTCCGCGTTCTGAAGATCCCTATTTTCCGATCTCCACCTTCGTTATCACCGCGGTCTTTCCGGGTGCCGATCCCACCGAGCTGGAGCGCCTGGTGGTCAAGCCCATTGAGGACCAGCTGAGTGAACTGGAAGACCTCAAACAGCTCGACAGCACCGTCAACGATTCGGTGGCGGTGATCATTCCGGAGTTCGAAGCGGACGTCGATGTTGAGGCCAAGTACGATGAGATTGTTCGTGAAATCAATGCGTTAAGACCAAACTTGCCGCCTGAGCTGCAGGACATCAGGCTGCGCAAGGTCAACCCCGGTCTGGTCAACATCGTGCAGGTGGCGCTGGTTTCCGAAGACGCGCCCTACGCCGAGCTGGAGCACTGGGCCAAAGAGCTCAAAGACCGCTTCAAGGGTGTCAACGGCGTTCGTCAGGCCGAGACCTGGGCCTATCCGGAGCGCGAGCTGCGGGTGGCGCTGGATCTGCAGCGGATGGCCCAGCTGGGCATCCTGCCCGGCCAGGTGATGGCGGCGCTGGCCAGTGAGAACGCCAACGTCCCGGCCGGCGTGGTCGACGTGGGCCCACGCAGCTTCAGCCTGCGCACCAGCGGCAGCTATGAATCGCTGGACGAGGTGCGCGATACGGTGGTGACCGCCGTGGATAGCCAACGGGTGCGGGTCAGCGACATTGCGCAGGTCAGCTGGTCCACTGCCGAACACACCTATCTGGGCCGTTTCGACGGCAAGCGCGCGGTCTTCGTCACCGCCAATCAGCAGGACGGCTACAGCATCTTCCAAACTCGCGATCGGCTGCACGCCGCCGCCGAGCTGCTCGCCGAAGAGCTGCCCAATCGGATCTCGCTGGAGCTGGGCTTCGATCAGGCCGTAAACGTGGCCCATCGGCTCAATCGATTGGGTCTGGACTTCATGATCGCCATCGGCCTGGTCTCGATCACCCTGCTCCCGCTGGGGCTGCGCGCCGGCGTTCTGGTGATGATCTCCATTCCGCTGTCGCTGGCCCTGGGTCTGGCGGCGCTGCACGCGCTGGGTCAGTCGCTCAATCAGCTCTCCATTGCCGGCTTCGTGGTCGCGCTGGGACTGCTGGTCGATGATTCCATCGTGGTGGTGGAAAACATCGCCCGCCACCTGCGCGAGGGCAAAACCCGGATCCAAGCGGCGCTCGAGGGCACCAAGCAGATCCTGCAGGCGGTGGTTGGCTGTACCGCCGTGCTGCTGTTTGCCTTCCTGCCGCTGCTGGCCCTGCCCGGCAACGCCGGCAAGTTCATCCGCGTGCTGCCCAGCGCGGTGGTGGCGACGGTGATCGCCTCACTGCTGGTCGCGTTGACCATCATCCCCTTCCTGGCCAGCCGTATCCTCAAGCGCGATGAGGACGAGCACGGTAACTGGCTGCTGCAGAAGGTGATGCATGGTATCCACACCGTCTATCGGCCGCTGATGCACTGGGCGCTGGCGCGGCCGGCGCTGACCGTGATCGGCGCGATGGGGTTGTTCGTGCTCAGCCTGGGTCTGGTGCCGGTGATTGGCTTCAGTCTGTTCCCCAAGGCCGACACGCCGCAGTTCATGATCACCATCGAGACCGCCGACGGCTCCAGCATGGCCGCAACCGACCGCGTTTTGCGCGAAGTTGAGGGAGAATTGGCGAAGATCGAGGCAGTAGACCACTGGTTTGCCAATCTCGGCCACGGCAACCCGAAGATCTACTACAACATCATTCCGCGCGAGGAGTCGACCAATTTGGCCGAGCTGTTCGTGCAGCTGGATGAGTACGACCCCGGCAGCACGCCGCAGATGCTGGAAGGATTGCGCGCCAGGTTGGAGGCCATTCCCAACGCGCGCATCGTACTCAAGGAGTTCGAGAACGGGCCGCCCATAGCAGCCCCTATCGCCATTCGCGTGCTCGGACCGGATCTGGACAAGCTGCGCCGACTTGCAACCACGGTGGAGCAGATCATCGAAGAGACGCCGGGTACGCGCGATATCGACAATCCACTGCAGGTGGCGCGCACCGACCTGAAGCTGCGCATCGACAGCGAGAAGGCGCGATTGCTCGGTGTCAGTACGGCAGAGTTGGATCGAGCAGTGCGGCTGGCGGTCTCTGGCTTGAAAGCTGGCCGCTTTACCGATGAGCGCGGCGAGGCTTACGACATCGTGGTCCGCGCGCCCATCGAAGGCCGCCCCACCCTGGACGTGCTCGATCAGGTTCGAGTGCCCACCGCTGCCGGCGCGCAGCTACCGCTGAGCCAGCTGGCCAGCGTCGAGTTCGCCGCCTCCCCCACCCAGATCCAGCGCGCCAACCGCGAGCGCGCGGTGGTAATCACCGCCTTCACCGCCAGCGGCTACAACACTGCCAAGCTGACCGGCGAGGTTGAGCAGCAGCTGGAGTCGCTGAACTGGCCGCGCGGCTATCGCTTCGAAGTCGCCGGTGAAGCCGAGAGCCGCAGCGAAAGCTTCCAGGGTCTGGGCGCCGCCGCGCTGGTGGCGGTGTTTGGGATACTTGCCGTGCTGGTGCTGGAGTTCGGCAGCTTCAAGAGCACCCTCATCGTTATCGGCGTGGTCCCGCTGGGCGTGCTCGGCGGCCTGGTGATGCTGTACCTGACCGGCTTCAATTTGTCCTTCACTGCGATGATCGGCTTCATTGCGCTGATCGG
>JAUIFV010000083.1 GCA_030430155.1 Gammaproteobacteria bacterium
CGGCCGCCGCGGAGCTCCGCTGTCGCGACTTGCTCCTTGCGCATTCCTTGACGTAGCGCTGCTACGCCTGCGTCATGCTCCAGTCCGCGAGCCGCAACAGCGAAACTCGGCGACGCCCGCAGTCCGGCACCTGGAAACGCTCCGCAACGCCGCCCGCTCTTCCTGGCTACTGGAACTGGCTACTGGAACTGCTCCTAGCCCTAATCCCAATTCCGCCGCTTCACCTTCGGCACGCCCTTGGGGTAGTTCTCCTTGCTCGGCTCACCCGGAAGCGAGGGTAGTTCGATGGACTCGGGCTCGATGTGCACGTCTTGAACCTGATCGAGCAGGTGCCGGATGAGGTCCAGGCGGCCTTGCTTCTGGTCGTTCATGTCGACCAGCGCCCAGGGCGCATGCTTGCTGTGGGTGGCCTTGAGCATCTCGTCGCGGGCCCGGGTGTAGTTGTCGTAGAGCTTGCGCGAGGCCAGATCGATGCTGGAGATCTTCCAGCGCTTGTCCGGATCCTCGACTCTCTCGGCGAAGCGTTCTTCCTGCTTGCCCTGGTCGCAGCCCAGCCAGTACTTGAAGAACAGGATGCCGTCATCGACCAGCTGCTTTTCGAACACCGGGCAGTCTTGAAGGAAGCGTCGGTGCTGCTCGTCGGTGCAGAAGCCCATCACTTTTTCCACCCCGGCGCGGTTGTACCAGCTGCGGTCGAACAGCACCAATTCGCCGGCTGCAGGCAGGTGGGCGATGTAGCGTTGGAAGTACCACTGGCTGCTTTCGCGCTCGGTGGGCTTGCTTAATGCCACTACGTGACAGGAGCGAGGATTCAAGCAGCCGGTGATGGCCTTGATTGCGCCGCCTTTGCCGGCGGTGTCGCGGCCCTCGAAGATCACCACCATGCGCTTGCCGGTGTGCGCCAGCCAGCGCTGCAGGCGATTGAGCTCCACTTCCAGCGGCTGCAAAGCCTCGTCGTAGTCCTTGCGCTTCAGTTTGCCCATTGCATTGATCCCGTGCGGCCCCAGCTATACAGACAAACCAGCATACAGCGCTTTGTGCGGTACACCATTGTTCATCCTTGGCGCGAGCTTTGGGCGCAATGTTGTTGATCCGCTTGGGGTGCTCAGAGCGGCTGGCGGGGGTTGAAGCAATGGACCATCCAAGCAACTTGCAAAGCTGTGTTGCAACAAACTTGCAATGCAGCCGCAGGCCCCGCTATGGTGCCGTTCCGTCAATGCGGTTATTTTCCCTAAGTAATTGATTTTTGAGGTTGAAATGGCTTCCAGGCTAGAGTCTTTGAACCAGTGGGTGAGCGAGGTTGCGGCGCTGACTACGCCCGATGAAATCGTCTGGTGTGACGGTTCAGAGCAACAGAGTGAGGCGCTCAAGGCGCAGATGCTGGCCAACGGCGATCTGTTGGAACTCAATCAGGAGACTCATCCGGGCTGCTATTTGCATCGCTCCGATCCCAAGGATGTGGCTCGCGTCGAGCACCTGACCTTTGTCTGCACGTCCGACAAGGCCGATGCCGGACCGAATAACCACTGGATGGACCCGGCCGCAGCGCACGCCAAGATCGACGGGTTGTTCGCCGGCTGTATGCGCGGTCGCACCATGTACGTGATTCCATACTGCATGGGCCCGATTGATTCGCCTTTCTCGCGCTGCGGGGTGGAGATCACCGATTCCCCTTATGTGGTGGAGAACATGCGTCTGATGACCCGCATGGGCACGCCCGCGCTGCAGCGCATCGAGTCCGAGGGTAGCTTCGTCAAGGGCCTGCACTCGATCGGCGAGTTGGATCCGGAGCGCCGCTTCATCATGCACTTCCCGGAGGAGCTGACCATCAAGAGCTACGGCTCCGGCTACGGCGGCAACGCGCTGCTGGGCAAGAAGTGCCACGCGCTGCGCCTGGCCAGCTGGCAGGCTCGCGATCAGGGCTGGCTGGCCGAGCACATGCTCATCGTCGGCGTGCAGAGCCCGCAAGGCGATACGCACTACATCGCCGCGGCCTTCCCATCGGCCTGTGGCAAGACCAATCTGGCCATGCTGATTCCGCCAGAAACCCATCCGGGGTGGAAGGTATGGACCGTAGGCGATGACATCTGCTGGATGCATCCGGGCAAGGACGGCCGGCTGTGGGCGATCAATCCCGAATCCGGATTCTTTGGCGTTGCCCCTGGCACTGGCGAGAAGACCAACCCCAACGCGGTGGCGATGCTGGATCGCGATGCCATCTTCACCAACGTCGGCGTGACCGCAGACAATCAGCCCTGGTGGGAAGGCCTCTCCGACCAGCAGCCGGTGAAGGACTGGCAGGGTCGCGACTACCAGCCCGGCAACGGCCCGGCAGCGCACCCCAATGCGCGCTTCACCGTGTCCATGCGCCAGTGCAACAGCTTCTCGCCGGAAGCCGACAACCCGGCAGGCGTGCCGATCAGCGCAATCGTCTTCGGCGGCCGTCGCGCCTCGCTGATCCCGCTGGTGTTCGAAGCCCGTGACTGGGCCCATGGGGTGCTGGTTGGCGCCTCGATGGCCAGTGAGACCACCGCAGCGGCCACTGGCGCAGTCGGCGTGGTGCGCCGCGACCCGATGGCGATGAAGCCCTTCTGTGGCTACAACTTCGGTGACTACTGGCAGCACTGGCTCAAAGTTGGCGCTGGATTGAGCAATCCGCCGCGGGTTTTTCACGTCAACTGGTTCCGCAAGAGCGCCGAAGGGCGTTTCATGTGGCCGGGCTTCGGCGACAACCTGCGCGTGCTGCAGTGGATGATCGATCGCTGCGACGGCCGCGCCCAGGGCCGCCAGGAGCCAATCGGAGTGCTGCCGGCCGAGGGCGAATTGAACACCGAAGGTCTGGACATCGCTCCGCAGGTGCTCGACGAGCTGCTGACCGTGGATAGCGAAGGCTGGCGCGCCGAACTGGAGGCCATCGGCGAGTACATGGCCGGCTTTGGCGAACGCTGTCCGCCGCAGCTGCAGGCCGAACGCGAGCGCACCGAGAACGCGCTGAACTAGCTGTTCTCGCCATGGCATTGCACGTGTGGCACTGCGCCAGCTTCGAGCTGCCGCTGCCACCCGCGCATCGCTTTCCGATGGCGAAATACCGGCTGCTCTACGAGCGCGTGCGCGACGCTGCGCAGGCGCTGGGGGTGACGCTGCGCGAGCCGGAGCGGGCCAGCGATCAGATCCTGCATCGAGCGCACTGCCCGGATTACGTAGAGCGCGTCCAGAGCGGCGGCTTGAGCGCTGCCGAACAGCGCCGCATCGGCTTTCCCTGGACCCCGGCGATGGCCGAGCGCAGTCGTCGCGTGGCCGCGGCCAGCTGCGCCGCGCTGCTGCGGTCGCTGGACGACGGTGTGGCGATGACCCTGGCCGGCGGCACGCACCACGCCCGCCGCGAGCGCGGCGGCGGCTACTGCATCTACAACGACAGCGTACTGGCGCTGCGCAACGCCCAGGCCCTGGGCAAGATCAAACGCGGTCTGGTCATTGATCTGGACGTGCATCACGGCGACGGCACTGCCGCACTGACCCGTGACGACCCCAGCATCTACACCTTCGACGTCTACGCCGCGCGCAACTATCCGGCGATCAAGGAAGCGGTGAGCCTGGCCGTGCCGCTCCCCGACGGCACCGACGACGCAACCTATTTGCAGGCGCTGCGGACCCATCTGCCGCAGGCCATCGCCGCCGCCCGCGCCGACGCGGTGGTCTACCTGGCCGGAGCCGACCCCTACGCCGGCGATCGCCTCGGCTACCTGAACCTGAGCAAGGCCGGCCTACGCCAGCGCGACGAGCTGGTCCTGGAGCACTGCCGGGCAGCGGGTCTGCCGGTAACGATCAGTATGGCTGGGGGGTACGCGGAGTCGGTGGGAGATATTGTGGATATTCACTTTGGGACTGTGCAGGCGGCTGCGCTGTCAGTACGACTGAAGGGGCCGAGCTGGAGCGCCAACCTCCAAGGGCCCAGGGCCCAGAAGAGCCGCGTCGGCGGACTCTTGGCTCCTGATGAATGATCCGGGGCAAAGTGGTGATTTGCCCGCGCTCCTGGGTCCGGCGCGCACTTGCCTTCCTGGGCCCTGGGGCCCTCTTCCCTGGGCCCTTTCTTTGCCCCTAGCTACCCAACCACATTCACCAACTTATCCGGCACCACGATCACCTTCTTCGGCGCGCGGCCTTCCAAATGTCGCTGCACCGACTCGTCGGCCAGCGCGGCGGCTTCGACGGTGTCCTTGGGGCTGCCGGGCGGCATCTCCAGGCGCGAGCGCAGCTTGCCGTTGACCTGCACCACGATGGTCACCAAATCGCGCTTGAGCGCTTCCGGGTCGGCCTGCGGGAAGGGTTGATCCTCGATCAGGCTCTCGCCGCGGCCCAGCGCCTGCCACAGCGCGTGGCTGGCGTGCGGGGTGATCGGGTTGATCAGCAGGGCGATGGCTTCCCAGCATTCCTGCAGCAGCGCGCGGCTTTGCTCGGCGCGGTCTTCGAACTTGGCGATGGCGTTGATCAGCTCCATCACCGCGGCGATGGCGGTGTTGAAGGCAAAGCGCTGGCCGTAGTCCACGCCGACCTTGGCGATGGTCTGATGCAGTGCGTTGCGCAGGGCTTTCTGCTCGGCGTTCAGCGCGCCGGGATCCAGCGCCACGGCGGGGCCGGCAGCGACGTGCTCGGAAACCAGCCGCCACAGTCGACGCAGGAAGCGGGCCATGCCTTCGACCCCGGATTCGCTCCATTCCAGCTGCTGATCGGGCGGCGCGGCGAACATGCTGAACAAGCGCACCGTGTCGGCGCCGTACAGGTCGATCAAGGTTTGCGGGTCGACGCCGTTGTTCTTGCTCTTGCTCATCTTTTCGGTGGCGCCGATCACCACCGGCAGACCGTCGGCGCTCAAACGCGCCCCGGTCATCCGCCCGCGCTCGTCGCGGTCGACCTCGATCTCGGCCGGGTTGTACCAGTGTCGCGAGCCGTCGGCGCCGTCGCGGAAGAAGGTCTCGGCGACCACCATGCCCTGACATAGCAGCCGCTGCGCCGGCTCATCGGCGGCGACCAGCCCCGCGTCGCGCATCAGCTTGTGCCAGAAGCGGAAGTACAGCAGATGCATCACCGCGTGCTCGATGCCGCCGATGTACTGATCCACCGGCAGCCAGTAGTTGGCCCGCTCGTCGACCATCGTTTGCGCGCCGGGGCTGGTGTAGCGGGCGTAGTACCAGGACGACTGCACGAAGGTGTCGAAGGTGTCGGTCTCGCGCTCGGCGGGGCCGCCGCAGGACGGGCAGCTGGTCTTGCGCCACTCCGGGTCGACCTTGATCGGTGAAGCCACGCCCATGAAGGTGACCTCCTCGGGCAGGGTCACCGGCAGCTGCTCCTCGGGCACCGGCTGCGCACCGCACTTGTCGCAATAGATGATCGGAATCGGGCAGCCCCAGTAGCGCTGCCGCGACACGCCCCAGTCGCGCAGGCGGTAGTTGACCCGGGTGCGGCCGTTGCCTTGGCTGTCGAAGCGCTCGGCCAGCCAGGCGAAGGACTGATCGTAGTCCATGCCGTCCAGCGGGCCGGAGTTGATGCAGACGCCGTAGTCGGTCATCGCCTCGGTCGGATCAGCGTCAATCTGCCCATCGGCGGCCCGGATCACCTGCTTGATGGGCAGCTGATACTTGCTGGCGAACTCGAAATCGCGCTGATCATGGCCGGGCACCGCCATCACCGCGCCGGTGCCGTAGCCCATCAGCACGAAGTTGGCCACCCAGATCGGCACCGCCTCGCCGCTAACCGGGTGCGTTGCGCTCAGCCCCAGCGGCATCCCGCGCTTTTCCATGGTTTCCACGGTGGCCTCGGCAACCCCGGCCTGGGTGCATTCGGTCAGGAAGGCGGCCAGCTCGGGGTTGTTCTGCGCCGCTGCGCGGGCCAGCGGGTGCTCGGCGGCGACCGCCAGGTAGGTGACTCCCATCAGCGTGTCGGGGCGGGTGGTGAACACGGTCAACGGGTTCTGGCCTTCCACCTGGAAGTCGATTTCCAGCCCGGTGGAGCGGCCGATCCAGTGTCGCTGCATGGTTTTGACCGATTCCGGCCACTCCGGCAGCTTGTCCAACTCGTCGAGCAGCTCATCGGCGTAATCGGTGATCTTCAAGAACCACTGCTGGATCTCGCGCCGCTCCACCACCGCGCCGGAGCGCCAGCCGCGGCCATCGACCACCTGCTCGTTGGCCAGCACGGTTTGATCGATGGGATCCCAATTGACCACCGAATTCTTGCGATAGACCTTGCCCTGCTTGAACAGCTGGGTGAAGAAACGCTGTTCGTGCGCGTAATACTCCGGCTTGCAGGTGGTGACCTCGCGCGACCAGTCGTAGGCAAAGCCCAGCGACTGCAGCTGGCGGCGCATGTTGTTGATGTTGGCGTAGGTCCAAGCCGCCGGCGCGGTGCCGTGCTTGATCGCCGCATTCTCGGCCGGCAGCCCGAATGCGTCCCAGCCCATCGGCTGCAGCACATTCTTGCCCAACATGCGCTGATAGCGACTGACCACATCGCCAATGGTGTAGTTGCGCACATGGCCCATGTGCAGCGCGCCGGAGGGGTAGGGCAGCATGGAAAGGCAGTAGAATTTCTCGCGCGAAGGGTCTTCAACCACCTCAAAACTGCGGTTGGCGTTCCAATAGGATTGGGCAGCGGCCTCAATGGCCTTGAAATCGTAGTGTTCGCGCATCTTTAAAGCCGGTTTTTTGCAAAGCCCACTAGTTTCGGGCTTTGGCAGGGGCAAGCGCAACAGCGAGCGGTGTCCGTCGTCACGCCGAGCGCCAGTCAGGCTCTGGCATACTCGTTCAGCCATCACCTGGACTGCCCGCCATGACTCCTTCCCGCACCACTGCAGCGCTGTTCGCAATCCTGTTGGGTTTGGGTCAAACGGCGCTGGCCGGCGACCTGCTGTTGCGCTGTGAGCGGCTGTTTGACGCTGAAAACGCGCGCATGCTCGATGGGCCTTGGTGGATCAGCAGCAGCGCTGGGCGGATCACCGCGGTGGCCAAGCGTGCGCCGGATCAGGGGCAGGCGCTGGCGGTCGAGGACGGCAGCTGTCTGCCGGGATTGATCGACCTGCACACCCACATCAGTATGGAAATCACGCCGCAAAGCTACAGCGAGCGGATGCGCCTGGAGCCGGCCTTCAACGCGCTGCGCGCGGTGACCTACGCCCGCGCCACGCTGGACGCCGGCTTCACCACGGTGCGCGACCTGGGTGACAGTGGCAACGTTTCCATCGCACTGCGCAATGCCATCAATCAGGGCTACGTGGATGGGCCGCGGATCTTTACGGCGGCCAAGTCGATTGCCACCACTGGCGGTCACGCCGACCCCAGCAATGGTCTACGCGCCGGACTGACCGCGATTCCGGGTCCAGAGCAAGGCGTAATCAACGGCGCCGACCAGGCCCGTGCGGCGGTTCGTCAGCGCTACAAGGACGGCGCCGATCTGATCAAGATCACCGCCACCGGCGGCGTCCTCAGCCTGGCCGCCAACGGCATGAATCCGCAGTTCAGTCAGGACGAGGCCAAGGCCATCGTCGACACCGCGCGCGATTACGGGATGACCGTCGCCGCGCACGCCCATGGTCCGGAGGGCATGCGTCGAGCCATCGAAGCCGGGGTCACCAGCATCGAGCACGGCACCATGATGACCCCCGAGCTGATGGACCTGATGATCGAACGCAAGACCTGGTATGTGCCGACCCTGCTGGCCGGCTGGTGGACCGCCGAGAAGGCCAAGGAGCCTGGTTACTATCCGCCGATGGTGGCGGCAAAGGCCAGCGCCATCTCGCCGCAGATCGCCGCGACCCTGGCCAAGGCCTACAAGCACGGCGTGCCCATTGCCTTCGGCACCGACAGCGGGGTTTCGCCGCACGGCATGAACGGCAAGGAGTTCGAACTGATGGTCGAGGCCGGTATGCCGCCGGCGGCGGCGCTGCAGGCGGCGACCTGGAACGCCGCGGCAGTGCTGGACAAGCGCGGCGAGCTGGGCAGCCTGAGCGAGGGTCACTGGGCCGACGTGGTCGTGGTCAGCGGCGATCCCAGCGCGCAGATCGAACGCATCCACGCGATCGGACTGGTGATCAAGGGCGGGGTGGTAGTCCACGAAGGGGCGGCCGACTGAGCCGGCTACGGCAGAACCGTCGATGCAGGGTCTGGATCACACTCGCTGGCAGCGTTTGATGCAGCGCATCGGCGCAGCCGATGTCGGCGACCAGGTGTTCAATGCGCTCCAGGCGGCCTACGCCGAACGCCATCGCTACTACCACAATCAGACCCATCTGCGCGGCTGTTTCAAGCTGTTCGATGCGGTCCGCGGGCATTTCCAGCGCCCCGATGAGGGTGAATTGGCGCTGTGGTTTCATGACGCGGTCTACCGTACCCGCTCAGCCAACAACGAGGCCGAGAGCGCCGCCTGGGCGCGGCGCTTTCTGGAAGACGAGTCGGTCGATCTACCGATCGCCGAGCGGGTGGCCCAGATGATACTGGCGACCAAGCACGATGAGCCCGCGCCGACCGCTGACGCCGCCCTGGTCTGCGACATCGATCTGGCCATTCTCGGCGTGCCGCCGGAGGTCTACGACGACTTCGAACATCGCGTGCGTCGCGAATACTGGTGGGTTCCAGAGCACACCTTTGTCAGCAAGCGTCTGGAAATTCTGGAACGGTTCCTGGAAGGGGCTGGCATCTATCAGACCGAACTGCTCAGCGCGCTGTTGGAGGATTCGGCGCGAGCGAACCTGAGTCGCTGGGTGGGCATACTGGGACGGCGACGCAGCGGCAGTTAGCGCCGCCTCGTACTGTCCGCTTGTAATTGCACAGTGCGGCCCCAACACCTAAGAGCCTTGCCCAAACAGTTCAGGACGCCATGGCCAGCGAATCGATTTTCAACGCCACCATCGAGAATTTCGAATCCGACGTGTTGGAGGCTTCCTTTGACACCCCGGTGCTGGTGGATTTCTGGGCCCCCTGGTGCGGCCCCTGCCGGATGCTCATGCCGCTGCTGGACAAGATCGTCGGCAGCTACAACGGCACCCTGAAGTTGGCCAAGGTCAACACCGATGAGCAGGGCGAAATCGCCGGCAGCTTCGGTATACGCTCGCTGCCGACGGTGGTACTGATCAAGGACGGCAAGCCCGTCGATGGCTTCATGGGCGCGCAGCCGGAGGGTGCGATACGCGCGCTGCTGGCCAAGCACATGCCGGCCATAGACGTGGCCGCAGAAGAGCCCGAGGACGTGGCTCAGCCGGAACTCAACGTGGATCTGGATCAGGCCATTGCCGAAGCTCGCGCCGAGGTGGCCGACAACGATAGCGAGGAGGCGCCCAAGGCCAAGCTCGCTGATTTGCTGATCCGCAGCGGTGCGATGGCCGAGGCTGAAGCGCTGCTGGAAGGTTTAAGTGAGTCCGGGCGAGAGACCGCTGAAGCCAGCCGCGCGCTGGCCCGGTTGGCATTTGCCCGCATCGCCAGCGCCAGTCCCGGCGAGCAGGCGCTATTACAGACTCTGGCCAGCGATGCCAACAACTTGGGTGCACGTCATCAGCTGGGCGCAGTGCTGCTGTGCAGCGGTCGCGAGGAGGCTGCCCTGCAGCAGTTTCTGCAGATTCTCAAGAGCGATCGCAAGTTTGAGGACGATCTGGGCCGACGCGCGCTGGTCGAGGCCTTCAGTGTGGTCGATGACGATGCCTTGGTCGGTGATTACCGGCGGCGCATGTCGACGCTGTTGTTCTAGATCGGACGCGGAACCAGCCGACCTTGCGGGCCAAAAGGCTAAAGCGCCTGCTGAACTGGTACGTGCCGTTCCGGTTCGCGGGCGTGCGCGTGGAGCAGATCGACGACGACTATCGTTATGCCCGCGCCGCCCTGCACGCGCGCTGGTACAACCGCAACTACGTTGGCACCCATTTCGGCGGCACCCTGTACGCGATGACCGACCCCTTCTTCATGATCATGGTCATGGAGAACCTGGGTAAGGACTATCTGGTCTGGGATCGCCGCGCCGAAGTGGAATACGTCGCACCCGGTCGCGGCAAAGTGACGGTTGAGTTCAGGCTCACCGACGACGACCTGAGCCAGATCCGCGCCGCCACCGCTGACGGCGAGAAATACGAGCACTGGTTCGGCTGCGAGATCCGCGATCCGCAGGGCGAGTTGGTCGCGCGGGTTCGCAAACAGGTCTACGTACGCCTCAAACAGCGCGCCCGAGCGACCGCGTAGCCCCTTGCAGATCCGTGGGACAGCGCAATGTCGGTGCTTGGCTCGTCTCTGGGCCCTATGCCCTGGGCCCTGGGCCCTCCGAGCTCAATTCCTCCCGACCGCGCTGAAACTGCTCCAACTGCACCCAGGTCGGATCGGCGGCGGCGAGTAGACGTTCGGCGATGGCCTGTTCCAGCTGCTGCAGATCGAAGCGAGCCCAATCGGCCAACTCGGCCGAGCCCTGCTGCAGATCCTGAGCCCAGTCGTGCACATCCGAGCGCAATCCTTCGATCACTTTGTGGGCCTCGTCAGCGCTGAGTTGTTCGGCGGCGACCAGGTAGCTACGGGCGCTTTTCATCATGGCACTCAATGACTTGGCTGCTTCAGCCTCGGCCTCGGGCAGTTCTTCCCGCAGCCAATGTTTGGCCTTGTCATAGGCTTGCTGCAAGCGATTACTCATCGGTGCCTCTCCGTCTGCTGTGCTCATTGTACGCCGCCGAAGCGGTGCGGGTCGCTCTGGTCTGGGTGCAGCCCGATGTCCCGGTTTACTGGAAATTTTTGTTGCGGCGAAATACATTGTGGGGTTCCCTCACCAAGGATTCACCCCGATGATGAAGCTTAGAAGCCTGGCTCTGGCCGGCGCCGTGCTGCTCGCCCTGGGCGCCTGCGGCAACAAGGAAGAAGCCGCCGAAACGCCTGCTGCCGTCCAGGCCGCGGCCAAGGAAATGGGCCCTGTGGATACCCTGCAGGCCACCAACGATGCATTCAAGAACAACGACCTGGGCCAGCTGCTGGCCATGGTCATGCCGGCCGACAAGCTGGCCGAAATGCGTGCCGATTGGGACAAAGAGCGCGCCGAGCCGGTGACCGACGAGGACCGCCAGGAGTTTGCTGACGGTTGGGGCAAGCTGACCAAGGACGGTGCCGTGGATGAGCTGATGGCCGAAGCCGAGCCGCAGCTGGCGCAGATGGGTGAGCAGCTGCCGGCGATGATGCCGATGTTCCAGGGCATGCTGACCATGACCGTGCAGGAGAGCGAGGACCTGAGCGCCGAGCAGAAGGCCGCCGCCAGCAGCGCCGTCACCGGCCTGTTCGGCTGGGCGCAGAACGCCGATCTGGCCAATCCCGAGCTGCTTCGTCAGGCCCTGACCATCGCTCATGAGAAGGCCAAGAGCCTGAATCTGAACAGCATCGACGACGTCCGCGCGATGGACTTCGATCAGATGCTGGGCAAGGCCTCGGTGATGCTGGGCGGGGTCAAGGAAATGCTCAACGTCTACGGCCTGTCCCTGGACGAGATGGTTGGCAGCATGCAGGCAGAACAGCTGGAAATGGCTGGTGACAACGCCAAGGTGCGCACCACCTACACCGTATTCGGCAACCCGATCACCTATGACACCGAGATGGTCAAGATGGATGGTCGCTGGTACAGCAAGGACAGCATGGAAAGCCTGGAGAAGATGACCGCATCGTCCGACGACAGCATGGACGGCGAAGCGGACGAGGCTGAAGTGAACTAAGCCATCCCTTCATCGGTATGGTTTGCGAACGGGGGCAGTACTGCCCCCGTTTGTTTTTTGGGGCGTGGCTTTAGCCATTACCCCACGCGCGACGCATGGGCGATAATCGGACCAGGCCGCACACAGCGCACAGCGCACAGGACGTGGATATGAGTGAGACCGGCAACGCCCAGGAACTGCCTGCCCGCGTCGATCGGCCCTGGTGGCTCAGCCTGACCGAGCGTTTGATACGCCCATTCGTACGTATCAAGCCATTGCCGCCGGCGCCGGAGCAACCCCCGTTGGACACCCAGCGGCCGGTGCTCTATGTGCTTGAACACCACGGCTTGAGCAACCTGCTGATCCTTGATCGAGCCTGTCGCGAGAGCGGTCTGCCCAGCCCCAGCGCACGGCTGCCTGGAACTCGGCGCCGAGCGGTGTTTGCGCTCAGTCAACGGCGCGGCTGGTTTGCTCCACGGGCCAAGCTCAGCGACCGTTCTGATCGCCTGCAGGAGTTGCTGGGCGATGTGCGTTCGCAGTCCGAACTGGATCATCTGCAGCTGGTGCCGGTGTCGATCTTTGTCGGCCGCGCCCCGGATCGTGAATCCGGCTGGCTGCCGGTGCTGTTCGCCGAAAACTGGGTGGTGGTCGGCCGCTTCCGCCGCTTGCTGGCGCTGCTGTTCAATGGCCGCAATACCCTGGTCAAATTCAGCACCGCGATTGAACGCGATCGCGCTCTGGAGCCGGAGGTTCAGCTTGAATCCAGCGCGCGCAAGCTGGCCCGCGTGCTGCGGGTGCACTTCCGCCGCATCCGCGCGGCGATCATCGGTCCGGATCTGTCCCACCGCCGGATGCTGGTGGACCGATTGCTGATGAGCCCGGCGGTGCGCAGCGCTATCGTCGCCCAGGGCAGCAAGGAGAAGGGCGGGCAGATCACCGCGCAGCGCAAGGCGCGTCAGTTTGCCCGCGAGATCGCCGCCGACTACTCGCACACGGTAGTTCGCTCGGCGTCCTTCATGCTGCGCGGCTTCTGGTCGCGGATCTATGACGGCATCACCCTGCGCTACTTCGATCAGCTGCTGGAGGATGCGCCGGGGCGGGAAGTCATCTTTGTGCCCTGCCATCGCAGCCATATCGACTATCTGGTGGTCAGCTATCTGCTTTACAGACACGGGCTGGTGCCGCCGCATATCGCCGCCGGGGTCAACCTCAATCTGCCTATCGTCGGGCCCATACTGCGCCGTGGCGGTGCCTTTTTCCTGCGCCGCAGCTTCCGCTCCAATGCGCTGTATTCGGCCGTTTTCAGCGAGTATGTCCGTCAGCTGATGCGTCAAGGTGTGTCGCTGGAGTATTTCATCGAGGGTGGCCGCTCGCGCACCGGTCGGCTGCTGCAGCCGCGTGCTGGGATGCTTGCGATCACCCTGCGCGGCTGCCTGGCCGAACCCAGTCGGCCGGTGATGTTTCAGCCGGTCTACATCGCCTACGAGAAGCTGCTCGAAGGCAAGTCCTACATCGGCGAGCTCAGCGGCAAGGCCAAGAAGAAGGAAAGTCTGTGGCAACTGCTGCGCGCGGTGAAGGTGCTGCGTCAGCGCTACGGCAAGGTGGTGGTGAATCTGGCCGAGCCCATCGAGCTTTCCGCATTGGTCCAGGCGCACAGCGGTGAGAAGTCACCCACCCTGGCGGCCAGCGCCGAGCGACCGGCCTGGTTCAACCCGCTGGTCGACGATCTGGCCAATCGCATCCAGCAGCACATCAACCAGGCCGCCCACGTCAATCCCATCAACCTGGTCGCCTTGGCGATCCTGGGAACCCCCAAACACGCCATATCGAGACCGGACCTGCTCCGTTTCCTGGATCTGGCGCAATCCCTGCTCAAGGATCTGCCCTACGGCCCGCGAGTCAGCCTCAGCGAGATGCCGCCCGCGGAGATGGTCGACTACGCCCTGCAGATGGACTGGATCCAGTGCAAACCGCACCCGCTGGGCGATGTGATTTCGGCCGAGGGCGACGCCGGCGTGCTGCTGAGCTACTTCCGCAACAATATCCTGCATCTGTTCGCGGTCGCCGGCTGGGTCGCTTGCTGCTTCCTCAACAACCGCCGGCTGTCGGTCGCCGGAGTGGTGCGGATGGGCCAGCAGCTGTATCCGTTCTTAAAGGACGAGCTATTTCTGCCCTGGGATAGCGAACAGTTTGCCGCACGCATCGAAGCAGTCGCCGATTGGCTGGTGGAGCGGGAGATCCTCAGCAAGTCCAGCGACGGCGTGTTTCTGTCCAGACCCAAGGAAGGTTCCGATGCGGGCTTTATGATTCGGATCCTGGCCCACAGCCTGCTGCAGGCATTCCAGCGCTATTTCATCACTCTGTCAGTGTTGACCCGCAACGGCAGCGGCACGTTGACCGCCGCGCAGCTGGAGAAGCTGTGCTATCTGACCGCGCAGCGGCTGGCTATGCTGCAGGAGCTGAGCGGACCGGAGTTTTTCGATCGCGGATTGTTCAAGGGCTTCATCCAGAATCTGCGCGATCAAGGCGTGGTGACAGCCGATGATCAGTCCAAGCTCAGCTTCGGTCCAGAGCTGGAGCAGGTGGCCAAGGACGCGCGGATTATTCTGGGACGGGACATGCGCCAGGGCATCATCCAGGTGACGCCTGAGGCTATGGAGGCGTTGGCTGAAGGCGCCTGAGATTCAGAGCGTCAGGCGTTGAGGTCGGGTATCAGCGCATTTTCCAGATAGGCGATCATGTCCTTGAGCTTCAGTCGGCGCTTCTTCAATCGCTTGACGCTGAGTTCATCGACGTTGGGGTCGCCGCTGATGCGGTCGATGGCAGCATCCAGGTCTCGATGCTCGACCCGCAGCTCGGCGAGCTTGGTGGCGATCTGCGAGGGGTCGTTGAGGTCCATGAGCGCTGTACGTGGGCGCCAAAAGGACATTGTAGAGCAGGCGGTGCATGGGCGGCCGATCGGCGACTGTAAATAGAAGTCTGGTGATTCATGCGCGCTAAACTGCGCGCCCGGTAAGGATGGTGATTGGTCATGGGCGTAGACCCACGTCGATTTGAATTGGAGCAGCGCAAGCGCGACAAGCGGCTGCGGCGACTGGTGGGTCAGGCGATTGCCGACTACCAGATGATCGAGCAGGGCGACAAGGTGATGGTGTGCTTGTCCGGTGGCAAGGACAGCTACGCGATGCTGGACATCCTGCTCAAGCTGCAGGAGAAGGCGCCGGTGCATTTCGAGCTGGTGGCGGTCCATCTGGATCAAAAACAGCCCGGCTATGACGCTCGGACCCTGCCCAATTACCTGCGCCAGCTCGGTGTGCCCTTTCATATCCTTGAGCAGGACACCTACAGCGTAGTCAAGCGCGTCGTGCCCGAGCACAAGACCATGTGCGGGCTGTGCTCGCGGCTGCGCCGAGGCGCGCTGTACAGCTTCGCCGAGGCGCAGGGCTTTACCAAGATCGCCCTGGGGCACCATCGCGATGATCTGGTCGAGACTCTGTTTCTGAACATGTTTCACGGCAGCAGGCTGTCGTCGATGCCGCCCAAGCTGCGTTCCGATGACGGCCGCAACGTGGTGATACGGCCGTTGGCCTACGTCAGCGAAGATGATCTGATCGCCCACGCCGCCGACGCCGGCTATCCGATCATGCCCTGCAATCTGTGCGGTTCGCAGGAGAATCTGCAGCGCCAGGCGATCAAGCAAATGCTGCGCGACTGGGAGCGGCAGTTTCCCGGGCGGGTGGAGAACATCGCTCGGGCCATGCAGTGCGTACGTCCCTCGCAGTTGGCCGATCGCGAACTGTTCGACTTCGCCGGCTTGAGCGTCGTCGCCGGCGCCCCGGCGGCCAAGGCCAGCGATTGGCTGCTGGGTAGCGCCATACCGGTGCAATCGACCGTCGAATAAGTCGCTGCTCGCGACAGGCCGCAGCGGAACGCCGCGGTCCCCACACATGGAGGTGTTTATGTGGTTCAAAAATCTGACCCTGTTTCGTATGGACGAGCAGGAACTCCCCACCGATGCGGCCCTGGCCGAGCTGATGGATTCCCGGCGCCGACCAGATTGCGGTCCCCTAGAGGCCTTCTCGGTGGGCTTTGTGTCGCCCTTCGGGCCCAATCATGATGGTCTGCTGCACACCTTGGCCGGCTACGATTTGCTCGCGCTGGGCCAGGAAAAGCGGGTGCTGCCGCCGGCGGTGGTCAACGATGTGGTCGCGGACAAGGCACGAGCGATCGAAGAGGAAAGCGGGCGCCCGCCAGGCAAGCGGCGGCGGCGCGAGTTGGCCGAAGCGGCGCTGACCGAGCTGTTGCCCAAGGCCTTCGTCGTGCGCAGCACCACCTTGGCCTACATCGACCGGGCCCAGCGCCTGCTGGTGGTCGACAGCACCAGCGACAAGACTGCCGAGGCGGTGGCCACTGAGCTGCGCGAGGCGCTGGGCAGTTTCCCGGCCATTCCGCTGGCCGCCGAGGGCGACCCTGCGGTGCTGCTCACCGCCTGGCTTTCCGGCGCCGAGCCGCTGCCGGCCGATTTCGAGCTGGGCGAGGAGTGCGAGCTGCGCGATCCGGGCGATACCCAGACGGTGATCTCCGCACGCGGTCAGGATCTGACCGCCGAAGAGATCCTCGAACATCTCAAGAGCGGCAAGCAGGTCTCCAAATTGGCGCTGATCTTTGATCAACGTCTGGCGCTGGTGCTGGATGCGCAGCTGAAGGTGCGCAAGCTGAAGTTTCTGGATCTGGTTCAGGAGAAGCTGGGCGAAGGCGACGACCGCGGTGCCGAAGCCGACCTGGATGCGCGCTTTGCGCTGATGACTCACGAGCTGACCCGGCTATACAGCCGCCTGGACGCGCTGTTTACGTTTGCTTGAGGGCGCGCAGCGGTGAAGGGCGCAAACGCGGGGCTGGATCTGGCTGAGTTCGCCGGTCTGGGCCTGTACGCCAGGACCAACCCGCGCTCCCGACGGCTGCGCCTGGCGGTACGCAGCACCAGGATCGAGCTGGTGATACCGCCAGGCTTGGACGCTGCCACGGTGCGCCAGTTCGTCGACCAGCATCGGGACTGGATCGAAAAACACCAGCAGACCCAGCGAGGCGACATCGACCGAGCCACAGTCGCTCTGGATTTGCGCGCGGCCGATGCCGTTGTACCGCTATGGGGGCAGCGTCACCGGGTAGTCACGGTGGCCGGCCCCCCGGCCGTGCGGGTGGACGGCTCGACGCTCATCGTCGGCCTGGATCGGCAGCGCGCCGATGCGCCCAAGGCGCTGGCCCGCCTGCTCCGCGCCGAACTGCTGCGTCAGCTGCGCAGCCGGGCGATGCTGCAGCTGCCGCAGTGGCAGGCGCAGCTGGGTCAGCGCTGCGCTGGGGTGCGGGTGCGCGCAATGCGCAGCCTGTGGGGCAGCCTTTCGCCGGCTGGGGCGGTGTCGCTGAATCTCGGGCTGGTGTTCCTGCCGCCGCGTCTCGCCGACTACGTGCTGGCCCATGAGCTGGCTCATCTGCGCCAACGCAATCACCGACCGGCCTTCTGGCGGGTGGTCGCCGAGCTCTATCCGGACTGGCGCAGGGCCCGCGCCGAGCTGCGTGCCGAGCACGGCTATGTGCAGGCGCTGCTGGATCGACTAAAGGCGGGCGACTGAGCGCATCGTTGACCTGGCAGTAGTCTGAACCGCGCTGCGCGGTGCCCCCGCAGGGGCTGGCTTTTGCCGAATTTGGCAATAGAATCAGACCTATGCCCAGCGTGAACGCTGTCCAGCGCGAGTCGCCCTTGACCCGGTTCTTCTCCGGCCGATGGCGCTGCGCCGGTGATGCCGCCGATGCGCTGATCGGGCTCCCCTTGTTGATTTGGTATTTCGTCTGCACCCTGAGCGGCCTGTGGTTGCTCGGACGGGTGTGGGCATTGGCGCCAACGCAAACACCCGCGCATGCCCGCCGGCGATCGGTCGGGCTGGCTTGCGGCAGGCCGGGAATGGCCTGCTGCGTCCAGTCCTAGCGCTTCGTCAGCGGCATTGGCCCGTATTCGGGCGAGCACGCGCGCGTGGCTGCGACAGACCAAGGAGAGGCCATGCGCGACGGCATACACACCGACCCCAACCCCACTGCCCTGTGGCACGCGCTGATCAAGGATGCCGAGCAGCGCGGCAAGCAGCAGCTGGACGAGATGCTGGAAAGCTATCTGGTGTTCACCCTGATGCGCCATCAGAGCGACAGCCAGCTGGCCGGCAGGGTAATGGCGATGGAGCTGCTGCGGGGTCTGGAGTGTTCCGGCAAACGGCGTGAAGAAGCGCTGCGCGACGTCGGCGACCGCTGTCTGCTGCTTGCAGGCCTGTATCCCGAGCAGGCCGCCGAGCGGATGGTTTCGCTGAATTATTTCGTTGATTTGGGGCGCGGCTCCTACGATCAGCTGGCTGCGCACTTGCGCGCCGGACTGGCCGACCTTTATCAGCATCTGGCGCGCAGTTTTGCCGAACTGGTGCGGGTGCTGGTGCAGGTGCGGATGCTCTCCGGGCAGTGGCTGGGCTTGCAGCCCATGGACGAGTACGCGCTGTGTCGGGAGCGGGGTGGCCGTTCCGCCGATCGACGCTTCGCCGGTGCGGTGATGCTCAAGGCGCCGCAACGGGTGCAGTAGTGCGCCTGGCCATCGAAGCTCCGCAATTGGGCCCACAGGCACGTCTGTGAGGGCTCGGCACGATCCCCCAGCGATGCTGCAACCGAAATTGTTACTTGGAGACGGGTTCAAACTCGCGTTACACTGCTAGGTTGAATCTTTTGCATTGTTGGACGAGTAGATGGCACGTATTACGGTTGAAGATTGCCTCAAGGAAGTGGATAACCGCTTTGAGCTGGTGTTGATGGCGAGCAAGCGCGCGCGCCAGCTGGCCAAGGGCGCCGAGCCGCTGGTGATGGTGGACGAAGACAAGCCCACGGTCATGGCGCTGCGCGAGATCGCCGACGGCGTGGTTACCCACGAACTGCTGGCCGAAGTCGAGCGTCGCGAGCGCGAAGCCGCCGAGCGTGAAGCCCTGGAATGGGCCACGGCGGAGTTGGAAGACGACCTGAATCGGTCTGGCGACGACTGATAGCCATGATCTGGGGCCAAGGTGTCGAGCAGCAGCCCTGATCCCCAAGCGGCCGTCGCGGTTGCGGCGGCGGTAGCTGAGGAAGCGGATCTGCTTCCTCACTACATGATTGAACTGCAGCAGCAGATCAGCAGCTATCTCAGCCCTGCGCAGATCGCTCTGGTCGCGCATGCCTTTCATATCGGCGAAGAAGCCCACCGCGGGCAGATGCGCAAGAGCGGCGAGCCCTACATCACCCACCCGGTGGCTGTGGCGCGGATACTGGCCGATATGCACATGGACGGCGAGACCATCGTCGCCGCCATCCTCCACGACACCATCGAAGATACCGACATCACCAAGGCCGATGTGGAAGCGCAGTTCGGCTCCACGGTGGCCGATCTGGTCGACGGCGTTACCAAGCTGGACAAGGTGGACTTCGCTTCCCGTGAAGCGGCCACCGCCGAGAGCTTTCGCAAAATGCTGCTGGCGGTGGCGCGGGATCTGCGGGTGATCCTGATCAAGCTGGCCGACCGCCTGCACAATATGCGCACGCTGGGTGCGATGAATCCGGACAGTCGCCGTCGCATCGCCCGCGAAACGCTGGAGATCTATGCCCCCATCGCCCAGCGGCTGGGGATGAACGCGATCAAGGCCGAGCTGCAGGATCTGGGCTTTCGCGCCTACTATCCGACTCGCCACCGGGTGATCGACGCCGAGCTGCGCCGGCTGATGGGCAATCGCCGCGAGCCGATGCAAAAGATCGCCGAGGAACTCAAGCACAAGCTCGACCAGGAAGGCGTGCCGGCGCGTTTGATCGGGCGCATCAAGAGCCCCTACGGCACCTACCGGAAGATGAAGCGAGAGCACAAGACCTTCGATCAGGTCATGGACGTGCAGGGCTTCCGGGTGGTGGTCGGCGGCGTGATGCAGTGCTACTGCGCGCTGGGCGCGGTCCACAACCTGTACAAGCCGGTGGACGGCCGCTTCAAGGACTACATCGCCATCCCCAAGGCCAACGGCTACCAGTCGCTGCACACCACCCTGTTCGGCCCCTTTGGGCAGCCGCTGGAGGTGCAGATCCGCACCGAGGACATGGATACGGTGGCCGAGCGCGGTGTCGCCGCGCACTGGATCTACAAGTCCGACAATTCGCCGGCCAACAGCGCCCAGCATCGCGCTCGCGAGTGGCTGCAGGGCTTACTCGATTCGCAGCGCCAAGCCGGCAATCCCATCGAGTTCCTGGACAACGTCCGCGTCGACCTGTTTCCCGACGAGGTCTATTTGTTCACGCCCAAGGGCCGCATCCTGGCGCTGCCGCGACACGCCTGCGCCATCGATTTCGCCTACGCAGTGCACACCGATGTGGGCGATCACGCGGTGGCGGCGCGGGTGGATCAGCGCCTGGTGCCGCTACGTACCCGCCTGCACAGCGGTCAGACGGTGGAAATCATCACCGCGCCGCGGGCCAGCCCCAAGCCGCACTGGCTGGAGTTCGTGGTCACCAGCAAGGCGCGCACCTCGATCCGCCACTATCTGCGTCACCTGCAGCACGAGGACGCGGTGGCGATGGGCGCGCGGATGCTGGAGCGGGCCCTGGATGCGCTGGGCGCGAGCCTGGACAGCATTCCGCGCGAGCGCATCGAGTCGATGTTGGCCGACAACCGGGTGCAGCGTCTGGAGGAACTGCTTGCCGATCTGGCGCTGGGCAATCGCATGCCGGCGGTGGTCGCCAAGCAGCTGGCTCGCGGTGAAAAGGGACGCAGCGAACCGAGCCGGCATGCCGAGGTGGTGCGGATCAGCGGCGCCGAGCGCGGCGTGGTCAGCTTCGGCAACTGCTGCCATCCGGTGCCCGGTGACCCCATCGTCGGTTTCTTGAGCGCCGGCAAGGGCCTGGTGATCCACCGCACCAGCTGCCCCAACGTGGTCGAGCTGCGCAAGCATCCGGAGCGGATGATGCTGGTCGACTGGGAGGCCCAGGCCGAGGGCGAGTTCCGCGTCCAGCTGAAGATCGAAGTGGCCAACAAGCCGGGCGTGCTGGCCACCGTGGCCGCGGCCATCGCCGCCCAGGACTGCAACATCGAGAACGTCGAGTACGGCGAGCGCGACATGACCAGCGCGACGCTGTTCTTCACCCTGGAAGTGCACAACACGCAGCAGCTCAACGATCTGATGCGCAAGCTGCGTCGTATCGAGGTGGTGCAGACTGTGCAGCGCGCCTAGGGACTCCCTGAACAATGCACGCGAGCCGCGTTGCGAGTCCTGCGTCTGCCCCCGTTACCAACAAGCGGGGGCGCAGCCCCGAGAGGCATAGTCACTCTATGTCCGAGGGCTGCAACGCCGCAGCAG